>JAFTFE010000039.1 GCA_017449765.1 Lachnospiraceae bacterium | reverse complement strand
TGGTTTTGGAGCCCTCTGGATTTACACTACTCTCAAACGCAATCTTTATATCATTTGATTTAGTTGCTGTTTTGGAGCCCTCTGGATTTACACTACTCTCAAACTCGTGTGTGGCTATGTGATTATATATGTATGTTTTGGAGCCCTCTGGATTTACACTACTCTCAAACTAATCTGTCAAAAAATAGATGATTTAGTTCGTTTTGGAGCCCTCTGGATTTACACTACTCTCAAACGTATAATGTGCCCCACCTTTATTTAGCATAGTTTTGGAGCCCTCTGGATTTACACTACTCTCAAACCTCAAATCTCATATTCGAGATAATCAACCCTACAAAGTTGACGCATAAACCCAAATTCGTAATATTCTCCATAACAATTATATAATACATAAATCTTTGTCAATAATCAATCTCCTTATACCACTTAATTTTACTGTTTCAACTCCATCTATAAGTAAAACATTATATTTATATGCATTAACAGTATCTATAAAACCCTGCAAATCTTTATGTTCAAAGAACAAACTCATATTAACAAATACAAAAAGCTTTTCCCCTAGCAAATCCTGCACAATGGACATATAATTTATAACTCTTTCAACATCATTGATACTATCATCACAGATATTTATCCCACACATCTTAATAAGCGATGCAGCATTTATTCCTTTATATTCAAAAGAATATGAAAAAAAATCCGATAAATCATTTACATATCTTTCTATTTCAGATAAAAGCAGCATCGTTTTATTATAATATATTTCATTTACCGCTTCTTTTTCGAGCAATCCATTTATCTTTGTTAATAATCTTTTTTCATTTATTTCAAATGGAACAAATGTTGTTATGAGTTCAACCATTTTTTGAATTTTCATTATTTCATTATCTTTAGACAAGACAATATCTCCATCTTCTCCGTTAATTTGACTATATAATTTTTTTAAAAAATCAAGCATTAATTTTCGATTTTCTATTACAAGTGATAATACTTCCCCTTCATTAAATTCCAATGTTTCCTGAAATAATTCCGATACTAATTTCACAATATAACCAGCCTTTCATCCGTATCAATCACGTTACTTACAAACTCTCCGGATATGTTAACCATTCCAGCAAATTGTTTTTCTGTAATTACTATCGCCTGAACTAATCCATCAGATGGTTTATTACGCTTTAGAGTATCAACAACCGATTTTTCAACAGTTTTATTCAAAACCATTCTTGTATATACTGACTCTTGCATCATAACAAAACCATTTTGAATAAGCATTTTTCTGAATCGTCTGTATTCTCTTTTATCTTTATCTGTAACTGTTGGCAAATCAAAAAACACCAATATTCTCATAAATCTATATGTCATATCTCCACAAATTTTATCAGTTCAGGATTTTCCTCATTAATGGCATCAAACACACTTTTAGTATATAATTTGATTGCATTTAATAATGTTTGCTCCTGTCCCCTTACTATGTAACTCTTGTTCAGAACATTAACAAGAGTATGTTTTTCTTCAGTTCCAAAATTTTTATATTCATTATTAATTATTTCAGCATCTATAATAATTCTAAATGGTTCCATAAGATCACAGCTTAAATTAAAATGATTATATTGATTATCATGCGCCAAGCCGAGTTGAGTCAAATACCCACCTGCAACAACCTCACGATTAAATGCCGAGAGTATCAATGCATATCCATAATTCAGAGCACTATTAATATAGTTTTCTTCATCACTTCTAGTAAAACTCATACCAAATAAAGCATTAAAATATACTTTAGCCGCATGCCCTTCTCTGTTTGATATATCACCTGACTTTATTTCAGATGTGTATCCTATAAGCATATTAGATTCTTGAATCTTACCAAATCGTTGAAGAAGTTTAGCTTGATTTAATATTTTTTCACGTACTATATATGTCCATACAAGCTGTTTTATATCATTATTCCACTCAATCTGTTGTTTAATCTTCAAAGAATCATTGTGAGCACCATAATATGAAATTAATTCAGCTTGTGGATTTCTCTTTCCGTCACATAATATTACTTTAATTTTTCTTTCAATCAACTCTGATAATAGATAACCTGTCATTGATATTGCATTATTTTCTAAAATTAGTACCGCCATCTCATCAAGCAAAACTCTTTTTGTTTCTTCCCCTCTTACAACCATATAATTCATACTATAATCAAGCTTACATCTCTGTGAGATAACTACTACACGCCAACTCATTCAAACAACTCCATCAGATTACACGAAGTATTCTCGTGTAATCCAGCTGGTGAAATATCAATTATATGAACATCTTTATATTTGCAAGATGAAAGATTTGCACCTATAGTCAATACACCGCTTGCCGATTTTCCTCCTATTTTTTTTATATCACATCCTCCGGTTCTTCCTGTCTTTAATAAATCAATACAATTTAGCAATATTGTAATTTGAGTTTCAAACTCAAGATTTACAAATTCCTCTCTTCCTGATAATAAAGTTTCATATTGATTACCAGGCATCTTTTTAAAATGGTTTGTGCCTAATTTTTCTGTAAGTTTATCATATAAAAATTTATTCTTTTCTTCTGATAATCCATCATTTTCTGAATCATGCATGAAGTTTTTGTTAGATTTTTTCTTATCCGAATAATTTTCTATCTTCTTTACATATTCAACATTTTCTTTAGATAAATTTAAACTTTCAGCACTTGTAAGTAAAAGTATCTTTCCGCCATTTGCCTTTCCATTCACCCACACCTTATAACCATCAAGAGAAAGAACTGTCTTTATCTTTATTACTCTTTTTCCAATTGGAAGCTCGACATTTTCAATCTTTTTAGTATTCATTCCTGTAAGAACATTCGTTAAATACTCAATAGCAAAATTATCATCATTTAAGAATTTTTCGCTTACCATAAGTTCCACCGGAACAAATGATACCTCTTTTTTACCTCCTCTAATGTATCTAGCTATAACAAAGAAACTTGCTGCTGCCTTGTTATATCCACCATATCTATCTATATCCATACCCTTTTTAAGTTGAATCTGTCCTTGTCCTTTCTTTACAGGCATTTGGTCAAATAATCCGCCCTTCTGACAATATGCATACCTTGTAAGATGGATATTATTTTTTTCATATGTATTTTTTACAGTCTGTAAATCCTTATTGCTATCCCATATAAGCCTATCTCCGATTTTTACATCATGACCAAACAAAACTTTTGTCTTCATACTGTACTTTTCATTTACATTAAACCACTTCTTTGTAAACCTTTCATTATATACATTTCCGGCAACAACATTTAAATATGCATCCTTTGCATGATGTAAATCATTTATAATTCTTGACTTTGGAGCAAGCTTAAAATCCTGTTTAAAATCTGCTGCAAGCTTTGCTTTTACATATACAATTTCCGTATCAGGATACAAATTATTTAATAATTGTGTTACTGCTTTCATTGACTGTCTGGTTTCCACCAACTGTCTATTTATAAATCCCATTTTTTCTGATTCTGTAAAAGGAGTAGATCTTGTTAATCTGGAATATTTTTCTTTTGTTATAAGATTTTTATCTGCTAACATCTTCCAATACGAATGCATTTTACTACGTATTGATTCATCAATAGGATAAACATCCTTTTTATCTCCATTAATTTCAGACAAAACCAATACCCTGTTATTTAACAAACTATCATCCTTTACCATACTCTGTGGCCATATATGGTCTATATTATATTTCGTAGTTTTTATCTGTGATAAATCAATTGGTTTACCACTATACATACACTTTCCGAGCTGAAGATAGTACAAAAACAACGCATCACTCTGAAGCTTATTATTGGCTGTATCACCCATATCTTCAAGTTGACGTTCCAATTCCTTTGTATCTTCTTCCACATTTTTATAAAGCTCCAGAATTTGATCCTTTCTTGTAACTGATCTTTTCTTCTTTTCATCCTCCTGACGTGCCATCTCAACAAATATCTTTTTAGGAGCATAGCCTACGGCGGATACAACATCTTTTACCACTGCCAATGCTCTTGTAACAGGTCGTTTAACAGCATTTGAAATTCCAAGTTCTTCCATTTGATCATTTAATGAAAGCTTATGTTCTATATAGTACTCTTGACGTTTTTTATTTATCTCCTCCATAAAAGTATATCTATCGGATAAAAGCTGCATAAGATTGTCATTTGTTTCCCACAGGAAATGCATTATTGTTCCTATTTCACCCGTTTCATTACTTGCTCCTTCCAATCCATTAAGTAAACTTTTTGACAATCTTCCGAAATCTTTATATTTAAGCTTTGAAACATATTTATAATTATCCTCACTTAATTGTGGGAATTCTTTCTTTAACCACTTTTTGAATCTTGTTTTATCTTCTGCATAAGTACTTCTTGATATCATAGCTTCAACATCATCTGTCGTAAGTTCATTTTTTTCAAGTAAATGCCTGAAATCATACCTTGATTTAAGAGATGATTTGACTGTAATATCAATACCAGACATTTCATCATCTTTTTGCATAAATCCATTACTGATAAGATATTCTTTAATTGCTTTTACAGATACTTTAGCCTTTTTACAAAACAATTCATTATATATTCCTTGTTTTGCCTCAACAGAAATTCCCGTGTTATTCACCTTAATGTTATTGATCTCATTAAGAACCATATACTTTGTATAAAGAAGTGACCATTTAGGAAGAACATCAGCACCTGGAATATATGTGCATGAATTGGTCATTCTGTCAATAAATGCATTTTCACATGCATCCAAATCAACCTTTTCCTCAAAGTTCCATGGGTATATCTTACCATCTGCTTTTCTCCTAATCCAAGCATATGGCGAATTTTCACCATCATTTCTGAGTGGTCCGACATAATAAGGAATCCTAAAAGTAAACACGGATATTATTTTTTCTAAATTACTATATCCATCCTTATCCTTTTCTTCTAAAAATGAATAATGTTTTTTTGCATTTTCAAGAATCCTATTTAATTCAACATAATATACTTGATATGGAATTACACGATTATCAGAATTAACCTGTTTTGGCAGGAAATTTCCTGAACCCATTCTATCCACCATATCCTCAAAAAAGCTCAAGTCATTTTCATTATCAAAATTATAATTTTCCTTTTTATCTAGTTTTAACGTTTTCTTCAGATACGAATAAAAATCTTCTTTTGAAGCCTTGCCTTTAGGCAAATCATTTTCATCCTTTACAGATTTAAGATTATATGAATATGCTGTATAATTATAAATATCCTTACTTGCTAATCTAAATATATCATTATATTTATCAGGTGCATATTTTCTCACAAATTCTTTTAGTTCCTTTAAATCCTTTTTATGCTGCTCATATACTTTGACCTTTGATTCCGATATATATGTACTGCCTGATAAGATATCCGATAAAACACTCCAATCGTACATTGATGAAAGTTTAGCAATTATGTCTGCATGAAAATCCTCAAGCTGTGGCAATACCACTTCCCTCTCATCGCTATTGCTTATTGTGATTTTCAAATCATCCTCATATTCAGAATTTTTAAAAAGCTTATTACACTGAACACTTGTCCCTGCAATAAAATCTATCAAAAGTTTTCTGTCAATAAAATAATCCTCGTCTGAAGGTATTTTCTCCCCATATAACAGTTTCTTTAATTCATTACGCTTTGCATTTTTTCCATGCATTTTAAGGACTTTACCCAACTCATCCGGATTAATATTTTCCCATGGCTTTGATGAAACAGCATCATTTTCCTCGCTAAAAAGTGCCATAAATTCATCATAAATCTTTCCAAAATCCAAAACTTTATCTACACTATCAGTACCCACTTCACTTAAGAAATGTCCCCTATGTGCAACGAGCCAGTCAATTGCAATTTTTATCAATCTTATATCAAACTTTGTCTTTTCATCATTCATCAATGAACATATAAGATGATGAATTGTAGGATAATCTTTATAATACTGTTTCTCATCGTATTCCTGTTTATTAAAATAAAGATAAAGATCACCTTTATTTGATTTATCTTCAGGATATAATGTGCTTTCCATTTTTCTAATATAAAAATTCGGATCGACCTTTGCAACTTCCGGAGCAAATATCTCATCAACAAGTTTTACCCTCTGTTGTCTTCTGTCCAATCTTCTTCTAGCAGTTCTAAATCCTCTTCTTTCTGCACACTGATTAGCCGCATCAAAAAGGTGAGATCCCCACATAGGTTCTCCTTTAAACTTTACAAGATTATATCTTTGATCTGTTACTGCATAGCCTACAGAATCTGTTCCTATATCAAGTCCAAGAAAATACTCTCCATTAAAATTCATATTGACATTCCTCCATCATACTGTTATTCTTATAAATGAATCCAGAGCCCTCTGGATTTACACTACGAGTTCAAATAAAAATTATTTCAAATCGCCGCTTTGTCGGCCGCACAGTGTGTGCATTAAGAAAAGTCCGAAAGGACTTTTTCTTTTTATTCATCATTGTATAATTTAAATCTCTCATTTAACATATCCTTCATATTTTTTACAACCTCTTCAGGTTCAACAATTTTTACATTATCACCTAATGCCAATATCCATCCTAAAAACTGTTCGCTTACAACTACTTCAACCTCAGTTTCAAAATATTCATTATCTCTTATATTGATTTCTATATCTATTCCGAACCTATCAATAATTACGCCGACAAAAGAATTCTTAACTCTTAGCTTCACTCGTTTTTCTTCTCCATCAAACATTCCAAAAATTCTTTTTGAATATTTTGCAATATCAAATTTACAAAATTCATTCTTACCGGATCTTTGTCTATCTGAAAGTTTTAAATTTAATATCTTATCCACACGATAATGTCTTATAGCTTTTAAATCCTCATCGTATCCGACAAGATAATATTTTTCGCTGTCCCAAGATAATGCCCATGGACTTACATCATAAATTTTCCCATTATGCCTTAATTCTTTTTCTTTGTTTATATTCCATTGAAAATACTGAAAGTTAATACTTTTATCAGAATTAATTGCCGTATGAATTAAATCAACATTATAATATATCCTTTCATTTTCAGATTTTACCCTTTCTGAAACAAAAACCTGTCTTTGCAATTGTTCTGCTTCATACTTACTTGTTAACTTTTCTATTTTATTAATTAATGATTGTGATTTCTTTTTTGTAATAAATCTTGATGACTGAACTAAATCAACAAGCAGTTTTAGCTCCGGAAGTTCAAAATCTCTGCTTCCAACATGATATAAAGTCTGCTTGCCACACTGTTCTTTATATATATCAATTCCAAATTTTCTTAATAATTCGATGTCAGAATATAATGTTTTTCTCTCAACTTTAATTCCATAATCAGATAACAAATTAATAATGTCTGTACTTTTTAAACCATGTTCATCATCTGTTTTTTCAAGCATAATATTCATAAGATATAATAATTTTAATCTCTGATCGAACTTATCCAGCATATTTTTTCCTCTTTTGTCTAATATATTTCTATTATACTAAAATTTTCACTTTTTGTATATAATTAAAACAAAGGTTCATAAATATTGTCCATTAATTTGGACAGCATTTTGGGACTCTATAAAATCAAATCATATCTCCCATCCCAGCGTACATCTCTATCTCGCCGTCGGCGAGATAGAGGATATCTTAATTACGGCTGTGGATGCAGGGGATATATGTCTGCAAGCAGACCCTTGAGCGACGTGTCTACTTAGCGAATAAATTGAAGAAACAGGAGTGTGAAGATTTGCATTTATGCAAAAGCTTCATGCTCCTGTTTATGATAATTTATGAGGTTAGTAGGCCGACGTCGCGAACGGAGTGGGAACGTGTCTGCGGTAGACATATATCAACTGTGCACACAGCTGCGATTAAGATATCCATTCTATATCACCGACAATATATCATCGAAAAAAAATCGAGTAGAGGATATATCCTCTACTCGAAATTACGTTTTATATGTTTATAAAAATCTTATAATGAGAAAGAACCTTCCTCGCCATCAGCTGTGAAGTAAACCATACCAGTCTCTGGCTGATAGTATACATTTAATACTTTGATTGACTTCTTACCTGATACTTCAACTGCCTTAGCAACGATATCTGAAGTAGATACCTGACCACCAGCGAACTCAATTACTACGTTCTCTGCTGCTGCCTTCTTAGCCGGAGCTGCCTTCTTTGCAGGTGCTGCCTTCTTTGCTGGAGCTGCCTTCTTTGCAGGTGCTGCCTTCTTAGTCTCTGCCTTAGCTGCTTCCTTCTTAGCTGGAGCTGCCTTCTTTGCAGGTGCTGCTGCCTTAGCTGTTTCCTTCTTAGCAGGTGCTGCTGCCTTCTTTGCAGGTGCTGCCTTCTTTGCCGGAGCTGCTTCTTTCTTAACCTCAGCCTTAGCTGCTTCTACTTTTGCCATAGTTGAATCTACTGTTGCTTTCTTAACTGCCATTTTGTTTTCCTCCGTATAATCTTTGATTTGTATTAATTAACTCTTATGTCTATCTTATGTTTGCTACAAATAGGATATTACGACTTTTTTTATTTTTTTTCAAGGGTTAAAAAAAATTTCTTAAGTATTTACCAATGGATTGAATTAATATTCAAAAAAAATATAAAACTTGCACAATAAAATTGATGTAATTTAATCGTTTATAAAAAATCAATTATTAACAGCTTGTTAGTAGCTATTCAATACTATCAATCATAACAAATAATTTTTAACCAAGCACAATTCAGTCATTTTTGCACTAAAAAAGAGAATGAAAAAATCATTCTCTTTTTTACTATGTATCCGAAATTATTAGTTATAATTTTCAATACATCTCTGGAACATGCTCTTATCAATTCCACAGTTTGGACATACCCAATCATCAGGAAGATCTTCGAAAGCTGTACCCGGTGCTATACCATGCTCAGGATCACCTACTTCAGGATCGTAAGTGTAACCACAAGGATTGCAAAAATACTTATCCATAGTTTTTCTCCTTTCGTTTAATTAATTCTTATCATCAGCCATCCGGCTTACAATCGTATATCTATTAACCGAAATATCTCTTGAGTAATCCCTCAAATGCTTTTCCGTGTCTTGCCTCATCTCTTGCCATCTCATGAACTGTATCATGTATTGCATCAAGGTTAGCTGCTTTTGCACGCTTAGCCAAATCAGTCTTACCATCTGTTGCACCGTTTTCAGCATCAACTCTCATTTCAAGATTTTTCTTAGTTGAGTCTGTTACTACCTCGCCTAAAAGCTCTGCAAATTTTGCTGCATGCTCTGCTTCCTCATAAGCAGCCTTCTCGAAGTAAAGACCAATCTCTGCATAACCTTCTCTGTATGCAACTCTTGACATAGCAAGGTACATACCAACCTCTGAGCATTCACCTTCAAAATTAGATCTTAAGTCTTTAATTATATCCTCACTTACTCCCTGAGCAACACCTACTACATGTTCTGACGCCCATACCCTCTCTCCTGCCTGTGCCTTAAACTTATCAGCAGGTGCCTTACATATAGGACAAGCCTCAGGTGGCTGCTCTCCTTCGTAAACATATCCGCATACTGTACATACATATTTCATAATTATGTCCTCCTTATTTTTAGTTAAAAAAATTGCGAAACAATTATAAGATAAATGAACCTATATCAAGTTTCGCAATTAATTAACTTATTTATTTTTCGATAATAATTACTAACCAATATGCTAACATATCGACCCTCATCTGTCAAGAAGTCAAAGGTCAAAAAACCGCTAATTCAGCCAGTTAGATGACCCTAACTTACCCCAAGAGATTAGACACAATTTCATTAAGATGCATACCGTTTGACCCCTTTATCAAAACTATATCTTGAGGCCTCATAACTGACAGAAGATAAAGAGCAACCTCTCCATTGTCCTTGAAGCGATAACATTTTATATCAGGGTTATTTGCTTCCACCGCATCAGCTATATGTTGTGATAACTCTCCTACTACTATAAGGTCATCAATTTTTTTCTTTGCCAGATACTCGCCCGTCTCATAATGATATTTTTCGCTATTCTCTCCAAGCTCAAACATATCTCCGAGCACGGCAAGTTTTCTTCCATCCTCTACAACATCAAATTTATCCAATACATCAAGACTTGCCTTCATGGAATCAGGACTTGCATTATAAGTATCATCTATTATTGTATATTTATTAGGTATATGCAAAAGCTTTTGACGCAGTCCCTTAAATGTCTCGAACTGCTTTGCTGCTATACTGACATCAAGCCCCATATAATCTGCTATCGCAAGTCCGGCAAGGGAATTAATGACATTATGATTACCAAGTGCATTTAGTATAACCTTTATTCTTTCATCACCATGAACATAATCATATACATACTGATAATTTTCCATATGAATATTCTCAGCACGGTAATCACACCATTCCTTTGTTCCGTAATATATCGTCCTGACGCCGGTCTTACCTTTTAAATCTTCAAGCATATCATCATCGCCGTTTAAAAACAGTGCACCGTCTTCACTCATGGCATTAATAATTGATAATTTTTCCTTACGAATATTTTCCTTAGTCTTAAGAAATTCTATATGTGCAACACCTATCTTGGATATAACACATATATCCGGCTTTACAAGATGTGACAGAATATCCATCTGTCCTTCCTCACTCATTCCCATTTCTATAACCGCCATCTCTGCATCTTCATCAATACGTGAAAGACTAAGCGGAGTTCCTATCTGTGAATTATGATTGCCGGAGGTTCTGTAAACCTTCTTTTCACCGGATAAAGCTGTCGCAATCATCTCTCTTGTAGTAGTCTTACCTACGCTTCCCGTCACTCCGATAAACGGTATATCAAATTTACTTCTTACATATGCACCTATATCCTGTAATGCCTTTACTGTCTCATCTACTAAAATATATGGCTTATCAACCGTAATCTTCTCATCAGGCCTTGAAGTAAGCGTAGCTGAACATTTATCTAAAGACTGTTCTATAAAATAATGTCCGTCAGTTTTTTCTCCGATTATCGGAACGAATAAATCTCCCTCTTTAGTCATTCTCGAATCAATACATATATCATATAATATGACATCTTCATTCCCGTTAAGCAGTTTGCCATTTGTAACATCCACCACTTCTTTGACTGTTATATTCATAATATTTATATCTCCTATTACTTGCAGTAAGTTGTGTGGAAAGAAGATTTATTCTTCTATCCTATATACTATACTACTCGCGATTTTATCAGCAGTTACATCATCAATCAAATTTCTTATTATTGCAAGTGAAAAATCTATGGCAGTTCCTACTCCCCTGCTGGTTATAAAATGGTCATCAACTACAACTGCATCCGTAAGATGATCAGCACAGGAAAGCTCATCTTCCATACCCGGATAACATGTAGCATGTCTGTCCTTAAGAAGTCCCATACTTCCATATACGGTAGGTGCCGCACAGATAGCACATAACCATTTGCCCTGTTTGTCATACTCTCTTATAAGTTCGGCCAATCCCTCATGCGCCTTAAGATTAAGAGTACCCGGCATACCTCCCGGAAGCACGATGGCATCTGCATCCGCGATCACATTAAAGGTCTTATCCATCTCAACCTTAATACCGTGCGATCCTCTAACCATCTTCTCTCCGGTAACTGATACCGTGTATGTCTCTATACCTGCACGTCTTAATAAATCTACAACTGTCAATGCCTCAACTTCTTCAAAGCCTTCTGCAAAAAATACATTAACCTTCTTCATAATATAATCCTCCGTATAGTTTATCATCATTAAAATATATATCAGACTTTTATGTTTAAAATTTCCAGAGAATAGTATATACTATAACTGATAATTCTTCAAGAAAATAAATATTTACAGGAGATGTATAATGGAAATAGAACGAAAATATCTTTTAAAAAAACTACCTGAAAGTCTTGATACATATAAACATTACGATATTGAGCAGGCATATCTTGCCGACAAGCCGGTTGTCCGTGTAAGAAAACGCATATCTTATGATAAAAAAGAATTCTTCCTGACAGTTAAATCAACCGGTATGATAAAACGCGAAGAAGTGGAAACCTCCATATCAGAGGATACATATAATACATTCTTAAATGAATCAGTAGGAAACATCATCACAAAAACACGCTATTTAATTCCTTTAGATAATTCATTAAAAATAGAGCTTGATGTATTCAAAGGTGTATTTGAAGGTGTAATTATGGCAGAGGTAGAGTTCCCCGATGAAGCGTCCGCAGACAGATTTACCCCACCGGATTATTTTTCCGATGAGGTAACCTTTGATAAACGTTTTCATAACAGTAATATGAGCACCATGTCTGATGAAGATATATCAGATCTGATTACTTTTGTCCATATGTCTTAAGCCTGAATTAATCATGGATATTGATAATATAACACAAACAAAGCTCACGAACATAGACGGAAAAAGACCTAATGCCGCATTAAAATTAGATATTATTATACCAAGTGTCTGACCATAAAAACAAAGTCTGAAAATCTCTCCTTTGGTCAGACCAATGTTGGCAATTCTATTTATACTTCCTGCTGATATGCTAAATATAAGTGCCAATATAGCATATTTTATGAAGCACCCGCCACAATAAAGTAAATAATTTAATATTAGATAAAAATATATAAACGGTATAAGCGATTTTAGCGTAGCATTAGAAAAACCGTCCGGAAGTATATCTGCCAGTTTTATGTCACGATATCTCATGTACTTAGAATTTTCCTTTAAAACGATAGACAAATATTTACTTCCAAAAGCTATATATTCACCTGTTCTGTCTAATTTTGTGTCGGATATTTTTTCTTCCTCTGTATCTATCATTATTTTAATCATAGAGACCGACATTGTGAATGGCTTTTCAATACTGAGTTCACCATCATTGAAATTAAAAGGCGCCATTTTTTCTGTAAAGAGACTTTCAAATCCTCCGAAGCCGACAATAAATGCAGCCTCAGGAATAATTTCTCTCACTATTCCGATTGCGAGCATTAAAACAATTACAAACACAGCAAATCTTCCCTTTTTTAAATCAATCAGTTCTTTAAACCTTGATGGCTTAAACATAGCATAAACTATCTGTTCAGCAAATGTCATCTTAGTCCTCCTTGATAATAAATCCTTCCTTTGGAACCTTAATGGTAATTATGGTTCCTTTACCATCCTTGTTTCTTATCTCAATACCTGCTTTACAAAGCGTCTTAAGTCTCTTCTTTATTGTCTTGTACGGAACTGTTCCGTCAAATTTTTTATCCGGTCCGATGCCTTTGCCATTATCCACAATCTGTATTGCAAAGCAATCGAGTCTTTCATATATTCTTATGATAAGTCTTGGAGTTCCGGTAGACTTTAATGCTCCGTTTCTTAATGCATTCTCTACTAATAACTCAACACTTCCATATGGTATCATAAAGTTATCAACCTTATCCTCTATCTCGATTGTGAGTCCTTTGTTAATTCTTTTCTCCATCTCAAGATATGATTTTATATATGTAAGTTCTTCTTTCCATGGTACTAAACCACTTTCTGTTGCAGCCTTAATATTATCTTTAAGATATACCGAAGTATTGTATATAAGTCTGCTGTTATCCTTATCATTTTTAAGAGAGCTTATCGCTTCATTTAAAGCTTTAAATACAAGATTGGTATTAATGTCCTTTACAATCTTTTCTTTCTTTTGCTCAAGATTATTAATAGCCTCTTCTTTCTTGGAATTGACTTCATTGATTATATCCCTCTGCACGATAATAACCATGAGAATCAGGAAAATATATAATCCAACTTCAAGTATAAGTCCATCGTATTTTTTATAAAATTTAAACAATGAAAGTATTGCTTCTATAATGAGCGTCACCAGAAGTATTGTATTGGCAACAAGATTGCTGTATATCATCTTATCCTCATAGGCGTCCGCAGCCAGATACATGAGTCCCGATAAAAGCAGAAGCCCTATCATAATAAACACCTTGGTTATACTTACATAGGTTGCAAAGTCACATACATTGAACATCTGAAATATTGAACCCGTAAGGAAATTTATGGCATAGATATATATTCCGATTTCAAATATTTTTGCATATCTTCTTTTTAAGGCAAAGCACCTCTGATACATAATATATATAACCGGCAGAAGAAGCATTACAACCATGCCTGCCATATATATGCCAAATAAATTTCTGGTAATAAGCTGCATAATCGGATTTGATAATAAGCTCCACAATGCCGTCGCAAATATAAATCCAAAGGCATATAAAGCCTTCTGCTTATCAACCTCTTTATTTTTCATAATAATAAGGGAGACTGTAAGCAGAAACGCTGTAGCCATAAGTGATATGGCAAGTACAAGGCTTATTACATTATTGTTTATTATATTAAATATTATATCGCTTTTGGTACCATAATAAACGCTTGGTATATTACCACTATATTTTTTATAAGCAGAGGTAAGGTAAATAGTTATTATTTCACCCGGAGAAGCATTTCCTATTTCAACAATGTTATAACCCGGAACAGCATTTTTTATTAGTTTCTGGTCATTCATAACACCGTTTGTATATATTGTCTCTTCTCCCAGCATAACTCTAACATTCTGAAATTCTGTCTTAAATGCTATAGCTGTATTACCGTTTACATCATATGGCACCATATGCATAAGTACAATTATTTCAGATTCATCAGCATTTATTTTTACGGGAAGATTAATTATTTCATCATTTGCTCCCTCAAAAGATTTTAATATCCAGCCATCATTAAAATCCGTTATGGAATCACCCGTTATTCGATTCTGTCCTTCTGGCGAAAAAACAAGTACAAAAAGCAAAATGAATATAAGCCCAACAAGAATAGCCATAATAACCACAATATTTAATTGCTTAAGCTTACGTTCATTCATAATTCAATCCCCATACAAAATTTTTATACATTCTTAATAAGATTAATCATCTCTATCGCACCAAGTGCGCAATCATATCCTTTATTACCTGCCTTTGTACCCGCACGCTCTATCGCCTGCTCGATATTCTCCGTAGTTACTATACCAAACATAACCGGTACACCTGTCTCCATTGAAGCTGCAGCTATTCCTTTTGATACTTCATTACATACATAATCATAATGACTCGTTGCACCTCTGATAACTGCACCAAGACATATAACAGCGTCATATTTTCCCGATGAAGCCATCTTCTTAGCTATAACCGGTATCTCAAAGGCCCCCGGAACCCATGCAAGAGTTATATCATCTTCTCTGACACCATGTCTTACAAGTCCGTCCTCGGCACCCGATATGAGTTTTGAAACTATAAACTCATTAAATCTTGATGCAACAATACCAATCTTTATACCATCTGCAACCATATTTCCTTCTAAAACTTTCATATTAAATTCTCCTTTTTAATTTCATTTTTATTTGTAATAAGTGTTCAATTATATTTCGTTTTTATCATATATATAATGTATCGTAACAGACTATAAGTCAAGTATATGTCCCATTTTTTCTTTCTTGGTTTTAAGATAAAAGATATCATATTTGCTTGGCTCAATCTGAATAGGCACACGCTCGACTATCTCAAGTCCATATCCGGCAAGACCGTACACTTTTAGCGGATTATTGGTGAGAAGTCTAAGTTTCTTTATTCCAAGATCAACCAGTATCTGAGTACCTATGGTATAATCTCTGGCATCCTCAGGAAATCCTAATTCAAGGTTGGCCTCGACAGTATCCCGTCCCTTATCCTGAAGCTCATATGCCCTTATCTTATTGATTAGACCTATTCCTCTTCCTTCCTGTCTCATATAAAGAAGTACGCCTCTTCCTTCCTTAGCTATAGCCTTCATGGCCGCATCATACTGTTGTCCACAGTCACATCTTGCCGAACCTAAGGCATCGCCTGTGAGACATTCCGAATGAACTCTGCATAATACAGGCTCACCGTCTGTTATATCACCTTTTACGAGTGCCACATGATGTTCACCGTTTAATTTATTGATATATCCGTAGATTGTAAACTCACCATACCTTGTCGGCATCTTTGCCTTGGCAACACATTCTACAAACACCTCGTGTTCTTTTCTGTATTGTATAAGCTTTTCTATCGTGCTAATCTTGAGATTATGTTCTTTGGCAAACTCAAGCAAGTCATCACGCCTCGCCATAGTGCCGTCATCCTTCATTATCTCACAGCAAAGACCAACCGGCTTAAGACCTGCAAGTCTTACAAGGTCGACTGTCGCCTCGGTATGTCCCTGTCTTTCTATAACTCCTCCCGGTCTTGCCTCCAACGGAAACATATGTCCCGGTCTTCTGAAATCATCCGGCTTCGCATCATCAGCTACAAATTTTCTTGCTGTTATACCTCTTTCTTCTGCAGATATTCCTGTAGTTGTACTTATATGGTCTACTGATACTGAAAATGCCGTACAATGATTATCTGTATTGGTTATACACATCTGCGGCAAATGAAGCTTATCCGTATATTCATAAGCCATCGGCATACATATAAGACCTCTTGCATACTTTGCCATGAAATTGACATTCTCTGTGGTTGCATATTCGGCAGCACATATAACATCTCCTTCATTTTCCCTGTCCTCATTATCAAGGATTACAACGATTTTCCCCTGTCTTATATCCTCGACAACCTCTTCTATCGAATTAAATTCCATATTTATCCTCCTTTATATAAATCCATTCCTGGAAAGCATTTCCATATCTATGTTAGAATGCGGTTTTTTTTCTCTTGCAATTTGACCTTCTTTATCTCCACAACCCATAAGTTTCTCAACATACTTTCCTATTATGTCATTTTCAAGATTAACCACGTCTCCTTTAGTCTTCATAAGAAGTGTTGTCTCTCCTGCGGTATGTGGTATAATTGAGACCTTGAACACATCATCGTCCACATAAGCTACTGTAAGACTTATGCCATCTATTGCTATCGACCCCTTTTCAACTATATATTTTAAGATTTCCTTAGATGTTGCTACTGTAACCCATACTGCATTGTCTTCCCGTTCCATCTTACTTATCGTTCCGGTTCCGTCTATATGTCCTGATACAATATGTCCACCAAATCTTCCGTTACAAGGCATCGCCCTTTCCAGATTAACCTTGCTTCCCGGTTTTAAACCTCCAAGTGATGAACGTCTCATAGTCTCAGCCATGACATCAGCTGTAAATATTTCCCTGTCAATACTTGTGGCCGTAAGACATACACCGTTAACAGCTATACTGTCACCAACCTTTGAATCACTTGTAACCAGACTTCCCTTTACGGTAAGGACTGCTGAACGGATTCCCTGCTTTATATTCTTAATCTCGCCGATTTCTTCGATAATTCCGGTAAACATATCTGCTCCTTTCAAAAATTTATAGAAATTAATCTGCCACCTTATCAAAAATATACAATCAGACTTTTGATATGTACTTTAAAAATACATCTTCGTCAAACTGTCTTATTTCCTTTAAGATAAATTTTTTTGCTAAATCAGGATTTTCAAATCCCTTACCTCCTACAGCTGTCGGTGCCTCCTTACCTCCTAACACCTTAGGTGCCATATAAATAATTATCTCACTTACAATATCCTCTTCAATGGCGGCATAATTTAACGTACCCCCGCCCTCAAGAATAATGCTGTCTATCTTTTTTTCTCCAAGGTACTTCATCAGAGCCTTAAGCGAAATCCTGTTATCCTTTTCTTCTGTAAAAACGATTTCAATCCCATTGCTAATCAGATTATTATATCTGTCTGCAAGCTCACCATCTGCCTGACAAGCTCTTTTTATATGCTCTCCAACCGCCAATATAGTCGGCACATCTTTTGAAGTTTTCACAATATTCGAATCAAGAGGAATTTTCATATTTGTATCGCAAATTATTCTCACAGGATTGTGTCCCCCATCTAATCTGCATGTAAGCATAGGGTTATCTTTTATTACTGTTCCTATACCCACCATTATTCCGCTTGCCAGATTTCTGAGTTCCTGTGAGTTATATCTTGAAGCCTCATTGCTTATCCATTTACTCTCTCCTGTATAAGCTGCAATCTTTCCATCGAGTGTCATAGCATATTTCATAACCACAAACGGAAGACCGGTGGTTATATAATAAAAAAATATATCATTCAATGCATCGCATTCTTCTTTAAGTATATGTGTATGTACCTCAATACCATGCGATTTAAGATACTCATATCCCTTACCGCTGACAAGCTTGTTCGGGTCATCAGAGCCTACATAAACTCTCTTTATCTTATGTTCCACTATTGCCTCTACACAAGGCGGCTGCTTACCATAGTGACAGCATGGCTCAAGAGTTACATACATATCTGCATTCTCAGCACTTTCCGTAAGACTTTTAAAAGCCTCCCTCTCCGCATGAAGTCCACCGTAAGCCTTATGATATCCCTGTCCGATTATCCTGCCATCCTTAACTATTACAGCCCCAACCAGAGGATTCGGGTTAACGGCACCTGTACCTTTTTTTGCAAGTTCTATGGCGAACCGCATATATTTTTCATCAAACATATAATTGAAAATCCTTTCTTTTAAGCATCCTATGTGATGCTTCTTACATCGGAAGTTAAATAACCGAATTATCTATTCTTGATTCAAACATAAAAAGCCCCGAAACAACACTTGTTTCAGGGCAAATCATACAATAAACAATGCACTTAATAACTTCTCCCATCCAGACTATACTGTCGGCTTTGGAATCTCACCAAATCAGCTTAATAAAAGCTCGCGGGCTGCATGCTGTATTGCACTTACCGCCGGTCGGGAATTACACCCTGCCCTGAAGTATTTATTTAGTTTTTATTCTTCGTTCTTTCCAATGGAAAGGAATCCATTTTCATTCGAACGAAGTAATACTGATAATCCTATATTCTTTCTGTTTCCATCCTCGGATACATATATTTCACCGGTTTCAACAAGTGACTCAGCAATCTCGATAACCCTATCTTTAAACTGCATCATCTCTCGTCTGTCACGTGAACTTAATTTGAAGATGTACTGGTTCTTTGAACTTATGAGAAGAATATTAAATGAATGAATATTTTCCTTAGTATCTCTCATAGCCGAACCAATCATTCTTGAATTAGCTATAACTATTTCAGCATTTTCATCCGGCAGGTATTCAGATAATATAAGCTTATATATCTTAAGGTAATCCTCCTCATCATCAGCCTTAACAGGAAGTTCTGCCACAGCAAATTCAACTACCGAATCAGCGAACTTAATTGTTCCTCCATCATCATTGATCTGTGCTGTACATTCCTTAGGTATGCATAATCTGAAGAATTTATTCTCAATTACCTTCTGCCATTCATTAGGCTTTCTCAATATTAAATCAGTGTATTTTCTCTCAAGCTTATTCATTGCTATGATAGATGAATCATCACCTGTAGCAGCTATCTCTCTTAATTCATTATAGATAAATTCTATTTTTTCATTACTCTCAGGTACTAATTCAATCAATTTCTCAACAGCCGGTACATAACCGGTCTTAGCACTGTTAAGATACAATTCTATCTTTTCATCCACGCTGTCAGTCTTACCGGCCTTGTACTCGATAACCTTATAAAGATTTTCCTTGTCAAAGTCTTCAAAACGGTTATCATAAGCTTTTTCAAAATACTTTATACTTCTAATTTCACCTCTGTAATTTTCATCTGCCTCTTGTTGCTGATATATTTTTCCTAATTCATATGCAGCCTGATAGCTTCCAAGTCCCAAGGCTTCATTGAAAGCCTTCTCTATTTCATATGAATTAGCCATATAGAACACCTGACTCTGCTTGTAAAGTGCAATCTTAAGTGCTGCCGCACCGCTTCCTGCCTGTACAGCTCTTTCCCATTTGTCTACACAGCTCTGTAAATCTTCTCCGCCAAGTTCTTTGATATCCTTGATATAAGCCTCTGCCTCCATAATACCATTTGCAGCTGCTTCCTCAAAATAATGAAGTGCCTTAACTCCGTCTCTCTTGGTTCTTAATACGCCATAGTAATAAAATCTTCCGAGATAGAAAGCTACTCTCTTATGACCTAATCTGTGTGCATGCTCATACCAGTTAAGAGCCTTCATATAATCTTTAAGCTGCTGATCATATATATTACCGAGCAAGAATGCAAGATCAGGATCCTTTGTCGCATCAAAGAGCTGCTTTGCATAACTTATTGTTTTCTCAATATCCTTGTATGGTGAATCATCATCAAAATAAAGCTCAATCAAAAGATAGCTTGCTTTAATACTTCCAAGCTTAAGAGCTTGTTTGGCAGCAGCCATCGCACCCTCGTAATCCTCTAAATAATAACAGTAAACTGCCTCGCTGTAATACTGATTATCCTTACGGTTAGCGCTCTGGTCACTCGCAATCGTCGGGTCAACAAATGCAAATGAATTCGCCGTTTCAAAGATTATCTCTTCATACTGCTCTATTATCTCCATTGTTGCACATACGAATTTCATACATGCAAGCCTTTTGCCCTGATAAAATGCAAAGGTAACAATACCCTTCTCCATCTCCTTATGATAGAAGGTGGTACAGATACCGTCTGCATATTCCGTAATATATGCTTTAAGCTGTAATTCCTCATCAAATGCATCATTACAATATCTTAAATAATTCTCAAGTGTCTTCTTTGAATCTCTCGGGATACTGTCGTAGGATACATACATTGCAAAATCCTTGTACGTAAGACTTGGTGCATAATACTCCTCGTCAGTCTCCTCATTAATAGTCTTAACCCAGTCTTTTGGAAGCTTATGTATATAACCATCAACCTGATTATGAACATAGGTATACTGATATTGAAGTGTGGAAGCCTCAATCATCTTATATTTAGGCTCTTTGCCCTTAGCACGTCTTGCCTCAGCTATGGCAGTATATAATTTATCCTTTTCCTCAAACTCAATGCTGTCTGTATGACTGCTTGCATAATCCACTCTCTCATATGCAGACTGTGCTTTGGAATCTCCCAAATCAGCAAGCTTCTTATACCACCTCTTGGCCTTGTCATAGTCAATAGGAACAACAAAATCACTCTTGTTACCATACTGGTCTATCCTGTTAAGACCATTCTCATATATGCTTCCTAAATTCATATATGCAGCCTTGATTCCGCAGTCCGTAGCCTTTTCAAAATACGTTATAGCTTTTGAAAAATTCTGAATCTCAAGAAGCATCTTGGCAAGCTTATAAATCATATCGCCATCGTTGTTAAGCTTGACATACTTCTCATAATAGATACAAGCCTTAGCCTTATCTATCTCAGTAGTACAATTACTGTACTTTCCTGTCTCAAAGAATTCCCCCATTATCTTTAAAGCATCTGAGCCAAATGACTTGTATGTCTCATCCATAATAGCAATATCAGCTATCTTCTCAAATATCTCTATAGCCTCATCTGCATTGCCATTCTCCATAAGATTTATAGCCTTGTCATATTGGAGTTCTACATTGCTCTTTGTGGATTTCTTCTTTCCGCCGATGTTTGACAAAAAGGGAATCTTTCCAAAGAAATCACTAAGCTTACCCATTTGACCTCCTCCTTTTAACTCTCATAGTTACATTATATATTACATTCTATCATACCACATAAAATGTACTTGTGCAAGAATGTTACTACTTAGATTCAATATAATCTGCAATAGCGCTGACGGCCTCTTCCTCATCTACACCTGTAGCTTCGACACAAAGTTCATCACCATTGGAAAATCCCATGCTCATCATACCCATTATGCTTTTTGCATTAACTTTTTTGTTGTTTGACGATATGGTTATCTTACTGTCATATCTGCTTGAAATCTGTACCATAACGGCAACCGGTCTTGCAGAAGCATCATTTGGTAAATTAACAATTACATTTTTTGTAGACATTTTAAATGTTCCTCCTTAGCTCATTAGCTATTTCACTTATTTTTCTTAATCTATGATTGACACCTGACTTTCCCAATGGAGGGCTTAAGCACTGTCCTAAATCAATCAGTGACATCTCCGGCTCTTCCATACGTAGAAGAGCAAGGCTCCTCAGATTGTCCGGCAGGTATTTTAATCCTTTTACTTTGTCAATATATTTTATATCTTCAATCTGCTTAACAGCTGCACTTACCGTCTTATTAAGATTAGCCGTCTCACAGTTTACCTTTCTGTTAACCGTATTCCTTACATCTTTTAAAATACGTACATTCTCCATATCCATCAAAGATGAATGTGCACCCATTACATTAAGAAGATCAACTATCATAGAACCATCCTTGATGTAACAGACATAAGATTTTTTTCTTATTACAATTTTAGCCTCAATATCAAAATCTTTAATTATGTCAACTAACAACTCTGCCTTCTTAATAGAATTACATACTATCTCAAGATGATATCCCTTTTCCGGATTTGTAACGGAGCCCCCTGCAATAAATGCTCCTCTTATATATGCCTGTTTACAGCAGTTTTTTTCAACGATTATTCTGTCAACAGTATATCCTTCTATATCTTTCACAATTTTCAAAGCTTTTTTTGTTTCATTGTCATAAGGATTCAAGTCAAGTAATCCCGATAATTTTTCAATTTTTTTCCCCGCCTTGCTTTCCATATCATCATCGGTCATAGTAACAAGAGCTGCAAGCTCGGCTAACCTACAATGTCTACCGTTTCCGATAACCTCATATAATTCATCCTTAACCTGACCGGAAAAAGACATATTTCATTCTCCTTTTTCATTCTTGTCCTTAGTTATATCCCTGTGAAAAATCCTAATTGTATATGGCAGGTTCTCAAGCCTTTTGTACAGATCATTTGCAACTGTCACCGAGCGATGTCTTCCACCTGTACAACCAACCGATATTACAAGCTGGTTTTTGCCTTCTTTCTTGTAATTCGGAACAAGAAATTTAATCATATCAATAAATTTGTCCATAAAAACTTCATATTCATCACAGTTTTTCACCATATCCGCAACCGGTTTATCATTTCCTGTAAGAGGTCTTAATCCATCAACATAATACGGATTAGGTAAAAACCTTACGTCAAAGCAAAGATCTGTATCTCGCGGAATTCCAAACTTAAAACCAAATGATAATATGGTTATAATCATATTATTATAAGCGCCTCCACCTGAGAATATCTTTTCAATCTCAGCTCCAAGTTCTCTGGTTAAAAGTCCACTGGTATCTATAATATAATCAGCTCTCTGCTTTAAAAATTCTATCTTTTGGCGTTCTCTTACAATACCGTCATTTATTCTGCCACTCTCTGACAGAGGGTGTTTTCTTCTTGTTTCCTTAAATCTCTTGACCAATTCGAATTCTGAGGCATCTAAAAAAAGTATTTCATAGCTGTAGTGGTTTTTCTTCATCTCCTCAAGATTAACCGATAACTGATTCAAGGACTCACCGCTTCTTATATCAACGCCTATTGCGACATTTTCTACCTCAAATTCCCCATCATATGCAATATCCGCAAATTTCTGTATAAGCATAACCGGAAGATTATCCACACAGAAATATCCCATATCCTCAAGCTTTTTTAATGCAGTTGATTTGCCGGCACCACTCATACCGGTTACTATTACGAATCTCATCCTATGATTTTAACCTCCGGTGAAAGCTCTACGCCAAATTTTTCATATACCTTATCCTTAACATCATTTATGAGTCTTATAATATCCTCAGCAGTTGCATTATCATAATTAATCACAAAACCTGCGTGCTTCTCGGATACCATAGCTCCTCCCACACGATATCCCTTAAGACCTGTATCCTCGATTAATTTTCCTGCGAAATAACCTTCCGGTCTTTTAAAGGTCGAACCTGAGCTCGGATATTCAAGCGGCTGTTTTTCTATTCTTTTTGCCTTAAGCTCCTCCATCCTGGCTTCAATATCCTTTTTATCGCCCTTTGCAAGCTTAATTCCTGCTCCGATTATTATTCTGTCAAAAGAATCAGAAATAATATGTTCATCTTCATTTACAATACTTCTTCTGTATCCAAAATTCATTTCAGAATTTTCATATCTCTTAATTTCACCATTCTCTAATATATCAACATATTCTACAATATCTTTCATCTCACCGCCATAAGCACCTGCATTCATTGATACTGCACCGCCTATAGTTCCCGGTATTCCTGCCGCAAACTCCATACCCGTAAGTTCATTATCTCTTGCAAGATTTGCAACTTTGGAAAGCACTGCACCTGCCTCGGCATAAATCCTGTCGCCTTCTGCGGATATCTTACTCATATTGCCCGACAGCTTAATTACTATACCATCAAATCCCTTATCCGAGAAGATAATATTGCTTCCATTACCAATAAATATGTATTTTTCGTTATTTTCTATACAATATTCTAATATGGATTTTATCTCATCAGAAGAAGTCGGAAAAAACACGTATTTCGCATTTCCTCCAACTCTCATAGTAGTATGCTTTTTTAATTCCTCGTCCTTTTTATAATCAATTGTTTCAAAAATATCGGACATCTTAACTCCCTATAACTTTAATGCAGACTGAACATAATAAAACTCATAACATACTTATCATACATTATGAGTTTTATTATTTCAATGTTAAAAAATATACAATTTTCTTGAAAAAAAACGGTTTACTTCGTCGTTTTAACCATTAATCTTATGAATTAAGTATAGCATAAGCTCCGCCATATATACCTGCATCATTTCCGAGAGTTGCAAGAGCAAACTTAATCTTCTTGCAGGCATGGAAAGCATTCTCCTGGAAATACTTTGATGTTTTTTCAATAATTATATCACCGGCCTTGGATACTCCACCGCCTATTACAAATATATCAGGATCAACCACACAAGCTATCTGCGCAAGTGCCTTACCCAATATTCTTCCATGTTCTTCAACAAGTCCTGCAGCTAATTCATCACCGCTTTTAGCCGCATCAAATATTGCCTTAGAGGATATGTACTGTACATTTCTTAAGGATGACGGTGTCTCGGTATTATTGAGCTTAATATTTGCCATTCTTACTATACCGGTAGCCGAAGTATATTGCTCCAGACAGCCGCATCTACCACATCCGCAGACTTCTGTCTCCTTGTCATTTACCTGGATGTGACCTATCTCACCACCTGCACCGTTCACTCCGGATAGCATCTTGCCATCGATTATGATGCCACCGCCGACACCGGTTCCAAGGGTAACCATAACAAGATCCTTATATCCCTTGCCGCCGCCTTGCCACATCTCTCCGAGTGCAGCCATATTAGCATCATTTCCTACACATACCTTAAAGCCTGTTCTCTCGCTCATCTCATCAGCTACATTAAATATTCCCCATCCAAGATTTACACATTTGAGTACGGTTCCGTCGCTTTTAACAGGACCCGGTACACCCATTCCGATACCCAATATATCATCCTTATTGATAGACTTCTCAGCAATCTTCGCCTCTATCGACCTTGCGATATCACCAAGTATATGCTTTCCTCCGCCATCAACTCTTGTAGTAATCTCCCACTTTTCCTCAAGCATACCTTCACTTGTAAAAAGTCCTATCTTGACCGTAGTGCCTCCAATATCTACTCCAAAAATATATTTTCCCATCATCTTTCCTCCAAAATCTATTTATTTAGCTGAATTTTTAGCTATATTCTGCGTAACTCTGTCATAGAGTTCCTGAGCAGCATTATATCCCATTTTTTTCTGTCTGTGATTAACCGCCGCCGACTCAACTATGATGGCTATATTACGTCCGGGTCTTATTGGTATCGAATGGCTTATGACCTTGTTACCTAAAAACTCTGTGTACTGATCTTCCAAACCAAGTCTGTCATAATTGGCTTCCTTGTCCCATTCTTCAAGATTGATGACAAGGTCTATAGTCTGCGTCTGCTTTACACATTCTACACCGAACATCGTCTTAACATTTATTATACCTATACCTCTTAATTCTATGAAATGCCTTGTAGTCTCAGGTGCTGAACCAACCAGGGTTTCGTCACTTACCTTCTTTATCTCAACCACATCATCAGAAACAAGTCTGTGTCCTCGTCTTATAAGCTCAAGTGCAGCTTCACTCTTACCTATACCGCTGTCACCCATGATAAGTACGCCCTCACCATATACATCGACCAATACAGCATGTATTGAGATACGTGGTGCAAGCTCAACATGAAGCCATCTTACAACCTCATGAACAAACTCAGAAGTTGTCTCCAAGGTGTCAGTCAATATCGGTATGCCGTATTTTATTCCTGCTTCTATAATAAAGTCATACGGTTGGAGATTTCTGCAAAATATAAGACAAGGTATCTTATATTCAAAAAGCTTATTGAATATTTCTATATTTTCCTCTCTCGTATGCATATTTGCAATGTACGCATATTCTACATTACCGCATATCTGAATTCTCGCAGAATCAAAATGCTCAAAAAAGCCAGCTAGCTGAACCGCCGGTCTATTCATATTGGGATCTTTAATAAGAATTTTATCTGTATCTATATCAGGTGTATGATTAATCAGATTCATTTTATTTATAAGATCTGTGACCGTTACGCTGTATTCTTCTTCCATATATGTTCTCCTTGTCTGATTAAGTAAAAAGGGGCTGCCGTCGACAACCCCTTTAAAAGCTTTTTATTCTTCGGTTTCAGAAGCAGTTTCCTGATACTTTTCAAGTATAAGAGTCTGTATTTTATCTCTGGTCTCAGAATTAATCGGATGAGCTATGTCTCTGTACTCTCCGTCTGATGCCTTGCGGCTTGGCATAGCGATAAACAACCCCTTCTCTCCTTCAATAACCTTAATATCATGAACTACGAATTCATTATCAATTGTTATTGATACAACTGCCCTCATCTTACCTTCTTTAGTAACTTTTCTTACCCTAACATCTGTAATCTGCATAAAAATCCCCCTTTTGCATTATTCTGGTTAGTGTTACAACGCGTATCTGAAATTCTTCTCAATAATTACCTTTATCTCATCAGGATCACCTGTATGAACCGTATTGGCTCTTAAGGTGTCTCTGCTTTCAACGATACAGTTCTCAATATAGCAATTATCTCCTATATGAACATCATTGAGTATTATTGAATTCTTAATAACACAATTATTACCAATATATACCTTCTTAAACAATATTGAATCCTCAACATTACCATTGATGATACAACCGCTTGCAATAAGACTGTTACTTACAACTACATCCCCATTGTATTTTGCAGGTGGAAGATCCTCGACCTTAGAATATACATCCGGATGCTGTCTAAAGAAGTAATCTCTGATATCCTTGTTAAGGAAATCCATATTGGTCTTAAAGTATGAATCAACCGTTCCGATATTTCTCCAATAGGAATCAAGCTTGTACCCATATATCTTCTTAACATTCTTATATCTGATAAGGATATCACTTACAAAATCACTTCTGCCTTCAGCCGCACATGCTTCAAGAAGCTCTATAAGCTGTCTTCTTCTTACTACATATACACCGATGGAAGCTGTATTTGTCTCTGCTATCAGAGGTTTTTCCTCGAAATCAATAACCCTGTTGTCGTCAGCAAGCTTAACAACACCAAATCTATTGATATCATCCTCACCTGCCGGAATATCCTTACAAACGATAGTTATATCTGCACCTGTTGCTATATGATCCTCAAGCACTTTATTATAATCAAGCTTGTATATGCCATCGCCTGAAGCGATTACAACATAAGGCTCATGAGCAGACTTAAGGAAATTAATATTCTGATATAGTGCATCTGCCGTACCCTTATACCAATAACTGTTGGTTGCAGTAATCGTAGGTGTGAACAGATAGAGACCGCCCTGCTTTCTACCGAAATCCCACCATTTTGATGAATTAAGGTGTTCATTCAACGAACGTGAATTGTACTGTGTAAATACAGCAACCTTCTGTATGTGGGAATTAGTCATATTGGAAAGGGTAAAATCGATTGCTCTGTAACTTCCTACTATCGGCATAGCCGCAACCGCTCTCTTTGATGAAAGATCACCCATCCTGCTGCTTCCACCACCAGCCAAAATTATACCTATAGCTCTCATTCTATTCACCTACCTTTATAATGCTTGAACCGCTCTTAAGTAAGCCGTCCGGATATTCGTCAACAGTTGTCTCGCCGAAGATGGCAACATTCTTACCAATCCTCACATTAGCAGGAATAACTGAATTTTCGCCTATAGTAACAAGTCCGAATGAATAGATATGAGGTGCAAATTCATTAGGTACTTCCTCACCGACACCAAGTTCGGCGTTAGCACCGATAGTGGCACCCTCTGCTATAATAGCCTTATCTATAACAGCACCATCACCTATGACAGCACCATTCATAATAATTGAATTCTTAACTATCGCGCCCTTGCCTATTGATACGCCTGAACCGATAACCGAGCTTTCAATCTCACCGTAAACTTCAGTTCCCTCACCGACTATACTCTTGATAACCGAGCTTCCCGGTGCGAGATACTGCGGAGGAAGAATATCACTCTTTGTATATATTCTCCAAAACTCCTCATAAAGGTTGAACTCAGGAATAATATCCACCAGCTCCATATTAGCTTCCCAATAAGATCCAAGCGTTCCGACATCCTTCCAATAACCCTTATAATCATAAGCACATATCTTACTGCCCTTTTCATGACAATACGGAATAATATGCTTACCGAAATCACATTCAGGCTGATCTTTCATAACTGTAAGCGCTTCTTTTAAAAGCTTCCAATTGAAGATATAAATACCCATAGATGCCTTATTACTTCTTGGATTCTCCGGCTTTTCCTCAAATTCCTGAATACAACCGGATTCATCAGTGATAACTACGCCAAATCTGCTTGCTTCTTCCATAGGAACCTGATATGTAGCAAGCGTAATATCTGCCTTGCTGGTCTTATGGTAATCAAGCATAACCTCGTAATCCATCTTATAGATATGATCACCTGATAAAATCAATACATAATCAGGATTGTAGTAATCTATATATTCTATATTCTGATATATAGCATTAGCCGTTCCTGTGTACCATTGGCTGTTTGTACTCTTCTCATATGGCGGTAATACGGTAATACCTCCGATATTTCTATCCAAGTCCCAAGGCATACCTATACCTATGTGTTGATTAAGTCTAAGCGGTCTGTACTGCGTCAAAACTCCAACAGTATCAATACCTGAATTAATACAGTTACTAAGCGGAAAGTCAATAATCTTGTATTTTCCACCAAATGCAACCGCAGGTTTAGCAAGCTTTGAAGTCAGTACCCCTAATCTACTGCCTTGTCCACCGGCCAAAAGCATTGCTATCATTTCTTTCTTAATCATAGTGTCACCCCTTTTTAGCATAATATATTACGTATTATACCATTAATATCCAAAAAGATAAATAGTTTTTATGCAATTTTTATAACAAAAGTTAAAAAAAATTATAATGAATGGTAAAATCTGACAAAAAACAAGAAAAAATAATAACGGCATTATTCATCAGGTCAAATCAACCATTCTTCCGCTTGATTTTTAAATATACTTGTATTAGAATATTATTTATCTAATTTGTTAAAAATATTTATGAAAGGAAGTTATATTATGGGCAAATTATTAAAAGGTCTGGTAACTTTAACTGCTGCAACTGCTGCTGTCGGCGGTTTATGCTATGTATTCAAGGATCAAATCAAAGAAAGCAAAATTTACAAGGACTATGATGTTGACGAGAAAATTAAAAAGGTTAAGAATACCATCAATGAGAATGAAACCTTTAACAAGGTAAAAGATAAAGTAAACGAAAACGAAACCTTCAACAAAGTCAAAGACACTTTAAAAGAGAAAATGCCTAAGGTTTTCGATAATGAAGCTGATTACGTCGATGAAGGAGAAATATTCTTTGATGATTTAGATCCAGCAACAAGCGACAGAGATTATGTTTCTCTCGACGCTGAGGACAAATCAGAAACTGATGACACAGCCGACGCTGAGCCTGTAACAGAAGGCTGATATAAATAAATTAAGTGGATATAATAACCTGCAATCATTTTTGCCAAATGTTATTTATATCCACTTAATTTATTTTATAATCTGATTTTATCTCTTTATTAATCTTTCCAGAGATTTATAAAAAGCAGGATAAGATATGTCCACACATTCGCTGTTCAATATTTCCGTATCACCGGATGCAGTAAGTCCTGCGATGGTAAAGCTCATTGCTATCCTATGGTCGAGCCTGCTGTCGATTTTCGCACCTTTAAGATTCTTATCCGGATTGCCGTTTATTATCATTCCGTCCTCAGTCGCAACCACATCTGCTCCCATCGCCTTTAAATTATTCACTATGCTGTCTATCCTGTTGCTCTCCTTAACCTTTAATTCCTGAGCATCCTTTATTATGGTTGTTCCTTCCGCATAGCATGCCATAACCGCTATAATCGGTATTTCGTCTATAAGTTTGGGAATAAGTTCTCCACCTATGGTGCAGGCTTTTAACCCGGATGTCCTTACTATTATATCTGCTACAGGTTCGGCAGATGAATTATCTTTTTCCTTTATCTCAATATCCGCATTCATCATTTTGCAGACTTCAATCATACCATCTCTTGTCGGATTTATGCCAACATCTTTTATGGTGATAACCGAGTTTTCTACTATAAGGCCTGCAGCAATAAAATAAGCTGCCGAAGAAATATCTCCCGGCACATCAACTCTTCTCGCATATAGTTCTTCTGCCGGCTTAACTGTTACTGTCTTGCCTGCAGTAACAATATCTGCACCGAAATCCCTGAACATAAGCTCAGTATGGTTTCTGCTTACATATGGTTCTGTTACCTTAGTTTCACCATCAGCATAAAGTCCGGCAAATAATATACCTGACTTTACCTGTGCAGATGCTACCGGAGAATTATAATGTATTCCCTTGAGCTTTGTTCCTTTTATCAAAAGAGGGGCGCAGCCATTATCATTTTCACTCTTTATATCCGCTCCCATCATGCCAAGCGGCACCATAATTCTTCCCATAGGTCTTTTCTGAATGGATGCATCTCCATTTACCTTTGACTCAAAATCCTGTGCTGCCAATATTCCTGACATAAGTCTTATTGTTGTCCCACTGTTGCCTACATCAAGTATTTCATCAGACTTTTTCAAACCATGAAGTCCATTGCCGTGAATTACAACTCTTTCTCCTTCATTTTCAATAGCAATCCCCATCTTCCTAAAGCAACTTATCGAAGAAAGACAATCTGCCCCCTGCAAGAAGCCGTATACCTCTGTGTCGCCCTTAGCAATCGATCCCAACATTATGCATCTGTGTGATATTGACTTATCTCCCGGGACTTTAAGTTCACCGGATAATCCATTCACCTTATTTACTACCATAGCTTTTGTCCTGTCCTTTGCTTAATATTCTTTTACAAGTCTTCTAAACCAGTCTGATAGAAGGCTGTCATTTGCATTATATACTATTTCCTTAGTTGTATAAGGATCATTTGTAATTATCACATCTACATCCAAAAAAAGTAAATCTTTAATCTTACTCTCCTTGTCTACTGTCCATGCATATATTTTTTTCCCGTTCTTATGAATATCCCTTACGAGCCTTGCCGATACAAAGCTATGCTGTATGCTGAATGCATCTACATTCTCCATATCACCTATCTCGCCATATGCGGCATATAATATATATACCGTAAAAAGATCCGAATTAATCTCCTTAACCTTCTTAAGAGTATCATAATCTGATGATGCAATGACACAGTTATCAAAATAATCAAATTCTTCAAGCATTGAAATAATCCCTTCAACATAGTCATCACGATCCGTATCTGCAGGTTTTAATTCAATATTTAAAAACACATCCTCAGCGACGGCAAACTCCAATGCCTCCCTTAGAGTAGGTATCTGTTCCCCTTCATATTCCTCCGAAAAAAAACTTCCGGCATCAAGGCTTTTAATATATTCAAGATCTACGTTACCGACAATATTATTTACACCTGTAGTCCTCTTCAGGTTCTCATCATGTATGACAATGTATTCACCATCCTTTGTCTGTCTCACATCAAGTTCGATGGAATCAGCCTGATTTTCAACAGCCAGTCTAAAGGATGCCATAGTATTCTCAGGTGCATTTCGGGAGTCTCCTCTATGAGCTGTAACATCTACTCTGTTGGGATGTGCAACATTAAGACTTACATAGTTTTTTACATTGAGATAAACATATACTCCATTTATCAAAATACTTATGAGAATTATTACAGCTGATATTTTTTTATTTTTTTTCTTATATTTTGCATCATAATATTTATCTGTTTTTTCTTTTACATAATATATTTCCTCATACTCTTCATTCTGATAAAAACAAGTACATATATATGAGAAAATAAACGGAGTGGAAACGGTTACCAGAACCATATAGATAATCAGTATAACTATATTGACAACTGTGCCGAATATGAATCTCATTTGTTTATATGCAAGAATCTTGGACATTATCGCAGCAAAACCTCCGGCAATTAAACCTTCGAGTAATATCATGGCGAACGCCAAAAATAAATTGTAAAGGATTATTCCACCAATTATTTTTATAAAATGTTTTTTTACGGTTCTACGGCTTAATTCAATCGACTTTTTATGGCTCGCCCTATATACCACATAATAATTTAGTAAAAATATCCTCGATGTCGCCAAAATACAAAGCAAAAAATATGCAACACAAACCATTATAAACGAGGATTTATATGACGAAATAAAAACATAAAAATAATCAGGAAATTTTAATTCTAAAATGGAACTGATTATGACTGCGGAATATATCCAGGGAATAACAAACAATACATCTATGACGGTAAGAAAATTTTTAGGTTTAAGAAGTCTTAATCCGTTTACAACACCTCTAAGTAATATCTGTAAAGCATTGGTTTTAACCTTTCTGTGTGAAGCATCCATTGCATATATTATAGCAGACATATTAATCAGAAAATACATTAATACCAGTAAAATAATTATTATCCATGCTATATATGTGGTTGGTGCCATAAGATATCTTTTTAATCTGCTGAGAGATAGGAATCTGACACCCGACAGTTTTACCGAAAAATTAATTATTGTATAAAGCGAAGGAATGAGTATAACCGCTGATAAAAGCTTGTACATAACCTCAAACAAAAGAATAGAAGGAAAATTATACTTAAACATATCAAAACTCTTTTTAAATGTTTTCATACTTTTCCTCCTTTTTACAGATACGCAATATGTATGAATAATATAGTTATATCGCAGGCACGCTCTCGCTATGCTGCTATAATATCAACATAGCATCTCCGAACGAGAAAAATCTATATCTTTCTTCTACTGCAAGTCGATATGCTTCTAATATTTTTTCTCTGTCATACATAGCTGAAACTAACATTAATAAAGTTGACTCAGGCAGGTGAAAATTCGTTATCAGGCGGTCAACACATTTGAATTTATATCCCGGGTAGATAAATATATCTGTCCAGCCGCTTGTGGCTTTGACTCTGCCTGTCTCGTCGGCGACGGTTTCAAGTGTTCGTGTGCTTGTTGTGCCGACTGAGACAATTTTCCCACCGTTATTCTTTGCAGCATTTATTATGTCAGCAGCTTCTTCATCTATGACATAGAATTCGCTGTGCATATGATGGTCTGTGATATTATCAACCTTGACAGGGCGGAAGGTTCCAAGTCCGACATGAAGTGTAACCCTCGCTATACTTATCCCTTTTTTCTCTATCTCATCAAGGAGCTCATCGGTAAAATGGAGTCCTGCTGTCGGTGCCGCTGCCGAGCCGTCATGCTTCGCATATACAGTCTGGTATCGGTTTTTATCTTCAAGCTTATGAGTTATATACGGAGGAAGCGGCATCTGTCCCAATTCATCTAACACCTCTTCAAATATACCCTCATATTCAAAGCTTATAATCCTGTTACCCTCGTCAACTATATCAATGACCTCTCCGATAAGTTTTCCTTCTCCGAAGGATATTCTCGTACCAACCTTAGCTTTCTTACCGGGTTTTACAAGTGTCTCCCACGTCTTGTCATCCTTACGTTTCAAAAGTAAAATCTCAACGGATGCACCTGTATCTTCTTTTTCTCCTATCAGCCTTGCCGGTATAACTTTAGTGTCATTTATTACAAGGCAGTCTCCCGCTTCAAGATATTCTGTTATATCCGTAAAATGCTTATGCTCAATTTTTCCATCCTCCCGGTTAATTACCATAAGTCTGGAATCACTTCTTTTAAGCAGCGGGTCCTGAGCAATAAGTTCTTGGGGAAGGTCATAGTAAAAATCACTGAGTTTCAAATCCATCTCCTCCGAAATTACGCACGAATTTCTATATTCATCTTGCCAAGTTCCTTAAGAAGCTTGTCTATAATATCCGATACTTCCTTATCCTCCAAGGTTCTGTCTTTTGCTCTGAAAGTCATTGTATAAGCAACCGATTTTTTACCCTCTGCAACCTGCTCGCCCTCATATACATCAAAGAGCTTATAGGACTCAAGAAGCTTACCTCCGCATTTCTTAATAACCTTCTCTATCTCACCTACAAATATACTCTTATCGACTACAAGAGATAAATCTCTTGTCATGCCAGGGAACTTAGCAATTCCCTCATATTTTCTATCAAAATCAGAGAGCATGGTAACTGTTTCCATATCAAGAACAGCAAGATAAACATCAGCCTTTATACTGTAATTATCAGCAGCCTCCGGATGAAGCTGACCGAGATAACCGATAACAAGATTGCCTTTCTTAATCACAGCCTGTCTGCCCGGATGTAAGAAAGGCTGCTCTGTAGACGGCTCATAATTTACATCCTTACCGAATCCTAATCTTTCGAACAACTCCTCTATAACACCCTTTAAGTTAAAGAAATCTCCGCCGCCATACATTCCGAGTGTCAGTTTCATCTTCTCATCCGGAAGCTCGTTTAGAGGAAGAGCCTTAGGCACATATACATTTGCAAGCTCATATAATCTTGCTTCCTTATTTCTTCTGTTATAATTTGTAGAAAGTGATGTAAGTATTCCATTCAATGAAAGCGTTCTCATTATCGAGTAATCTTCTCCAAGCGGATTAGATATCTCGATAGCTTTTCTGTATTCCGAATCCTCCGGAATAAGCAGCTTGTCAAATACCTTTGGACTTTCAAACGAATAACACATAGCTCCGGAGAAACCATTGCCCTCACATATGGTTCTGGTTATATCATTTATTCTCTCAGCATATGACTTCTTACCGGCAGTAGCCTCACCATGCGGAAGTGTAGTCGGTATATTATCATATCCGTAAAATCTTGCAACTTCTTCAGCAAGGTCTGCCATGCAGTTAAGATCCTGTCTGAAAGAAGGTATGGTTATTGTATTCTTATCTGTATTATAAATAAGGTCAAGTTTTGCAAAATATTTCAGCATATCTTCTTTTGCTATATCAGTTCCAAGAAGCTTGTTCATCTTATCAGGCTCAAAAGGCAGTTCTTTATCCGATACAGGATTAGGATATACATCTACCACTCCGTCAACCACCTTACCGCAGCCAAGTTCCTCTATGAGCTGACAGGCTCTGTTAATTGCGAGAAGTGCAAGATTAGGATCAAGACCCTTTACGAACTTGGCAGAGGCATCTGTAGATAAACCTATTCTCTTAGTAGAAAGTCTGATATTAGCACCATCAAAACATGCTGCTTCAAAAAGAAGAGTCTTAATATCATCGGTTACCATAGAGTTTTCTCCACCCATGATACCCGCTATAGCCACTTCTTTTTCACCATCGCATATCATAAGTACATCACTGTCAAGAGTTCTCTCCTGTCCGTCAAGTGTAGTAAATTTATCTCCATCAGAAGCACGCTTAACCACAATCTTATGACCTGCTATAGTATCAAGGTCAAAAGCATGCATAGGCTGACCATATTCTTCCATTACATAATTAGTTATATCTACAAGGTTATTTATAGAACGTATACCCTGTGCAGCAAGTCTTTCTCTCATCCACTTTGGCGAAGGACCAATCTTAATATCCGTAACCACTCTTGCAGCATATCTCGGACATAAACCAGTATCCTTAACCTCAACAGATATATAATCATTAACATCTCCACCTGAGCCCTTAACTTCTACGACAGGGGGTACGAACTTTTTATCAAAAGTTGCAGCAACCTCTCTTGCCATACCAATCATCGAGAAGCAGTCTACTCTATTCGAAGTTATTTCATATTCAACTACTGCATCATCAAGTCCAAGCGCCTTTACTGCATCATCCCCCGGTTTTACACCTGACTCCTCAGGAAATACATATATTCCGTCTTCAGGTGCTTCCGGATAGAAGTCTCTTGATGATCCAAGTTCTTCTATACCGCACATCATACCATTACTTTCCACGCCGCGAAGCTTACCCTTTTTTATCTTGATACCATCAGGATATTCCGTATCATCTCCATGTGCAGCAGCAACCTTTCCTCCATCAAGTACAACAGGAACCAGATCACCAGCCTGCATATTCTTTGCACCTGTTACAATCTGTATAGTCTCGGCCCCGATATTTACCTGACATACTACGAGCTTATCCGCATCAGGATGTTTCTCAACAGACTCTATCTTACCTACAACTATCTTCTCTAAATTCTTATCCTTCTTAACATAATTCTCAACATGTGAGCCTGATAATGTCATCTTATTTACAAATGTTTCTATATCGACGTCCAGGTCAGGAACGTATGCTTTAATCCATGAAATTGGTGTATTCATCTTTATATCCTCAACTTTCTTTAATCACATTATAATTCTGAAATATTACCACTGCTGTAAAAATCTCATATCATTCTCATACAAAAGTCTCATATCGTCTATCTCATATTTGAGAAGTGTAATTCTCTCAAGTCCGATTCCAAAAGCAAAGCCTGAATAAACCTCAGGATCTATACCACACATTTCCAAAACATGAGGATGAACCATACCACATCCGAGTATTTCTATCCAGCCACTTCCTTTACATACACGGCATCCCTTGCCACCACACTTAAAACAGGTAATATCAACCTCAGCTGAAGGCTCCGTAAACGGAAAATGATGCGGTCTGAATTTAGTCTTAGTATTTGGTCCGAAGAATTCCTTTGCCCACTGGGCTAAGGTTCCCTTTAAATCAGACATTGTTATATTTTTATCTATAACAAGTCCTTCGACCTGATGAAAGGATGGTGAGTGTGTTGCATCAACCTCATCAGATCTAAACACACGTCCCGGTGAAAGTATTCTTATCGGAAGTTTACCCTGTTCCATAATTCTTGCTTGAACGGATGATGTCTGTGTTCTAAGCAAAATATCTTTAGTAATATAAAATGTATCCTGCTCATCCTTAGCAGGATGGTTTGCAGGTATATTGAGAAGTTCAAAATTGTATTTATCATATTCTACCTCAGGACCTGAAACAATCTCATATCCCATACCTATAAATACTCTTTCCAAATCTTCAAGAGCTGTCTGATTAGGATGCCTGTGTCCGTCAATTTTCTTTACTCCCGGTAAAGTAACATCAATGGTTTCTCTCTTCATCTTCTCTGCTCTTGCAGCCTTATTGATGGCTTTAAGTTTTTCATCAAGTTTTTCCTCAATGTTAGCTCTTACCTCATTTACCATCTGTCCTACCTTAGGTCTGTCTTCCGGCGCAACATCCTTCATACTCTTTAATACTTGAGTAAGTTCACCTTTTTTTCCAAGTATTGCAACTTTGATTTCATTTATCACAGATGCATCTTGCGCATCTGCAATTTTTGCAAGTGTCTGTTCTTTAATCTGGCTTAACTTCTCTTTCATTTTGTATATATCCTCACTTTCACATCTTGCCTCCCGGCTCGATTACTTCACTCATCAAATACACGTCTTATAAAATATGGCGTGCGTTTTACTCATCTATTCACTTTAACACATCACACTGATATAATCAATTATATCATTTAAGGTTTCTTCATTGTATAGCTTTATTTCATATTCGGTCTTGTTTTTATTATAAAAAGCCAATTTATATAGTTTTTGTTTTTTCATAAATGTATGCTTTTCAATCTCAGTCTTTTCTAATTCTTTTATCTGGTCAAGCTTTATCACATCAGTCCTTACCAGATAGCTGACGATAAGATAATCCTCGGTTATATATATATTATTAATCTTATATACCATATGATTAAGCATCTGCAGATTTAGCTCTTCTATAATAGAATGTATATCTCCATAATTTCTAAGCTGTCTTGCCTGTCCGTGTATTACCGGATTAAGCCAAACTATCACTGTATAGATAACTATACACACACCGATTACTATAGGAGCAGCAAGCAAAATATATAACATTGTAATATAATTCTTAGGATAATCACATTCACTTATTACATATTCACTGTAATAATCATCCGCAAACCCTCTGTCAAAGCCTGCATCGGTCATAAGCTGCGTTAGTATATATTCCGTAGATACGTTGTCCTTTATTACCCGGGCTCTTATTCTGATTTTATCAAGCTGCATTTCCGGATTATTTGTTTCAACTATATAAAACATAATCCTGTCTTGATTAAGCTGATAATAATATGCTCCCTTAATTTCTCCGTTTACATAATAATTAAAACCTGCATATATAAGATTATCCGTCTCAACTTCAACATTAGTATTACCCGACCTATATACGCGGTCAACCTGTGCATATAAATCTCCCGATTGTACAAGACTTATGCTTTTAGTTCTCTCCCAAACCGGATATCGCATAAGCATAAAAATAAATACAATCAACACAAGTATCGCAGGTAATGCTATAGCCATAGTATTTTTTAATAAAAGCCTCTCAAATCTTCTCTTTCTCATAAGGCTTATCCTTCCCACAAATACTTCTAATTTATAAATTTACGTCTGATATATTAACATTTCAGTTGATTTTGTTCAATACAGAACATACATAATCGTAGTCTTCTTCGGATATTGCCTTATCTGAAAATCCCGCTATGTTAAGTATGCCAATCACTTTATCCTTTTCGAAAAATGCCATATTATTAATGATTTCACCTTTAGTTTTATCTGTATTTTTTTCAATCTGTTTATCATACAGATATTCAATCTGCTCTCTGTAATTTATTTTTTTCTTAAGTTCCTTGTAACGTCTTGATTTCTTCTTATAAAATAATGAATACTTTATAATAAGCTTATCATTTATTCCGGCATTTTTAAATCTTACCCAGAAGATGATTTGTCCAATTCCTTTTATAGCCAGCCAAACTAATATTATCGACGATATTACGCCGAGGATAAAATAGACAACTCCTCTTACGAAACTATCAGAAATTGTAATACCTGCCTGATTGCCATCATCCTCTTCACCATCATCATTTCCACCCATTACATTATCAAACATTGTCCAGAAATCTTCTGTTTCTTCAATTTCACCGTATGGTGTTACATCCACCACATACCATCCCATATTTTCATCATACACCTCTACCCATGCATGCGCATCAGCATCAGTTACACTTACTTCAAGCACAGCAGTTTCACCCAATACGGAAAATCCCTCATAATAGTCTGAGTAATCAACATTTTCAACAAGCTCAGCATCTACGAATTGATTATAGCTTATGGCATAACCCTCAATATATCTTGCAGGTATTCCGAGATATCTGAATATAAGAGTTGCCGATGAAGCATAGTGCGCACAATATCCCTTCTTGTTCTCCTGAAGAAAATAATTGACAAAATCCTTCTTTCGCGGAGTCTTGCCCGGTTTTATCATATAAGGAATTTCTTCTTGAAAATAATTTATAACACTGTTAATTTTATCCTCATCAGTTCCGCTTGTATCTATATTCTGTATAAACTCTTCTATAGCTTCAATATTTTCTTCCGGAACATATAAATCCATATCTGTATATGGTTCTTCAAAATAATCCTCCTCCATAACACTGACATCATTACCTATAAGTCTCGGATAGAAAACCATATCCATATAACCGTAATTTCCCGTATCCTCAACATTTTTAAAATAATACGGTTCAAATAAACCATTTCTGTCAGCATCAATATTTCTTATACTGATAATACCTTTTGAAGAATTTTTCCCACCTTCCTCAAATGCTCTTTCAAGTGCATCCGCCTCAGGTGTAGTAAACGCCCCTTCTTCATCAGAATAAAAATATTTTAGACTTGTCCAGTAATTCTGATACGGATTATATGATTCTCCCTCGAAATGTTTAAGATATATAGTTCCATAGCTGTAAGGTGCCACCCTGACCATAAGGTCTGTCTGATAATCCAAATGTACGCTTCCGACATTTCCGAGTATACCGCTGTTCATACCACCTGTATCATTACTGTAATTATAAAAGCCCTCCCAGCCTTCAAGAAGCAATGTACTCATCGCAGCCATGGTAAGTTCCTTGTATTTGTTCTGTCTGTAACCTACATTAAAACTGTCTTTCGGTCTTACGGTACTGGCAATTGTGATAACTACAGCAATATACAAAAAAACCAAAAGAGCAGCCTGGCCTATAGATTTAATATCATAATTATAAAAAAGTTCCTTTTGTTTTCTACCTCTTGTCTCGTACTTATTGTCAGTACGTTTTATTGCAACCTGAGGACTGTAATGTCTGCTCACTTTTATGACATAAGCCATAGATATACCGGTTAATACCATAAGTGCATATATGGTATCCGGTTCAAGGAGCATATAAAGAGGTATTACATTAAAAAACATAACTATGAACATAGCAGTGGCATACTGCATTCGTCTTGAAATATATACATTGAGAAGTATATCCAATACAATCCCAATAAATAAAGAAATCATGGTTATGGTAATATATCTGTTACTTATCTGTTCATTATAAAGTCGTTGAATATCCACATCAAAATACTGTGCAGCCCTGTCAACCGATATATTAAGAACAGCATAAAATCCACTGTTAATATATATTCTGAAAAGGTATACCAGACCTGCAAACAAAACCAGTAAAATGAGATATCCCAGATTCTCCGTGAGCAGTCTGTAATATAAAAATGAACATACTAATGCAAAAATAAATATTACAATATGGCATAGAAATACATTGTATTTTGCATCAATGGCTGACATATAAAAGCCTATCGCTCCCATCGAAAGAAGATAGACTATAATTCCCTTTAGGAGCAGAGTGTAAACTCTGTTCTCCTTTTTTTCTATGAATTCGTCACTGAGCACTATACCCTGACACAGCTCTATGGAATTATTCAATTCTTTTTTTGCTGTTTTTTTAGCCACTAACCATTCTCCTTAATAACAAAGCTAAGTCTGTCACCCTCAGAATATATATGAAGATAAGATTTTATCTCAGGATGAACAGATGCCATATGTGAGGAAGCCTCGTTCATATCACTGTAAGTTTTTTCATAAAAAAGTCTTGCAAATGCCTCATCCAGGTCTGACTTGTAATCTATCCTTGCAGAGTCATATTCATATCTGTTCATACTCCAGTACATAAGTCTTACTGTTGTCCCATCCTCTACAATCTGATTAACAAGCGAATATGTACCGGATAATATCATGGCAAGCTGATTTAAATCAATATTACACAGCTCAGGTAATGCAACCATCTGCTTATCGGACATACTTGCCCTGTCTTTTACCATAAGAATGTCTCTTTTAGCTGACAGTTTCCAATGTATGCTCATAAGTTTATCTCCGGGTATATATTCTCTTATCTCCTGAACATCTGAGAAATCACTTCCACGTTTTGAACTTTCTTCACTCTCCAAAGATCCCTGCTCAAGCGCCGTTCTGTCATATACATATCCTGTAATCAGTTCGGGCATAACTATTGCTTCAGCAGATTCATCAATCTTTTTTCTTAATTTGATAAAACTCATTAAATCCTTTATATATATTTTTTTCACTTTGACGTTTACAATCCCCGGAAGCGTCGGGACTAACGGAATCTCAATCGAAAAGCCCTTTCTCATGCGTATGGGAAATGATATAAGCTTACTTCCTTTTGTATCAAAAAATGTGTTACTTACTTCTATTTCAATCATCGAATCAAGTGATATGAATATAGAAGGATTATTGACTTTTATAAAGAAATAAATCTTTTCATTCTGTCTGCCGTACTCATTATTCATACCTGTTCCCGCAGCTTCCACAGATACTGATATCATTTTTCTTAAGATAACCGCCATAGATATGGATATAAATGGAGCCGTAACTAATATAATCATAAGCATAAAATAAAAATGACTATGAAGGAAGTAATATATAAGTCCGTTTATAAAAATTAAAAGTCCATATATAATTAACCTGATTACTGTGTTCATATAATCTCTCCGACTAATTTCTCGGCGCAGGTATTGTATTCAAAAGCAGCCTTATCGCCTGTTCCATTCCAATACCTGAAGCCTTGCTTCTTGTACTGAGTTTTACTCTATGCCCTAAGGTGTCTTTAGCTACAGATTGTACATCCTTTGCCGTCACGTAGTCTCTGTCTTCTAATACTGCCATTGCCTTGGCCATACGAAGAAGAGCAATAGTTCCTCTTGGACTTGCTCCCATGGAGAAATTCTCGTTTACTCTCGTATTCTCAACTATATTAACGATATATTCATATATCTCATCATGAACATATAAATCATTTGACTTTTTCCTAAATTCAATCAATTCATCTACCGATATTATTTCCTTTACATTATCTATAGGATGAGATGCATTACCCTTGAGTATTTTAATTGCATCTTCATGAGCCGGATACCCCATAGAGAGACATACCATAAATCTGTCAAGCTGAGACTCAGGCAGCATCTGTGTGCCTGATGAACCATAAGGATTCTCTGTCGCAATTACGATAAAAGGATCAGGTAATTTTCTTGTAACACCGTCTACAGTTGCGGTATGCTCTTCCATAACCTCAAGCAAAGCAGACTGTGTCTTTGGTGAAGTTCTGTTAATCTCGTCGGCAAGGAAGAGATTACAGAATACCGATCCCTCTCTGTATTCAAAATCCTTAGTCTGCGCATTATACATAGAGAATCCAAGTATATCACTCGGAAGTACATCCGGTGTAAACTGCACTCTCTTGTAATCAAGCGACATGCTCTTCGCAAATGTGGTTGCCAATGTAGTTTTTCCAACTCCCGGAATATCCTCCATAAGTATGTGTCCGCCGGCTATTACGGCAGCAAGAACTTTCTTAACCACATCTTCCTTTCCCTTGATAACACTGTTTACTTCGTCGCAGACAGCTTGTAGTTTGTTGTTCATATATAACCCCTTTCTTACCATTACATTTTTATTTTGTTACACCTGACTCGCGAGCACAATCTGCGACTGCTTTAGCGACTGCTTTAGCAACCTCCTGATTAAAAGCATCAGGTATGATATATTCTTCGTTTAACTCGTCGTCGGTTACGATGGAGGCGATTGCCTTGGCAGCGGCAACTTTCATATCTTCCGTGATATCGGTTGCACGTGCATCAAGTGCGCCTCTGAATATACCCGGAAATACAAGTACGTTATTAATCTGATTAGGGAAGTCTGAACGTCCTGTAGCTATTATTCTTGCACCGCCTTTTTTTGCGTCCTCAGGCATTATCTCAGGTACAGGGTTTGCCATAGCGAATACCATTGCATCATCCGCCATAGATGCAACCATTTCAGATGTTACAATATTCGGTGCGGATACTCCTATAAATACATCCTTACCCTTCATAACGTCTGCAAGGCTTCCTCTCTCTTTATTTTTATTAGTTATCTCTGCCATCTTGGCCTGTGCAGGATTCATAAACGGTTCACCCGGACAGAGTGCACCCTTGCTGTTGACAAGTACAACATTACCTATACCGAATCTCATAAGAAGCTTACATATAGAGATTCCTGCTGCTCCTGCTCCGCTTATTACCGCACTTATATCTTCCATCTTCTTGCCTACTATCTTGAGAGCATTAATAAGTCCCGCACATACAACTACTGCGGTTCCATGTTGATCATCATGGAATACCGGTATGTCCAATTCTTCTTTAAGTCTTCTCTCTATTTCAAAGCATCTTGGCGCTGATATATCCTCAAGATTGATTCCACCGAATACAGGTGCAATCCTCTTAACCGTCTCCACTATCTCATCCACATCCTTGGTATCAAGACAGATAGGAAACGCATCCACATTGCCGAAGGTCTTAAATAATATTGACTTTCCTTCCATTACAGGTATAGCCGCCTCGGGTCCTATATCTCCAAGTCCAAGTACAGCTGTTCCGTCCGATACCACTGCAACAAGATTTGATTTATTGGTGTATTTATATACATCTATTTTATTGTCTCTTATCTTTCTGCAGGGTTCTGCAACTCCGGGTGTATATGCTGTACTTAAGTCATCCTTGGTTTTGACATCAACCTTAGAGATAACCTCTATCTTTCCGTGATTTTCTTCATGCATCTTTAAACTTAATTCATTGTAATCCATTTTATTTTCTCCTTTAAAATCATTTTATGTGTAGTCAAATATGGACATCTGCTTACCCATAGTTTTATTTTTATATTCTCTCATATATCTGAAAAGTTCTTCCCGATCGTAGACTATACCGTGTTCCTCGCAGGTTGAAGCAATAAGCCTGCTTAATTTTGTATTGTCAGGACTTGGTATATCATAGGAATTACCGTAATGCTCTATGTATTTTTCTTTTAGTCCGGGGAAATGCTTATCAAGCTGTTCATAAAAATATTCTCTGTCACCATCTCTAAGCGTAAGCCCCATACCCATATATACTACACCATACACGCCTGCCTTTATACAGTAATCAAGGATTCCCTTTATGTTTTCTTCCGTATCATTAATAAAGGGTAGTATCGGTGTTATCCAGACTATGGTCGGTATTCCCCTTTTTTTCATCTCCATAAGGACTTCGAATCTCCTGCTTGTTACACAGACATTCGGCTCCAATATCCTGCACAGCTCGTCATCGTAGGTTGTAAGAGTCATAGCCACCACACATTTTGTCTTCTTATTTATCCTGTCAAGTATGTCTATATCCCTTAATATCAAATCTGATTTCGTCTGTATAACGAGTCCGAAATAAAATCTGTCTATCTGATTTAAACACCTTCTGGTAAGCTGTAATTCTTCTTCAAGAGGTATGTACGGATCGCTCATTGAGCCTGTCTGTATCATCCCCTTTGTCCGCTTGCGCTTAAGTGTCTGTTCAAGAATATCATCTGCTCTTGACTTTACTTCTATGTCTTCAAATTCATGCGTCATCCTATAGCACTTACTTCTCGAATCACAATAGATACAGCCATGTACACAGCCACGATATATATTCATACCATTTTGCGGTGACAGTACCGCCTTAACTTCCTTGTAATGCATTTTTTACCTTCCTCTGTATTTTAACCTGATCATATAAAATCAAAGCTTACCTGCTCATATTCCAAATCTCTGTATTCAACCTCTTCCTGCTCAACCTTGCTTATATAGTTGGTAACTACAGTAAGCTGTGTCTTATCCGACATCTGTTGTCCTAAAATATAGTTTACATCAAACCTTCCTGTTATGGCAGGTGTCACACCTCTTGCAGGAACTATAAGCTGTACCCTGTTAGCCTTAAGAAGCTCGAATATCGGCTCCCATATATACACATCCTTTGCTGCTCCAAACGGATTATCAATAAATATTGTCTTCGTATGTATTGCATCACTCTGTAACTGATACATACCTGCTATGTAATTAATTATCGCAACTAAGAACTGAATATATATACCCTGTGACTGTCCTGTACTTCCTACAGCCTCCTCGTATTTAAGGTAACGGCTCTGCTCCCTTATCCTCTCACGCTTATAGAGTATGAGTTTAATTGCATTCATATCCGTGACGATTACTCCGAATAATTTCTTAAGTGTAAGACTGTTTCTGATATATTTCATCCTTGCACCGTCATTGTCATAGCTGTCAGCTTCTGCTACAATCCTGTCTATATAATCAGACATCTTCTGCTTTAAGAATTCCTCCTTAACATATGGGATGGAAAGATCAACAACCTGTATCGTCTCACCTTCCGACACAATTCTTGAGAGCTTGGGCAGTTTGTCTAATTCAGTCTTTACATCCAGACATCTTTGCAGGCACTGTTCCTCAAAATTAGCCTTAATATTTTCCATATCGGTAAGGCTCTTCTCCACCCTGTCTTTCTCAAGTTTTATAAATTCAATAATGGATTTTAAATTCTCGTATAATTCTTTTGCAAGCAGATAGGATGACGGTATATTTACATCATCTCTTATTGTGGCTGCAAGTTCAAACATACTGAGTTTGTCAAGTGCCGAAGCTGTATTACCTTTAAATCTTAAAAGTTCATTCTTCGCTTTATCAAGTGATTTGTTATTCTTATCAAATTTAATAAGGGTATCCTCAAATATCTCCCTCAAAGCTTCCTTGTCCGAAGTAATCAAAACCGCATTTTCCATATCTATATCATTGGTAGTGATTATACGCTTGACATCTTTATAAAGCTCAAGCATATAACCCTGTTCCTTCGAATAACGTTTTAACTCCTTGTCTGCTTCCTTAGCCTCGTTGTCAAGTCTTGCCAAAACTTCTTCGCCGTCTGCAAGTGTTGCGATTATCTCTGATAATGTGCTTTCCTCTTCAACGAAATCTCCGAATGCCGCCCTTATATTCTCAATGGCATAATCTATACTTCCGTTTAATCTGTCTATCTCGGAGTTCTTGGTTTTTAATTCCTGCTCATAATTACGGGTTTGTAATTTCAACTCTTCAATACTGTTTTTATATGTATTTATTACATCCTCTTCTACAGCATATAAATCTTCTTTATCCGAAAGTATTTCAATATCCTTAATGTCTATTCCCCTGTCGGATATGATACTAAGACTTCTTTGCATAGAAGTTTTAAGTGTCTCCATAAGAAGTTTTTTATCTTCTACTGCTTTTTTGTCATCATCAAAGGATGTATGTGCCGTCAGGAATAAAGTTTTTAATTCTTCGTAATCATTTGTAAGAATTTCGTATTGTTTATCAATGTTGTAATAATCCTTAAAATTATCCTCCCACTCATCAAGAAGTTCATATTCCTGCTTCTCATAGGAATTAAGTTTGGTCTCAAGCAGCGCCACATCTACATTTTCACTGCTTTCTTCTGTCAGCAGAACATTTATCTCTTCCTTAAGTCTTGCTTCATCAAGCATAGACTTCTCCTTAAGTTTTTCTTCGGCAGCTATAATTTCACTTATCTCGTTTGCAGTATAAAGTCTGTTGATGTCTTTGACTAATTCTTCATAATAACTTTGTTTATCTGTTATTTCCTTTTCTGAATTATCAATACTTATCCTGTAACTTTTGATAAGTTTTTCAGATTCAGTTATTTCTTTCGCAAGTTCATCCGCCTTACTTACCGCATCATCTAATCGGGCTTTAGCTTCAAGCATATCACTCTCTGTTATTCTTATGACAAATTCTCTGTCCTCACGATATGCATCGAGTATCTTTTCTTTTACTTCAAGAGAAAGTCTTAATTCCTTCTCCTTTTCATCCTCTGCATACATAAGCATATCAGCTGTATCATCGCTTAAGAAAAATTCTTTATCTGCATGAACAGCTACTGCACCATTGCCTATATGAACCGTCTTTTTTGAAACCTCCGACATATCATAAACATACAGAGTTTCATCATCTGTATCTATATTATGAATATTCGGATCATCTTTTATAACGTCAAATTCTTTAAGCACCACACCATAAGGAAAAAGCGGGTTATTATCAAGTATTTCCTCCTGTGCACTTTTATCAAGTGCTGACAGGTAATCCATACCGAACATCGCTGATATACCATGTCTTGTCTCAATATATTCCATAAGCTTTTTAACTGCTGATGACGGTCTTATCAATCTTTTTTCTTTTAATTCATTTTTTCTTTTTTCACATTTTTTTATTTTATTCTTTATATCAGCAAGCTCTAAGATACAAGATGATATTCTGTCGGATATCACATCAAATAACTTTCTTTCATCAGTCACGTCATAGACTGATTTTATATTATCAAGCTTTTCTGTTGCCTCTTTTATTTCCTGTTCATTTTCTCTGATGGAAGATATTGTCCTGTCAATTTTCTCCTTCTCATTTTCAAGCTTTAATAACCTTCCCTGCTCATCATTTAATCTGTTTTTATTTTCATCAGAATTTTTCTTAAGTAAGTCAAGCTTGGACTTTACTGCCGCCATTTCTTCTTCGCAGTTTTTTATCTGCTCATCATTTCCTACGAAACTAAGATTATTCATACTCATTCTGACAGAAGATAATCTTTCACTTAAAGCTACAATCTCCTCATCTGCTTTTTTCTTTGATGCCTCCGCTACAGCAAGATTAAGTCTTGCCTCGGTTATAAGCTTCTCATGATATTCCTTATCAAGTCTTGCCTTTGCAATCTCCTTATTTAATTCTGACTTTTTACTCTTTATCTCTTCTAATTTTTTATCTATCAATAATTTGATATTATATACATAAGTAAAAATCTGCTCATCATCATAGGCTGTTCCGGTCTTTAACAGCTTTATAAAGGAATCACATTCATCATATTTCTTCTTATCCTCAAGATACAGGAGATAGTCATTTATACTGCGTTTTAAATTATAGTCCTTCTCGGTTGCAGATGCCTTCTCCTTTACAGAAGTCACCTTCTTACTTATATCCTGCGCCTTAATCTTTAACTCATCAAGTCTCTTCTTATCCCTTGATACCTTAAGACATTCTATACGCTCACGCTGCTTGTGCTTTAACTCATATTTTCTGTCTCTTTCTTCCTCAAGTGCGCGCATATGCTCCTCGTTGTCCTTAGCGTACTGCTCGCCTGTCACATAAATATCCGCAAGTGTCTTAGACAGTTTATCCTGCTCCTCATACAGATTCATGAAAGAAGCGACCTTGTCACTTAACACTTCTATCAGCTCTGTCTGATAATCGTAATTCGATATATCCTTTTTCTTCTTGGCAAGGGTTGTAAGCTCATCCTTTATATCCATTAGAAGCTTCGCCATAGACTCGTTCTGAGAATCATCACGATTGGTCTTCACCATAAATGCCTTCTCGATAATCTCTTCGATTAATAAATCCTCAACCACCTTCCTTGTGGTCTTATAGTTATTTTCAAAAAATGTTCTTACATGTCCCTCTGTCTTATTAATTCCTCTTATTATCTCCCATTGGCTCTCATGCAGACCATAAGCGCTTATAAATCTCTGATATTCGCCCTTCCTGTCGAACACTAATACCTTAAGACTCATATCATGTAAGCCCAGCTCCTTAAGATAATTTTTAAGTCCAAAGTAGGATATTCTCTCGCCGTTTTTAACAAGCGGAAGATTGATAATATCATTTTTGTTATACTCTCTGTAAAATATAATATAGTTAAAATACTCTATCGAGCATACATCCTTAGAAGCATTTTCTTCAGTCTCGGATTCTTTAGCCTTTCTTGCACAAAAGCCCGTCGTCATATATCTGTATCCTTCTTCATCATAAGGCTCGTCCAACTTCCATTCTACAAGTGAATGAATGACGGTATTGCCATTACCCGAGCGGAAAAGCTTCTCTATCGGCTGCTTCTCATCAAGGGTGGAATTAGGCAGCATATTCTGAAGCAGCAAAAGCATAAGTACACTCTTACCGCCACCGTTTGCAAGATCATATATCGTGTTTTTACCATACATTCTCATAGTAAAATCATCATATGCCTGACTTCCAAAATTATATTTTACATTATTTACTCTTATCCTGTTAATATTAGGCATCCTTTTCTCCTCCGAGTATGCTGTATATTCTGCCTTTCTCATCCTCAAAATAATTCGTTACAATAGCTCTTAATCTGTCTGTCGGATAATATCTGTCCGATACTGCGACAAATAGTTTCTGCTCAACCAAGAAATTAAAAGTAAGTTTAATGTAGCCCATGCGCGAGGCACGTGAAGCTCTGTTTTTCTCCGTATCATCAGAGGTAACGGTCGGAAGCTCGTCCCATAAGAGCGCAACAGCCTTAAAGCTCTCCTCGTAAACTTCATCCATCGAATATACGGATAAATCCTTAGTGAAGCTTAAAAGATAATCATTTACGGAATTAAGAATATCCTCTGATTTTACAAACTCCTTTACCTGATAGGATGCCGAATCCTGATAGAAGGCAAGCAGTGCATTATACATAATAAAATATACTACGTATAATTCCTTATTCAACTTAAGACCCAATATACGTTTCATATCGTCATTCGTATATCCGAATATCTTGTTACCTTCTCCTGCCGTAAGATAGATGGCTTCATTGTATTCGTATATACTAAGATTTAGTTTTTTTACAAGCCTTGTAGTTATGTCATATACCGCCGAATTAGAATAATACTCCTCATACAAATCTCTGGTCTCGGAATTTGAACGGGATATCTCTCTTCCGGTAATAAGTGCGGAATATATATCCAATGCTTTTTCAAGACTTCTGTCATCCATTATCCCATTCTCCTTTCAAAAATCATATCAGTAACGAGCGCATTATACTCCTCTATCTCAAATTCTTCTCCGAATTCTATCGAAAATTCCATATTCTTAAACTTCTCTTTATCCGTATCTGCCATGTATTCTATAACAATTTCTTCAAGTAAAGTCTCCTGCTTTTCAAGCATCTTCGGCATACTATAGTTTGACTTACCGGCAAGATGTACGAGGAATGCATACAAGTCCCTGTTGGCATAAATTTCCTTACCGAATTTTATCTCTAATATACCGTTATATTCCTTAAGATTAAGATGTCCCCATTTGTTAAGCTGGTCTAAAAGTTCATAAAATAGCTTGGCAAAATTCATACCTATCTTCTTATCTAAAATCTCATCCTCATAAGCAAAATCAAAATCAAGGTTTTTCCTGTCAACCTTTTCGCCCTTCATACCATCATCGCTTCTTAATGAAAGCATATTGTCGATGGATTTTATCGAAAATGTTTTATTTAATCTTGGTGCAAAAAGCGGCATAAGTATGTATGACATATCCGCAGGCTCATCTCTCTTGATAAGCTTATTTAGGCTCTCATTAAAATCAAATACCGGTCTTAGCTTCTTAAGTTTGGCACTGCTTATAATCTTGTCAGCATTCTGTGAAAGTTCCATAGTCTCAGCCATCAATCTGCTGTGATTGTCTATCGTGCGTTTTAATTCAATTTCAAGATTATTGATATCCTCAAATGCTTTAGAAGACCTCGTTTCATCTTCCTTTAAATCCTGTCCGGCCTTTTCTATAGCCTTATCTACAAGAGCTTTATTCTTCGCGAAAAGCTTCTGTTCATCCTCAAACCATTTGGCTATGGTATCCATATATTCTTCGTATGCCTTTTCGCCCTCAAATATATCCATAGAAAGAAGTTTAAGTACATCTTCCTTTTGTTCACTTATCTGCCTTACCTGCGAATTAATTCTTTTTACTACATCTATTCCGCCCTTAAAATTATTCGAGACAATCATCTTCTCAAGCAGAAGCTGTGAAATATTAATCTTACTTTCGTCCTTAATCTCCTTTGTATCAAGATAGAATTCTATCGCATCAGAGGTGATTGTATATAACACCTGCCCGTTATCAATCCTGCTGTCTATAAACTTCACTCTGGCAATACGAGTCTTTTTTTCCTCCGGGTCAAAGAACTTGAATTCAAATGCCCGACCGTCATTTTTAAGCTTATCAAATATGTATAGAATAAGAGCACTTTCTTCTTCCTCTTCTGCATCTAAATCAAAATCTCTATGAAGAAGCTCGCGCATAAATCCTTCATATTCTTCGTAGGTTATATCTCTTTCGTTAAAATTATTCTCATTTATAAAAAATCTTAATGTGGCAAGCGTGATATACCCCATATCAAGATATGAATACCTGCCGTCCTTATATTGCGAAAAGGTGGTCTCATTCAACACAAAAAACGGATAATATTTCTTGAGATTCTGCATCCTTGCATTATTGTCTGAAATTATATCATTTATCATTAAGTGCTTTAATGCCATAGCCTTCCTCTTCGCCAATCAAAATATTGTCATCTTCTTACAAAAGATGAGAGTATCACAAATATATATTCTAATACAAGATAACGTGGATTACAAGAGGAAAAACGCAAGATATTTGCCCTTGCTAAAGCTTACATAATAAGTTATACTGAAACGGTAAATAAACATTCATCAATTTTAAGGAGGTATTTATGAAAAAATACATTGCGGAATTTATAGGAACCTTATCATTAGTATTTTTAGGCTGTGGAACAGCTATGCTTGTGGGCTGCGATGCAGTATTGGGCTCAGGCTATCTGCTGACTGCACTTGCATTCGGACTTACCATCGTAGGTATGGCGTATTGCGTGGGTAACATATCAGGCTGCCACATCAATCCGGCAGTATCGCTTGGCTGTCTAATAAGCGGTCGTATGAGCGGTAAAGATTTTGTAGGTTATATAATTGCACAGTGTCTTGGAGCCTTTGCCGGCTCAGGCTTACTCGCTCTTATATTTAACTTGGGAAATGTAGCCGATATGACAGGCGGATATGGTACAAACGGTCTCGGCGGTGTAAACGACAGCATAGCTGCCGGCTTACTCGTAGAATGTATCTTAACATTCTTTTTCGTATTAGTTATACTTGGTGTTACTTCGCCTAAGCAGAATCACGGTTCATTCGGCGGTTTAATCATCGGTTTGACTTTGGTTTTAATTCACATCTTAGGTATCGGACTTACAGGCACTTCTGTTAATCCTGCAAGAAGTCTCGGTCCTGCTATCGTAGCAGCAATCGACGGAAACTCAGACCCTATATCTGTTGTATGGGTATTCATCGTAGCTCCGCTTGTAGGCGGTGCACTCGCAGCTATCGTGTATAAGGCACTTGAGAAAGACAGCACAGAAAAAGAATAAGATTTTTGTTGCATTAAATCATGCCCTTGGGGACGGGGGTTGGTGGGCAGCCCACCAACTCCCGTCCCCAAGGGCAATTTTTAATTTTTTATAATTTTAAGCTTCTTAAGCACATCCTCAACTTTATCTACAGGGATTATCTTAAGTGCCTCCTTAACCTCATCGGCGACATCTCTTAAGTCGTCCTCGTTGTCAATCGGGATAAACACCGTCTTTACTCCTGCGCGCTGTGCCGCCATAAGCTTCTCCGGAAGTCCTCCTATCGGCTTTACATTTCCTTCGAGTGACACCTCTCCGGTCATAGCTACTGTCGGAGCAACGGGAACATCTTTTACAAGTGATGCAAGTGCTGTCGTAAGAGTTATGCCGGCTGATGGTCCGTCCTTCGGTGTAGCGCCATCAGGTACGTGTATATGCAGGTCATTTTCTTCAAAAAGCTTCGACTTATTCGGGAACATATCCTTGACAAGACTGACGGCAATCTGTGCAGACTCCTTCATAACATCTCCCAGCTGACCTGTCACGATAAGCTTGCCACTTCCCTTGGTGAACATTGTCTCGATATAGAGTATCTCGCCTCCGACTGCCGTCCATGCAAGTCCGGTAACTATACCTGATTTTTTCTGCTTGTGTATAAGCTCATGTCTCATAGGTCTGGTATCAAGCAGTTCTCGTAAATTCTCATCTTTAACTACGAGCTTTTTATTCTTTGATTTGCTCTCCTCATTGCTAACTATCTCAACTGCTGCACTTCTACACAGTGTATCCATCCTCTTGCGAAGTCCTCTGACTCCGGCTTCTCTTGTATAATCTGAAATTATCTTCCTGATAATATCATCAGACACTTCTAACTGCTTTTTGTTTATGCCGACTTCATCCATCGCCTTAGGAAGCAGGTGTTTCTTCGCAATCTCAAGCTTTTCTATCGGAGTATAGCCTTGGAATTGTATAACTTCCATACGATTGAGAAGCGGCTCCGGTATCGTGTCGACAGTATTTGCTGTACATATGAATAACACATCCGACAAATCATACGGAACATTTAAGTAGTGGTCGGTAAAGGTATGGTTCTGCTCCGGATCAAGCACCTCAAGCAATGCACTTGCAGGATCACCGTTATAAGACTGTGACAGCTTATCAACCTCATCTAAAACCATAACAGGATTAGATACCCCGCTCTTATGAATTCCATCTATGATTCTTCCTGCCATAGCACCGATGTATGTTCTTCTATGTCCTCTTATATCAGCCTCATCTCTGACACCGCCAAGACTTACTCTCACATATTTTCTGCCAAGTGCTTTTGCTATGCTCTGACCAATACTGGTCTTACCTGTACCGGGCGCTCCCACAAATAATATAATTGAGCCCGATTGTTGTTTCTTAAGATTCATCACAGCTATCTGCTGTAATATACGTTTTTTAACCTTAGAAAGTCCGTAATGATCCTTGGATAATATTTTCTCCGCCTTATCTAACTTAATCTTCTTCATAGGCTCTTTCTTCCAGGAAAGCTCTGTCATGTAATCAAGATAATCATACAGCATACCGTACTCGGAGCTGTTCTTGCCCTCCTGCTTAAGACGGTTTAATATCTTCTCACATTCCTTACTTGCAGTCTCGTTCATTCCGGATTCTTTTAATTTTAATTCCAACTTTCTTATATCCGAAACATTTTCCGGATGCATCTCATCTAATTCATTCTGGAGATATTCTATCTGTTTTCTGATGGCAGATTCACGGGCTATCTTTCTATAGTCCTCCTCCTGCGCATTCTGTGCATCCTGATTGACATTGCCCATCTCGATATTCTCGATAAGCATCTTCTCAAGCATATCAAATCTCTTCTTGCGGCTGTCCTCGGCAAGTATCGCATATCTCTCGCTGTTCGAATTAATCAGCCACGGAGAAAAAGCTGTCGCAATCTCGCCAAGCGTTGACCACCTTGACGCATAGGTTCTTATGATAGGGCCCCATTGATATTTCTGAGAATATTCAATCAATGATGCTTTAACCCTGTTTATTCTTTCGACTACTGTTTCCTCATCCAAATCCTCTATATCAGGGCGCTTGGATATAGACAAATCTATAGAGTGGTCTCTGAATATTACTATCTCCTCAAGGTTGACACGATTCCTCGTATGTATAAGGAAATAACCATTATCATCAACCTCAGTAATTATACCCGACAGACCTATCGGATAAAAGCTCTCGCTCTCATATTCCTCTTTAGAAAGATGCTCCTTCGCAAACATAAGAATAACTTTATCATCTACAGCCGGAGCTTTACCGGTCATAAGCTGGTAATAATCAGATTTAACATACAGATTGGCATCCGGCACAGCCATGATATTATATATAGGTAAATTAGCCATTTTATAACCTCCTTAAATCAAAAATAATAATCGGATTCTGTTTATTAGCACTCTAATTTATTGAGTGCTAATAACATTAATATAGCACTAACATTTTCTATTGTCAAGAGTACATCATATAAAATAGTATTTATATATCTTAATGATACGAAAGTGTAATAATAAGTAAAAAAAATCACCGGAATCATTCTCCGATGATTTTAATTTGCGTCTTTTCTACATCTACTTTATCATCTTCCATGATAAGTTCGCCAATAGACCCGGCGGATATCCTGCCGCTCAAAGGATTTTTCACACTGCCGATATGACCAATTATTTCGACATCCACGGTTGAATATTCAAAAGCAAGCGTAGTATCAAGCAGCTTGCAGTCTTTCATAACAAGGTTCTCTATGTAGCACATACCTTGCAGACTCTCTATCATGCAATTAATAAATGTAAGGTTCTTTGAATTCCAGCCGAGATACTCTCCTGATATAAATGAATCATATACCACAACATTCTCACAATTCCAGAAAGCATCCTTTGAAAGAAGCTTTGAATTCCTGATCTCTATATTTTTTCCGCCATCAAACGAATAATCTCCGTAAAGTGCAAGATTGTCAACTTTTATATTATTTGAATTCATTCCGAAATATGTACCCTTGGCAGTTACATTTTTAAGTGTAACATCCTCACAGTTCCACAGTGTTTCCTTGGCATCCGGAAATGATACGTTTTTAAGCGAAATATTTTTGCATCTTCTGAAATTCTTCGGTGCTTCTATTGCACAATCCTCAACCGAAATATCTTCCGTATACCATACTCCTGCTCTTGCCATCTCAAACCATGAGGAATTCTTAACTTCTATATTTTTTGAATACCAAAGAGGATATTTCCATTTAAACATACTCCCATTAAGTCTGATATTTCGACTTTCCTTTAAAGGTGACTCTCCCTCACCGAATATTGTATCCTCTATAACAAGATCTCTTGCCATATATAATGAACGCTCTCCTGTATATATTTTCCCACTTATGTTGGTTATATTATCATTCACTTTTGTATCTCCTTAGTTAGTTTTTTCATACGAATGAATACCTTCTTCAAGTCTTTTTAACCCGTCATATAATAATTCTTTAGGACATGCAATATTAAGCCTCAAAAAGCATTCTCCGCCCGGTCCGTAATGTGAACCTGCCAAAAGAAATAGTCCAGTTTTTTTTCTGATGTGCTTTGCAAGTTTGACCGAGCTATCGGTTATTTTATTGCAATCAAGCCATAAAAGATATGTTGCTTCCGAATACACAAGTGACACTTCCTCTATATTGTCATTTAAGTATTCTTCAACAATGCATTTATTATTATATATATAAGCCCTTAATTCATCAAGCCATTTTTCACCTTTTCCAAAGGCAGAGGTAACGGCATCTATGGCAAAAGCATTCGGTTCCCCTACCTCATCTGTATTAATCTGCCTCCACACCTTATGCCTTATAGATTTGTCAGGTATAACAGCAGCTGAAGTCTGAAGTCCGGCAAGATTAAAGGTTTTTGTCGGTGATATGGCAATTATAGCATTATTTATAAGTTCATCATCAAGGGATAGAAAAGGAACATATTCCTTCCCCGGAAATGTCAAGTCACAATGTATCTCATCAACAAGAATCCACACATCATTTTCAAGGCATAATCTTCCTACCCGTGAAAGCTCCTCTTTACTCCATATTCTCCCGATTGGATTGTGCGGATTACAAAATATCATAAGTGAACTCTGAGGATTGGCAAGTTTATTTTCCAAATCATCATAATCTATACTATATCTTCCTTTTTCATAAATAAGCCGGCTTTCAAGAACATTTCTTCCATTATTTAAGATACTGTTATAAAACATATTGTAAACAGGCGTAAGAATAACAACATTTTCAGCGGGAGAAGTAATCTTTCTTACTGTACTTGACAAGGTAGGTATAACTCCTGTACTGTATATCAGCCATTCCCTTTTTATCTCAATGTCATGGCGCTTTTTCCACCAGCTAATATATGCTTCATACCATTCCTTGGGTATATCCGTATATCCGAAAATCTTATTGGAAAGCCTCTCGGAAAGTGCCGATACTATCTCGGGTGCAGTCTCAAAATCCATATCTGCGACCCACATTGGAAGCTCACCTTCCTTGACATTCCACTTTGTCGAATAAGTATTCTTCCTATCAACAACCTTATCAAAATCATATATTAATTCTTTTTTTTCCATATCGGTTACTTTACTCCTTTCCGATTCCAATTATAAAAATCCTCTGAACATTTTATCAAAAAACTTTGTTTCTACTCCTTTATCATCAATGGTAATTTCCGCTTTGTAAATATTATCATGGAAATACCAAGAAGACTTGCCTTACAGATATTATCTGCTATCATACAGTACCAAACTTCCTTAAGTCCGGTGTGCCAAAGCTTAACACAAAGTATGGTAAATATAATCCTTATTCCCCACATACTAAAGGTCTCAGTAATAAATACATTTCCTGTCTTTCCAAGTCCGTAAAATATACCTTGCATGGCAATCATAAGTCCGAAAAAAGGTTCCGTAAATGCAACAATTCTTAGCATTCTCGCACCAAGTGTTGCCGCATTGATACTGCTTGTAAAAAAACTCATAAGCGGATATGCAAAAATGTAAAGAATTAATCCGTTTATCACCATTATACATATTGTTATCACTGTGCTTACTTTCATAATGGATTTAAGTCTATTGATATTTTTTTCACCATAGGCAACTCCTATCATAGCAGATGTAGCAGAGCTTAATCCATAGCCCGGTATATAAAATATTGTTTCTGCATTTACAGCAATGGAATGTGCGGCAAATATTCCTGTACCCATACTTGACACAAGTCCCGCAAAGACAACATATCCAAGGGAAGATGTTATCCTGGTGCCTGCCGCAGGAAGTGCAACCCTTGCTATCTCACTAAAAAGTTCTTTATTTGCTTTGATACTTTGCTTTGATATTGCAAGCTGCTTTTTATGTATAAACACTACAAACATAAGCGTACCCGCTATCGTATAACAAATTGCGGTTGCATAAGCTGCTCCCACTACCCCCATATCAAACACATATATCAGAATCCAGTCAAGAATTATATTAATAACATTTGCAATTATATTAACTATCATGGGGCTTCTCGTATCAAGTGTTGCTCTAATGCACGAGCCAAATATAAGTGCTGCGGCGCGAAAAATCATCGGTATGCTTATTATAAAAAAATACCTATATGCATCCTGTCTGATATTCTCTTCTGCTCCCATCCAAACAGGTATGCAGCCCGCGAGCAAAATAGAAATCACTCCGACTGTAATTCCTGCCCCAAGCACAAGAATTACAGCCTGTCCCGCAAGATTTTTTAATTTATCTTCATTACCCTCTCCATAGGATTTTGACATCATCGCAAGTAGTGCAATTCCAATAGAATGAAAAAAGCCTCCTATCAGCCATCCTATTGTTGTGGTGGTACTTACGGCAGCCGTAGCTTCTTCACCAAGATGTCCGACCATTGCTGTATCAACATATTGAAGCAAGGTACTTAGTATCTCTTCACATATGGCAGGTATGGAAAGAATTATTAATTCACGTAACAGGTTTGATTTATGCGTCATATCTTTTTGCTGCCCCTTTAATATTTCCTGCTTCTAATTATATGTCAAATCAAATAAAAAACAACAAAAATCAGATGTTTTGAAAAAAAAATAAAGAAGGGCGCCGTATGTCGAATACATACCGGCACCCTCCGGGGAAAGAATTTTATTCTGTTATACCGTTAGTTTTAATAATGAATTTGGTAATTCCGGCATCACCTTCATTAATATCCGTAAACGTCTGATATTCCGATGATGCTTCAAACACTGCTTCAAGTCTTCCTGCCAAATCCTTAACATCTCCATTATATGTCTCCACAATCTTCTTGATTGCTGTATCATTAAATTCGTTCATTCCATCACTTAACTCGTTTGCACCACTATTAAGCTGCGATACACCATCAGCTATCTGAACACTTCCATCTGCAAGCTTCTTAGTTCCGTCTGCAAGTTGACTGCTTCCTGCTGCCAACTGAGCACTTCCGCTTGCAAGCTGTGCACTTCCACTTGCGAGCTGACTTGTTCCGTCTGCAAGCTGACTGCTTCCACCTACAAGCTGTGCTGTTCCGTCTGCAAGTTTACTGCTTCCGTCTGCAAGCTGTGCTGTTCCGTCTGCAAGTTTGCTGCTTCCGTCTGCAAGCTGGCTGCTACCTGTAGCAATCTGGTTAACTCCTTCTGAAAGCTTACTAACTCCTGCAGTAAGACTTGGTATTTTATCATTTAATGTGGCTGTTCCCTGAGCAAGAGCCTGTGTACCTGAGACAAGACTGTAACCATTTTCACCTACTGCCTCTATCTGTCCTGCTATCTGTTGTTTAGCTCCCTCAGCTCCCGAAACTGCTGCCTGACCTGCTGCCTGACCTGCTGCGGTACTCGCTGATTCCTTGCATGCTGCTACTACATTCTGACCAATATTATCTGCTCCTTGCTCTGCAATACCAGAAGTAATCTGAGTGGTGACAGTAGATGCGAGCGTGTCTGCTACAGCATTAAGCTGAGCATTAACTCCGGCCATTATTTCTGCCTTTTGTTCTTCACTAAGACTTGCTGCAAATGTTGCATAATCAGGAGGTGTAACACCTGCTGCCTGATACTGTGCAACAGCACCCTGATATGCCTGCACTGTTCCTGCTGTATATAGTGCATTCTTTAATTGCGCTATCTCATCACTTGATTTTATTCCTGCCGCAACCTGAGCAGACATTCCCTGTACCATAGTTTCATCTGTAAGTGCTGACTTAAATGAGGAAGTAGCCTGATTATATATATAATTATATGTTTCTGTTCCTTCTGCAAATTGTGAATTAACAGTCTCTGTAGCCACCGCACTCGCCTGTGCCGAAACAGCTGCCTTTTCTTCATCACTCATCTGGGTATTAAGTGCAGTATCAAGTGCCGTTACTCCCTGACTTATAGATTGTGCACTCTGATTAATCGTACTTACACCTGTTGCAAGTGAATCCGAGCTGGTTACAAGGTTATCCATACCGGTCTTAAGCTCACCCGCTCCTGTTGCAAGCTCGTCTGCTCCGCTCTTTAAATCATTTGCTCCGGTATTTACCGCATCAACTCCGCTCTTTAAATCATTTGCTCCGGTATTTACTGCATCTGCTCCGCTCTTTAAATCATTTGCTCCGGTATTTACCGCATCTGCTCCGCTCTTTAAATCATTTGCTCCGGTATTTACCGCATCTATTCCGTTCTTTAAATCATTTGCTCCGGTATTTACCGCATCAACTCCGGTCTTTAATGCATCTGCCCCGGTCTTAAGCTGATTTGCTCCTTCATTTACTGAATCTGCTCCGGTCTTAAGTGAATCCGCTCCGGTCTTTAACTGGTTTGCACCCGTAACCAACTGATTGGCACCGGCTTCAAAATCGCTCATATTAGCAAGCAAGGTTGCGGTTCCATCTGCAAGCTGTGTAGAACCATCTGCCAATGCATCACCTGCTTCGCTAATCTGACTCACCATATCATCAAGCTCTGAAGTATTCAATCCGCTTTCCATATTAAATTCTGATGCCGATACAACTGCAGTCACTGTCATATCAAGAGAGAAATCAGTAACATCCGCACTCACCTCAAAATACTCAGGTATACTCAAATCTCCAAGGCTTTCATCGTCCATATCAAGACTGTCTTTAAGTCCGGGTACAGCATATCCTATAACTATTGTGTTACCACCCTGTGGCATCGTCTTGCCATTTGTAACCTCTATATTAGTTGCATTCTCATCAAGTATGAGTCCTGATATTGCAACAAACGGTACTGAAACATCTTCCTTCTTGCCGTTAATCTCCTTCTCAACAGAAGTATTATTGGTGTAGTCAAATCTTATTGTAACCTTACCACTCTTACCTGCCATATCGGAAGCCTTAGTTTCCTTGCCGTCTAAATAATAGGTTACATTTACACTTACAGGAAGTTCCTTATCAGTTGTTCCCTGATAATATATGTCATTTCCGTTTGCCTGCCACTTGATAGTGTCTCCGCTTTGTGAAAATGCCTCGTCACCCTTAACATTTTCTATGTCCTTAAGGTCTGTCTTATCCACAAGTTCTGACTTCTTATCCGGGTTTCTGAGCCATTCGCTTACTACTATATTATCTACCTTTCCTGATGCATCTGCAAATGCATAAACGGTCTCATCCTTATACACGTCCTTCTCTGTAACACTAAGCTTTGAAGTTATATCATCAACCAATGCATCCTTTTCCTCAGGAGTTAATTCCACAGATTCATTTTCTGCAAGAACTTCCTGCTGATAATCATTTACAGGAATGCTTCTGTAATTTGTACCTGCAAAGCAAGATGCTCCCAATACTGCCATAGCTGTAACACTGCATATGGCATATTTTCTATTCCTTTTAAAATACTCTTTAATATCTATCATAACTATCATCCTTTCCCTTTATTTAACCCTGCAGCTGCTCGTTATATGTTTCCTGTCGCTTTTCCTTGTGAGGTTTAAAACCGACACTTGTGTTGATTATAATCTTGTCAAATATCATGAACATTGACGGCAATACAAGTATAACGACTATCATACTTATGAGAGCTCCTCTTGCCATCAGTGTACAGAGCGAACTAATCATATCTATGTTTGAATACATACCAACTCCGAATGTAGCTGCAAAGAAACTGAAACCACTTACAAGTATTGACTGTACCGAAGATTCCATACCTTCTATGATCGCCTGCTTCTTGTCGAGTCCGTGATTCCTTCCACGCTTGTATTTGTTCGTCATAAGGATTGCGTAATCAACCGTCGCACCAAGCTGTATCGTTCCAATAACTATAGATGCAATAAACGGAAGAACCGTTCCCGTATAAGCCGGTATACCCATATTTATAAATATTGCAAACTCAATAACAGCAACCAATATAACCGGAAGTGATATTGATTTGAAAACGAATACTATAATCAGGAATATAACTCCTATTGATACGGCACTTACTGTCTTAAAGTCCTTATCCGTTATCTCAATAAGATCTTTTGTACAAGGTGCCTCTCCGATTAACATTCCGCTTTCGTCATAGGATTTAACGATATTCTTGATTGTCTCGCACTGTTCATTTACTTCATCAGTAGCTACAGCGTATTCTGACATAACAAGAAGTAATTTATAATTTTCATTTTCGAGATTTGAAACCAATTCTTCAGGAAGTAATGCTTTCGGTATGGTTCCGCCGAGCATACTGTCAAGTCCCACTACACTCTTGACACCATCTACAGTCTTTATATCATTTGTCATATTAATAACTTCCTTGCTGCTTATACTGCTGTCAAGAAGTATCATATGGGTTGCTCCCATTTCGAACTCTTCATTAAGCTTGTCATTTGCAATACTGCTCTGTAAGTCTCTCGGAAGTGTACCGGCAAGGTCATAATATACATCAGTATGTGTGTAACCGTATATTGCAGGTACAAGAATGATTACGAATAACACTATAAATATATAAAAGTGATTTACTACCCATGAGGATATTCTGCTTATATCCGGCAGAAGTACCTTATGTTTTGTCTTCTCTATCGCCTTATCAAATATAAGTATCATAGAAGGAAGAACAGTTACGCATGCGATAACTCCGAATATAACACCCTTCGCCATTACGATACCCAAATCAAGTCCGAGTGTGAAACTCATGAAACATAAAGCTATGAAACCTGCCACCGTCGTAATGGAGCTTCCTACTACAGAAGATATCGTATTGGATATAGCATGTGCCATCGCTCTGTTCTTATCTCCCGGATATACTTCCTGCTTTTCCTCATAGCTGTGCCATAAGAAGATGGAGTAATCCATCGTAACTCCTAACTGAAGAACAGCCGCAAGTGCTTGTGTCACATATGATATCTCTCCCTGTATCACGTTTGTACCCAGGTTATAAATAATTGCCATTCCTATACTAAGCAGGAAGAACAACGGTACAAGAAATGAATCCATCGAGATTGAGAGAACAACCACTGCAAGCACAACTGCTATAAGTACATATATAGGAGTTTCTTTATCGGACAACTCCTTCGTATCCGTTATAACCGCCGACATACCTGAGAGGTAGCTTTGCTTGCTAATGATATTTCTTAACTCATCAATAGCTTTCATCGTATCATCATCTGAGATGGATGTAGGATAAAGCACAAACAATAATGTTGAATCAGTATCCTCATTTAAAAATATTTCCTTAATATTATCCGGCAGCATTTCCTTCGGTATTGACAAATCCACTATAGAGTCATACCAGAGAACTGCCTTGACATTTGGTACCGCTTCCATCTCCTTACGCATCTTGGATATATCCTTATCTGACATTCCTTCGACGACGCACATTGAAAATGCTCCGGTGCCGAATTCGTCAACCATAATATCCTGACCTTTCATCGTTTCAATGTCCTTTGGAAGATACGTAAGGATATCATAGTTTACTCTTGTACTGAAATAACCAAGAGCTGATGGGATCAGCAAAAGAATTCCGATTACAAATATTGCAATCTTATGTTTTACTACCCATTTTCCAAAATTAATCATCTTTCTCACTTCTTTCCCTTTTCTTTTATGAGGTTAATAAGTATTGCCTCATTTCGTTCTATATAATATGAAAAGGATCGGATAAAATAAATATCCAATCCTTTTTGAGTGTATAACCAAAATATACATTTTGAGCATTTTGTATACTAACAATATACATTCCCCTTTCTTTATATCATGCCCCCGGGGACGGGGGTTGGAGGCGAAATGTCCTTATACAATCTCATGTATACTATACTATGTCATTAAATATATCTATAAACGAATGATGGCTTATGTACTCGAATATTTCCGCCAGTTCATCCGGACTTATTGCGAAGTCACGTTTTATCCAATTGACGGCTATATAGCATATTGTATTCGCATAATATTCAGCAAGCATCTCTCTGGACATCCAGCTGTATCTGAAATGATGTACCGGGTGAAGCTTCTCTATGGTTGCAAGCAAAAGCTCAGTGACTGATGATATGACAATATTTGAAAATGAATTCTGTCCCTCTATCAATACGGCTCTTTTGTAAAAATCCATATCATTTTGGATATTTGAAAGCAGAAGCGTATATGCAGCCGGTATCATATTATTATATAAAAGCGGTCTGATAGGTTCAAGAAGTTCGGTTCTTATAATGTACTCCAACACCTCATACTTATCACTGAAGTGATTATAAAAAGTCGGTCTTATTACTCCCGATCTTTCTGTTATCTCCTTGACGGTTATCTTCTCTATCGCAGACTTACATAAAAGTTCCTTGAATGTATCTGCTATAATCTGTTTTGTATCTTTTCTTTCTTCCTTCATTATCCTGCCTCCACTCATCTGCTTCATTTATAGTAATGGTGATATAAGTCTTAAAACACTCTGTCCGAATTTCTTATATGCCTTTGTGTTATTTATATATTCAAGTGTTATCTCATCACATTTTGAAAGCGTATCATTATAATCCTTTTTTATATCAGCAATAACACTTGAATCATACATCCACACACCACATTCAAAATGCAGATATAAACTTCTGAAATCAAAGTTCACCGTACCGACCGTTGCAATCTTATCATCTACAACAACAGTCTTGGCATGTACGAATCCCGGAGTATATTGATATATTTTAACTCCACCCTTAACAAGAGCTCCATAATTTGCCTGAGTAACCATATAGACCATTTTCTTGTCAGGTATACCCGGTGTTATTATCCTTACATCTATTCCATTTTTAGCAGCAAGTGTAAGTGCTGTAGCCATCTCATTATCTATGATAAGATATGGTGTCATTATATAGATATAATTCTTCGCCTTATTTATCATATTAAGATAAATATTCTCTCCTACTATCTCATCATCCACAGGTGTATCACCATAAGGTTGTATATATCCATCTGTCTCATAAAGTCTGTCACAATACTTATCTACAGTATATTCCGCATAATCTTCTTCCTCATCAGTAAGCATACGCCATGTCTGAAGAAACATTAGTGTAAGGTTCCATACTGCATCTCCTTTAAGCATTATTCCGGTATCTTTCCAATGTCCGAAACGATTAACCTTATTTACATATTCATCCGCAAGATTGATACCGCCTGTAAATCCAATATATCCGTCTATAACTGTTATCTTTCTGTGGTCACGATTATTCTGTCTTAGATTCACAACAGGCGCAACCTGATTAAATGCAGCGACTCTTATGCCGTAGCTGTTCATATCCTTTATGAATCTTGAAGGCATTCCCATTCCCGAACCAAAATCATCATATATTATCCTTACATTTATGCCCTCCTTAGCTTTGTCTTTTAATACACTCAATACTTCATCCCACATTTCTCCCTCTTTAATGATGAAGTATTCCATAAATATATAATGCTTCGCATTTTTTAATTCTTCAATTAATACATCAAAATTAATTTCACCAAGCGGGAAATATCTGACTTCGGTATTCTTATATACCGGATATCCTGCAGTCTTGGATATATAATAGGCTTGCGCTGCCGAAGACTTGCTTAATTCCTTTATCTCTTTGTAGTATTCACTGTCGTCCGGCATATATTGAAAGGTATCCAGATGATTCTTAAGAGCTTTTTTTATGAATTTTATCCTTGTTCTGTTACCGGCAAGAAGCACATACATTGTTCCGCCAATAAGAGGTACTGATAAAACAAACACTACCCAAGCCAACTTATAAGCAGGATTTACATCCTTATTCACTATATAAAGTACAACAAAGGCTGATAACAAAAGTGCTGATGTCTGCCAGTACAAAACATATTCCTGCATAACACCATAGATAAGCAGAAGAAATAATATTTGAATTATTATTAATGAAACATACACAAAAAGTTTTGTTAGAAAAATCCATCTATTCTTATCCCTATAAACTTTTCTGTTCTGTATGCTCTTATTATTCATAAATGCGGTACTCCATATTTTGTATGTATAATATCAAATATTATTAATATATAAATTAATTACGAAGTCCACCTGCAGGAAGATCCACATGGAAGAACAAGTCCGCTTTCTCTGACCGGAAGCCCTATCTCATCAGATATAGCACTTCCGCCATGACATTTCATAATTGTATTTGAAACCATATATGTAAGCACGGACGGTGCAAGACCGGTTGTATATGAATTAATAAGGAAAAAAATTGCATCATCTGCAAGCAGCTTCGTGGTAAGTTCTATAAAAGAATAAATCTTATCTTCTAATTTCCATATTTCCCCTTTTGGTCCTCTTCCATACGATGGAGGATCCATAATTATTCCGTCATATTTATTGCCACGCCTTATTTCACGCTCCACGAATTTAACACAGTCATCCACCAACCATCTTATCTGTGCTTCAGCAAGACCTGATGAGACCGCATTTTCCTTTGCCCATGTTACCATACCCTTGGATGCATCTACATGAGTTACTTTTGCACCTGCTTTTGCCGCTGATATTGTTGCACCTCCGGTATATGCAAATAGATTTAAAACTTTAATTTCTTTTTTGTCTGACTTTTTTATTATTTCACTGAACCAGTCCCAATTAACCGCCTGTTCAGGAAAAAGACCTGTATGTTTGAATGAAAAAGGTTTCAGATTAAAAGTAAGCTCCTTATAATTTATGCTCCACTGCTTAGGCAGATTCATAAATTCCCACTCACCGCCACCACTTTTACTTCTGTGATAATGTCCATTTAATTTTTTCCAATAATAATTATCTTTAGGTGTATTCCAAAGCACCTGAGGATCCGGACGAAGCAATATATACTCACCCCAACGCTCAAGCTTTTCACCCTCGGAACAATCTATTATTTCATAATCTTTCCAATCATCTGCAAGCCACATATTTTTCTCCCAATTTTTCTACGGCTGAGATAGAAGATAAATACATCGCAGGCACGCTCTCGCTAAGATTCGCACGCAGCGGTACTAACTTCTTTAATCCTTGAGCATCATATTAACTCACTTCGCTCGTTATATGTTGCTCCAGTCTTAAATCAGTAAATACCGGCGGCTCATATTACCTGCTTATGCATTCATCTTCTATCTCAGCCTGCTATAATCTATGGTGTAATTCAACAATCAAAAATTATGTTTATGTTATATTCCTTTTACCTTTTGTCGATAGATATATATTCTCTATGTTGTCCTACATATTTGTATGCAGGGCGGATTATCTTGCCCTTGTTGACAAGCTCTTCAAGACGATGAGCCGACCAACCTGAGATTCTCGCTATGGCAAACATTGGTGTAAAAAGCTCAATAGGAATTCTTAACATTGAGTATACGAAGCCACTATAGAAGTCTACATTTGCACATACTGACTTCTGTGTATTCCTGTTCGAAGTTATGAGTCCTTTAGCTAATCTTTCCACTCTCTCATAGAGAGCATATTCCTTCTCAGTACCCTTTTCCTCTGATAGCTGCCTTGCATAGTCTTTTAATATTACCGCTCTTGGATCAGACTCGCTGTACACCGCATGTCCCATACCATATATAAGCCCCGACTTATCAAATGCATTTTTATCTAATATGTCCTGAAGATATGAAGATAATTCATCTTCATTCTCCCAATCCCTGACATTTTCCTTTATATCATTAAACATCTGCTGTACCTTGAGATTGGCTCCGCCATGTCTTGGTCCTTTGAGTGAACCAAGTGCGGCAGATATGGTTGAGTATGTATCCGTTCCTGACGAGGTGAGTACATGTGTAGTAAACGTTGAGTTGTTACCACCACCATGCTCAGCATGTAAGATAAGACACACATCCAAAACTTTTGCTTCTAATTGCGTGTACTTTCCATCTGTTCTTATGAGTCTTAATATATTTTCAGCAGTTGAACGATCGCGTTTAGGTCTGTGAATCATAAGACTTTTATCTTTATGATAATGTCTGTATGCCTGATATCCATAGGCAGCAATAACAGGAAATTGTGCAATAAGTTTAAGAGACTGGATAAGAACATTTTTTATGCTTATATCATTTGCCAACTCGTCATATGCATAAAGTGATTGAACACACTTCTGAAGTACATTCATCATATCCTTACTCGGTGATTTCATAATTACATCTCTGTTAAATGCATCCGGAAGTGCTCTTAAATCAGCCAGAACATTTATAAAACAGTCAAGTTCATCTTTATCAGGCAGACGTCCAAACAAAAGAAGATATGTAGTCTCCTCAAAGCCATATAAGCTTTCATTTAACCCTGAGACAATTTTTTTAACCTCATATCCCTGATAATATAGTTCACCCGGTACAGGTATTCTCTCTTCTCCTTTAAAACCAACTACATCCGAAATCTCTGTAAGTCCCGTCAGGACGCCACGTCCATCAGCATCTCTTAAACCCCTTTTAACGTTGTATTTCTTATATAAATCCACGTCTATTTTTCCGGATTCATTACATATTTCCACATATTCATCAAGTAGTTTATTAAAATACGCCAAATCATAATTAGTCATATCTGCCATGCTTTCATCTCCTTTTATAAAAACCAGATTTTTATTTTAGCTCCAGCTCATATATTTATATATACCATATTTATTTCAGACTTTTCAATATTATCGTATTTTTCATAAGCTTATATTTCTATAATATACTTTTCAAAAGCATTTATAACTTTTGTACCATTATATGAAGACTCTCTCTTAAAGTCTCTGCCATAATTAATATGAACATGACCATGTGCATATATCTTAGGCTTTTGTTCTTCTAATATATCAAGGAAAACCTTAAAGCCTGTATGAGGTAAATCCTCACTGTCATTAAGGTGATATGCCGGTGAATGTGCAATAAAAATATCCACACCGCCTACTTTTTTAATTTTTCTTTTAAGTCTTCTGTACCTTTTCTGCATGTCTTTCTCAGTATACTGAAAAGGACTGAAATTATAGCACATACTTCCACCCAGTCCCATTATCCTTATACCATTATAAACGTATATATCATCATCGATACATATGCATCCATCCGGCGGTGTTTCTTCGTAACAATGATCATGATTTCCGTGCACATAGAGTATAGGTACCTTTGCATAGGTTGCAAGAAATGACAGATATTGCGGAGCCAAATCTCCACAAGATATTATCAAATCTATACCATCTAATTTACTTTTATCAAAAAAATCCCAATAATACTTAGATTCTTCATCTGCCAGTAATAAAATCCTCATACCTACTCCTCGTTATTAACTGTCTTATCATCAGTCTTACCAACTATAGCCTCGTCATGCTCTTCAGAGGAAGCTTCATCCGTCTTTTCAGTCTGTTCCTCACTTGCTATAGACTCTGCTGCCTTATCCTCTGTCTGACCTACACCCTTTAATTCAACTATTGGCTTGGCATCTTCCTTTAACTCATCTATAACAGGGATTTCACCAACAATATTCTCTACCAGCCAATTCATTTTCATTATCTCCTCAGGGAGCATGTGTTCCTTCTTCTCATTTCTTATTTCTCCGGTTTGATCCCGGACCACATCGTCAAATGGGAAAAATTTATTTTCTGTCATAAGAGTCTTTATAAGCTTAACAAGTCTGAGAGTTCCTTTTGGAATTTTATCCGAATAAATAAGGTCGACAACACCTGCAGATAATCCCCACCAATAATTTACTGCCTTGGTGTCTTCTTTTTCATCCTCCTTTAATTTGCCTTTAACAACAGTGTCTATAAGCTTTTCATAGAACACTCCCCACTGATATACCGGCATTGCTATATTGAAGGTTTTATCCTCTTCAATACTATAAAGGCCAAATCTTCTTCCTGAAGAACTCGGAGTTATCATAACCTGATCCGATATATAATTAATATTACGCCTTCTTAAATCCTCTATTGCAGCCTCTCTGGATACACCTTTAAGTGTAGTCCATTCAAGATAAACCTTTGCATTTGGATTAACCATAGCCGCACCAAGTGCAAATGCATTAATATTGGCGGTCATACCAAGTATCGGATAATCCGCCAGATAGCCTATCTTATCATTTGTGGTAAGCGCTCCGGCAAGAATTCCGGCTAAGAACTTAACCTCATAAAGTCTTGCATAATAAGTACTAATAAGTTTATGCGAAGTGTTTAATGAGCAATTAAGTATGACAACATCCGGATTATTAACAGCAACCTTAAGACTCGCACTTACCTGTCTTGATGATGTGGTAAAAATAATCTTAACCCCCATCATTATAAGGTCCTCCATAGCTGTAATTATATCTTCTTCCGAATTAAGATCATGCACCTTAAGTGTTTTTATTCTGTCGGAGCAGTGTTCCTCAAGATATAATCTTCCCAGTTCATGAGAATATAACCAATCCGATTTGTCAGGATCCTTATCATATACAAATGCAACCTTAATCTGCTTCGGTGTAAAGCTCTTGAAATAACTCGCTATGCTCTTCTTACTTAAATCCGGAGGATCTAACTTAAGATTAATTTCTCTTCCTGTAGATTCAATAAGATACTCCTCCCACATCTTATCAATCTTCTCTTTCATAACAGTAGATGTCCATGTTTTCACATTTTCATAACCATAAATATCAATAAAAAGGAGGAAAGCATCGCCTATAGTTATAGGTAATTTATCTCCACCTCTGCTCTTCAATGCAACACTGAAATTATGGTTTGCCGAACCAAAGTCTTTTTTCTGCTCATCTGTCCATTCTACCTCAGGATCTTCTGATGTAAGTTCAAGAAGTCTTTTAAAAAAACCTTCCTGAGAAAACCAAATATAATTAACATCCGTCAGCTTATAAAAATCCAAGAACTCATAATATATTTTTATCTCAGGGTCATCTGTAAGCTTAGGTATCTTTCTTGTTACCTGAGCCGGAATGGAGACGGCATCAAAATACTTCATAACCGAAACACGTTTATTTCCCTCAATTACATAAAATTTATTAAGATATTCGTAAACTTTTATAGGTTCTCTTATACCTTCCTCTATCTGACTGTCACATAGTGCAGACCATTTGGAGCCAAACTCAGTCTTATAATCAAGTATAGGCATAAAATTATTGGCAAATGCATAAGTTCTGCCGGCATTACTCGTGCCAACCACGCTATCAAGCGGAACCTGTACAATTCCAAGACTTATCTCACTTTGTATATCAACATTCTCAAGTATTTCATCAAGCACCGGAAGGTATGCACTTTCTCCTTTTGAAATAGCACTTTTAAAAGCCTTCAAACCTGCCTTCTGTGCCTTCTCATATTCAACGTATGACATAATAACTCCTTTCCCCTTAGGATTACCGTAATATTACTTATTTTTCTCCCTGATATATTTCAGGAATTCATCTTCCGGAATCGGCTTTGAGAAATAATATCCCTGTATATAATTTATTCCAAGCTTTTCCATAGTATCAAGCATTTCCTTTGTTTCAATGCCTTCTGATACTATCTTAAGTTTAAGTCCATGTATCATATGCATGGCAGCTTCCATTACATATTTCGCTTTACCATTCTCGAAATAAGAGACTATCATATCCCGATCAAACTTTACAAGTTCCACAGGCATGTCCACAACATAATTAAGATTTGACTGTCCCGTACCAAAGTCATCTAATGAAAAACTTACTCCATAATCAATTAGTTTGTTCATATTATCAAGAAGCACTTTTTTTGCAGATACTGAACCCGATTCGGTAATCTCAAGATTAATCATTGACGGATCTACATTATACCAGTCCATAATCTCAATAAAACTTTCTGCAAGGAATTCGTACGAACCTTGAACAGTAGACAGGTTAACCTCAATGTATTCAAGTCCGTATTTCTCAGGAAGCTTCTCTGCTATGAACTGACATACCTTCTTGAATACCATTTCACCAATCTTAAGTATCATGCCATTTTGCTCTGCTATTCCAATAAATTCTCCCGGAGGAATCATATTACCTTCTGCATCAAAAATTCTTACAAGAGCCTCTGCCGATACAAATTTCTTTTCTTCGGTAGAATATATAGGTTGATAATATACAACCACCCTATCCTCAGCTATGGCATCTGAAATCATCTGCTCGGTAAGCTGTTCCTTATACATTTGACCTGACAAATTCTTATTAAGCTCAACCTTACCTGTCTCTGCCAATTCAATACTGTTCTGCCTCGTATAATGGATACACGGCAGGATATCATTAGCCTGTTCACACACTCTTATACTTGGCATAACAACAATATTAGGCGTTATAATAAAATCCTTAGCCGGTCCCCAGCTTTCCTCAAATCTCTCATCAATAAGTTTTTCAACTCTCTCATAATCTTTCTGATTCATCGTTAATATGAATCTGCCCGCATCGCCTCTGAAAACCATTATATGAGATATTGATGCAAGGAAATCTATTATTTCCTGATTTATCAGCATATCCTTTCTTCTGTCATTTGGCACAAACGGAGCAGGCATAAGAATATCAATAATGGCCACATCATCATCATTTTCAAAAATCTGCATCAAATATTGTATAAGTGCTCCAATGGTAAAAAATCCCGTCCTTCTGTCAACATTATTCTCCGGATTTTCAAGCCGCAAATATATCACGAGCACACTTATTGCACCTGCATATCCAACAAGCAGTAATTTATTAAAGAAAAATTGTATTACTGCACATAAAAGCCACAGTACAATCCAAAACATTACTGCCGTTCTTCTTTCACGATTCATCTCTGCCTTATGTCTAAAAAGCAAATATACAATTATACCAAAAAAAGTCATACAGAACACATAGGTAACAATCACACTTGGTCCATATGTAAACTCATTACTCATGTCTTCTAAATTCTTATATATCGGAAGACTTAAAACGAGAATAATACCGATTATTTCCAGAACAGAATAGATAATAACTCTTTTTTTATACAACTCTCTATTCGTAAAAATGTCAGAGCATACATAAATTAAGCCGCTATATGCTACGGCAATAAGCGTTGCAACATAGAGTTTGCATATTATATTTACAAAATGTACAGGAAGATAAGCGTTGTATCTAAGAACAACCATTGAAGCGACATCAAAAATAAGTCCTGCCATAATAGCAGAAAAGATATGTAAAAACGCTTTTTCAGTTTTTAAATTCAACTTATTCTGGTTACGATAGAAATAAAAAACTACTCCCAAAAGAATAATGCCGCAACACTGCATTTTTATATTCATAAGCCTGCACCTTATATTTTTAATTTACATAATTCATTCTATTATGAAATGGGAGTATTTGCAAGTTAAAATACGAGCAAAATCCACATTTATTTTTATTTATTATTATAAACCGATGATAGTTCAATAAATAAAACCTCACGTTCATAAAAATTATATTGTTTTATAATTACAGAAAGTTCTATAATAACAGAAAGCTTGGAATTTATATTTTACATTATTTTTTATACTGAATTCATATTGACTGCACAACCAACAATTTCAGCTATAAGTTATAATGAGCCCTGTTATTCCATCTTACATGCTTATAGCTGTATAATTCCAAGCCCACAGGGTTTTCTTTCAAAATCATAAGAACAGATGTCGGTAATGGAAGTGATGGAGTCATGCCGACATCTGGATTTTGAAGGATATAGAAAAATAACAGGTACAAACCTGTTAAATTCATACCTGTTAAAATTATTATTTATTCAATTCTCATATCTTTTATTAGTTTTTCAATAACTTCATCACTGAGATCAATTGTATTCTGTGCTGAAAAATAGGCAATCAGTCTCAGCATTATCTTCATTTTCTCAGCCTCTTCACATTCCAATATTTCAGACCATATATCACGATTTTCAGGAGCAGTACCCAAGAACATATAATCTGCCCTGAGTCCGAATCTGTCCTCTATTAATTGCGCTGTCTTTTTAGATATAGGCAGTCTGCCCGATTCATTGCCTTTATAAAGAGATTCAGATATACCTATAGCCTCAGCCATTTGTTCCTGAGTCAGTTTCTGACTTAACCTTAATCTTCTTAACCTTTGTGCACCTATGTCATTATCTCTTTTATCCATCGTAAAGTTCCCCGATTCATAACCAATTATGGCTTATACCATAACAGAATTATAAAATTTTATACGGGTTCATAACAGAGATAATTTTTAAACTTGTGTGCCAATAATTTTATACTATTCCTTACCGTTCCAGCAATATGTACATAACTTTTCCGGATCAATTCCGACAGAGTTTATCATATCATCCAAGCGATGAAATCTGAGTGACGTAAATTTAAGCCTTTCTCTTATCTTTTCAACCATAATCTCATATTTTTCCGAATTATAATCAGCATACTCTCTAAGTATATCATCAGTTACTTCTTTACCTTCAAGCTCAGCGATAACATCCCTTGTGATTAATTCCATTTCGGAATTTGTTCTTGAAAAATTAAGATACTTACAGCCAAATACAAGCGGAGGACAAGCCGGACGGATATGAACTTCTTTTGCGCCATTTTCAAAAAGGTACTCCGTCGTCTCCCTCATCTGTGTTCCTCTTACTATAGAATCATCTATAAGAAGAAGACTCTTGTCCTTTATCAATTCTTTGACAGGTATAAGCTTCATCTTAGCTATAAGATTTCTTCTGCTTTGTATGGTCGGCATAAATGAACGCGGCCATGTAGGTGTATATTTTATAAACGGTCTGGAGAAAGGTACACCCGATTCATTCGCATATCCTATAGCATGTGCCGTACCTGAATCAGGTACACCGGCTACTATATCAGGCTTAACATTATCTCTTTTTGCCAATGCCTGTCCACATTTATAACGCATCTCCTCGACACTTACTCCTTCGTAAGAAGCCGATGGATAACCATAATATATCCACAAGAATGTACATATCTTCATCTTATCGCCCGGTGCAACAAGGGTTTTGACACCATTAGGCTCCATAATAACTACCTCTCCGGGACCAAGTTCCCTATAAGTAGTATATCCGAGGTTGAAATATGAAAAATCCTCAAATGCAGCACAATATGCGTCCTCTTTCTTACCGATGGAAATAGGAGTTCTTCCAAACTTATCTCTGGCACAGTATATTCCCTTTGGAGTAAGAATAAGCATGGACATAGAGCCCTCTATAATTTCCTGTGCATACCTTAAACCATCTATGAAATTATCCTTCTGATTGATAATTGCAGCAACCAATTCCGTCGAATTAATTTCACCGTTGCTCATTTCAAAGAAATGTGTTCTTCCCTTTAATATCTCTGCTATAATCTCTTTGTCATTATTTATTTTTCCAACTGTCGTTATGGCAAAAGAACCATGATGTGAACGGACTAATATAGGTTGTGCCTCATAATCCGATATACAGCCGATACCCATATTACCATGCATGGAATTGGCATCATCATCAAACTTCGTTCTGAAAGGAGAATTCTCAATCTTATGTATAGACTTTTCAAATCCGTCATCTCCATATACAGCCATTCCGGCACGTCTTGTACCTAAGTGCGAATGATAATCTGTTCCAAAGAATAAATCAAATACACAATCTTCTTTTCCAACAACTCCAAAAAAACCACCCATGTTTTTTTCCTCCGGTTTATCTTTAGACAAATTTCTATAATCAAAATCAAATCAATGGCTATTATAACAATTTTTTTAATAAAAATAAATACAAATCTATATTTTTTTGTACAAAGAAAAAACAGCCATCAAAAGTCTTGAAATTAAGACCTTTGATGGCCGCTGCCTGACTACTGGTAACTTCTCTCGTTTCCGAGTAAGCCATAAAAGCTTATAAGATACAATCCGCTTATACCTACAAGACCATATACGATTCTTGTAAATACCGTAGCGTCTCCGAATAATGCTGATACAAGATTCCAATCAGCAAAACCTATAAGTCCCCAGTTAATTGCTCCGATGACAACGATTGTCAAACATAAAATATTTAAGAACTTCATATTAAAATCTCCTTTTATATATTTATAGTTCTTAAATATATATTGCCCATTATCTGATAAATTATTTACAAAATTTTATAATCTTTCGGCAATTTCATAAATAAGCTTTTCTGTTTTCTCCCATCCGAGACATGCATCGGTTATTGACTTTCCGTATACACCGCCGTCTACACTCTGATTTCCGTCCTCTATGTAGCTTTCTACCATAAAGCCTTTGACAATTTTTTTGATATCACTGTTATAATTGCAGTTGCTAATTACTTCATTGAGGATTCTCTTTTGCTCAAAAGGATTTTTACCGGAATTCGCATGGTTTGCATCAATTATTACTGCCGGATTCTCATATTTGGCTTCCGCATATACCTCGCATAATCGGAGCAAATCCTCATAATGATAATTCGGCATAGGCTGTCCGTGCTTGTTATTATATCCGCGAAGTATTGCGTGCGCATAAGGATTTCCCTGTGAATGTACCTCCCAGCCTCTATATATAAATGTGTGACCGTGCTGTGCGGCAGTTATTGAATTCATCATAACCGATATATCACCGCTGGATGGATTCTTCATTCCCACAGGAACAGATAATCCGCTTGAGGTAAGTCTGTGCTGCTGGTTCTCTACGGAACGCGCACCTACCGCAATATATCCAAGCACATCATTTAAGTATTCCGCATTCTCAGGATAAAGCATCTCATCTGCACAGGAAAAGCCTGTCTCTGAGATAACTTTCATATGAAGTTCTCTTATGGCAACAATACCTTTGAACATATCCGGCTTCTCATTTGGATCAGGTTGATGAAGCATACCCTTATATCCGGCACCTGTCGTACGCGGCTTATTCGTATAGACTCTCGGCACGATAAAAATCTTATCCTTAACCTTTTCCTGTATAGGACAGAGTCTTGATACATAATCAACCACACTTTCTTCCTTATCGGCAGAACATGGACCGATTATAAGAAGCAGCTTATCAGACCTGCCTGCTAAAATATTTTTAATCTCCACATCTCTTTCCTCTACGATTTTACCAAGTGCTCCGGTTAATGGATACATCTCCTTTAACTCCACCGGAAGTGCTAATTTTCTTTCAAATGTCATATTCATAATTTATTCCTCCATGTATTATAATGTTTTGAAAATTTATTTTAATTCTCGTTATCGAGACATTTTCCAACTATCTTAACGAGATTACATACCTCTGATAACCTGTCAAGCATTTCTCTGCCTTCGTCTGTATCTATATCTCCGTCAGCCTCAACATAAAAATAATATTCCCAAGCCTTTTGCTTGGAAGGCCTGCTTCTTAATACCTTCATATTAAAACCGTACTCACTTATAACGGCTATCGCCTTAGCTAATGCACCTGCCACATTATTTACCGTAAAAAGAAGTATAAAGCTTGTGTATTTCTCCCTGTCTGTCTCTTTCTCAAAGTTTTTTTCAAATATTGCGAATCTTGTGGTATTGTCTGTCATCTCATTTATGTTTGCATGAAGGACATCCAAACCGTAAAGTTCGGCAGTCTCAAGACTTGCGATGGCTGCAACAGATTTATCTCCAAGCTCTGCAACCTCCTTTGCAGCCAAAGCGGTATTCGGCGCAAGCATTTCATCAAAGCCGTGTTTTCTGATATAACCTTCACACTGTGCCAATGCCTGCGAATGACTTACAACCTTTTTTATATCTTTCGTGCTTGAGCCTTTTACACCCAGCAGATTCTGAGATATCTTATACGGTATAACTCTGTCAACCACAAGCTCACCGCTTACCATAAGGTCTATAACCTGACCAACCTCACCTGTGTAGCTGTTCTCTATCGGAAGTATCGCACATTTGCAATCTCCATCCTCCACAGCCTTATAAGCCTCCTCGAAATTCGGATAGGATATAAGGGCTCCGTCAGGATAGGTATTCTTTGCAACTATATGTGCAAATGCACCTTCCACCCCGCTGTAGGCTACTTTTAATTTTCCATCCTCATCATAATAATGTTCTTCCATAGCTTCCTCCATCGTCTTATTTTTCCAAAAAGAAAACCACCGCTACTTTTATTTATTCATCAAAAGTAGCGGTGGAATTTATCTTATACTATTAAAGCCCTTGCTTAAATCTCGTACAATTTAAAATCCATCGCGTTCATAAAGAAAAAGAAAAAATTTTTATTCTGATTATTTTTCATCGGTCAATCCTCTTTATAAGCGTAACTCATATCTACGTTAGGCATTATAAAATATTGGATATAATTTGTCAAATATTATTTTTTGATATTAAAAGAATTGTAAAAGGAAATGTTATGTGATAAACTCTATGAGAATTTTTATACGGGCTATACATAAGATGAAATAAGCAATACACATTTGATGCATAGTCTGCCGTAAGTTTGTTGAACAGGAGATAAAATTATGAGCAAGGTTAAAGGTTGGTTGAACGAAATTTTTATAGATGGTCTTAGCGGTATGGCACTTGGACTTTTCTCAACGCTTATCATAGGTACGATAATTGCCCAAATCGGAGATTTGATAGGCGGCGATATAGGTGCATATCTTATTGCCATAAGTAATTTTGCAAAATCCATAACAGGTGCCGGCATAGGTGTCGGCGTAGCTGCAAAGTTAAAAAGCGGTCCGCTGGTTACGGTGTCCGCTGCAGTTACAGGTATGATAGGCGCATTTCCTGCGGTATTAAGTATAGAAGCCTTTGGACTCGGTAAGCCGGGCGAGCCTCTCGGTGCATTTGTGGCAGCGATATTCGCCATAAAATTAGGTAATTTAGTTGCAGGTAAAACCAAGGTTGATATACTTGTTACTCCTTTGGTTGCAATCCTCTCAGGAGCTGCTGTCGGCATATTCGTAGGACCTTATATATCCAAATTTATGTCCTGGTTAGGCGAGCTTGTAAATGTAAATGTAGAAGCTCATCCGATAATCGGCGGTATCATCGTCTCAGTGTTGATGGGTATGATACTTACACTGCCTATTAGCTCGGCAGCCATAGGAATATCCATGAGCATATCAGGTCTTGCTGCAGGTGCGGCAACTATTGGCTGCTGTTGTAATATGGTTGGCTTTGCCGTGGCAAGCTATCGTGAGAACAAATTCGGCGGACTTATCGCACAGGGTGTCGGAACCTCTATGCTACAGGTTCCCAACATTCTTAAAAAACCTGTCATCTGGCTGCCTGCCATAATCTCAAGCGCAATACTCGGTCCTGTCGCTTCAGCTGTACTTAAGATGGTAAGCACACCTGTCGGCTCAGGCATGGGCTCAGCCGGTTTTGTCGGACAGTTCGCTGCATACTCAGCTATGACAGAAGCAGGTACAAGCGGCGGTAAAGCCATGCTTCTTATAATCATTATGCATTTTATACTTCCTGCAGCTCTTACGCTTGCAATATCAGAGGGAATGCGCAAGCTTAACCTTATCAAAGACGGAGATATGAAGCTTGATATATAATATAGCCTATATTTTTAATAATACATTTTTTATACGTTTTCGCGTATTGCTTCAAACACACCGAATATATCAAGTATACCCCAACCCCATGCTTCGTTGGGATACGGGATATCCTTGCTTTCATTTGCTCCTCTTATAATCATCTGCTTTATGATAGATGTATCAATATAGGGGATGTTAAGGTTGGTAAAGCCCCATTCCAATATAAGACTTACTGCGCCTGCCGTTATTGCGGAGGCTATACTCGTTCCATCCATCCTTGAGTATAGTTGTTCCTTATCAAGCAGATTTTCTGCAGTGGCAAAAACACCATACACATCAACTGCGGGTGCACATATATCCGGTTTGATATTGCCCTTTCTCGTATATCCCCTGCTTGAATTTACATACAATGAATTATTATAATGATTATATCCGGCTGCTGTTATAACTCCCCTTGAATTCCCCGGGGCACATATCGTGACATCGGGCTCACCACGCACAAACATGGTATCGGCATTTAAGAATTCGTGTATAGGAAGCCAGGCATCAAATCCTCTGTTTATACCAAACACCGTCTCTGTAACCTCTATAGTCCATATTCCGTCGGACGGAGCTTCAAATCTCATAAAAATCACCTGATCTCCCGACTGGTTTTCTATGGCAACATTTTCCACATATACCTTAGTCCCCTCATACAAAAATTCCGCAAGAATACTTTCATTTTTTATAGACGGAACATTACTGAATTTTTCTCCTGTTGGTGATGATATTGCAACCTTCAAAAGTCCCGGTGCATTGCCCCATATTTCAAGAGTAAATCCTCTGTTATCCGGTCCTACATAGATTTCCATATTCTCAGGCATATTTATACTGCTGATTCTCCTGTTACCCGAGTAATGTCCACTGTATCCGAGTTCATTTCCTGCTGAACTTACAGTACATATTCCTCTTAAGTTCTGAATAATATCAAAATACATTTCAAGATTTGTATTGCCGTTATGGTCACCGCCATTAGTACCAAGGCCGATACATATAGCCATCGGTCTGCCAAGCCTCTGAGCCTCTTCAAGAAGGAATTTCACACCAAGCATAATGTCGTTTTCACTGTAGCATTTTGCCTGTTCATTTATAATATAAAAATCTCTCAAGTTCTTCTTTGCTTCCTTAAGCTTAACCATTATTATATCTGCCTCAGGTGCAACTCCCGTAAATTGCCCCTCGACAGTATTCCCCGCCGCAACCGATGCTAAGAATGTTCCATGTCCTTCATTATCACGGGACGGTACAACAGAAAACGGATTATCGTCTTTTAATGCATTATTTATATCCTTCTCATAGAAAACCGCACCATATCCATATCTTGACGGACCTGTTCCGAACACTGCCTCTGTCTGATCCCATATACTTTTTATCCTTGTCGTACCGTCTTCATTGACAAATGTACTGCTTGTGTAATTAATGCCTGTATCGACAAAACCTATCAAGGTATCCTTACCTGTAAGAGAAAGCCCCGCCAGCTTCCTCACAATATCGGCACCAATAACCGTAGACACAGTAGTATCCATCAGTCCATAGCACTTCGGTACAGTATTGTATCCATACGCAAATACACGTGTATTATCGAATTCCGATGCTCTTTTATATGCCACCAAAAATTGTGAATTTATTATATTGATACAGGAAGGCGACACCCTGGTCTGAATGTCACCTACATCATTATATTTGAATATAAAATCAAGATAATCCTCAGAATAAATATAATCAGAACATAATTCCTCTGTAATTACTTCGTCCATAAAATACCTGCCGATTGGCTCTTATAGAAATATATGCAGAATTAATGGAATTCATACGCACAAGGATTATTGATTTAAGCAGGCTGCTAAAGCAACAATTTGCACAATTTACGTTAAATCAGAAAAGAGAATTCGCATGAATTCGCTCAGAAATCGATATGTTTGAGCGAAGCGAGTTCATCGATTTCGTGCGAAGACAAAGAATTCTAGTTTACTGAT
>JAFTFE010000038.1 GCA_017449765.1 Lachnospiraceae bacterium | reverse complement strand
CCATATCTATGCTTTCCTTTGGCTCATATCCATTTATATCTCCAAGTTCAAAATGAAGATTAGCATAATTATATTTTTTTGCCGTTTCATTACATTGTTCTATAACATCCTCTTTTAAGTCAAGTCCGGTCATATGAACATTATAACCCTTTATCTCTACAAGATAATAATAAAGAATAAATGTAAGATATGATTTACCACAACCAAAATCGACTATATGCATATACTTGCTTGGATAATCCTTAATCACATCCTCAACAAGCTCTAGAAATCGATTAATCTGCCTGTATTTTCCGTACATTGACTTAACTATTTTACCTTCCTTGTTGAAGATACCCAAATCAACTAACGGTGGAATAACCGTGCCTTCAGGAAGAAGATATTTTTTCTTACGGTTATGGGATAATGAAGTTTCGTCCTTATGAGTTATGGTATTTGCCAACCTATTATTATACGCAATGCTTAATTTATCTGTGTTTGTCTTACTTTCATCACCTTTAACTTTATGAAAGTTGGATAACAGCTTTCCTTTCTTTGAGCATTTAAAATCATATTCCCCGTCCTCACAAAACACATTAATCTGCCTGTAATTATCAGGGAACAGTTCTTCCACAACATTCTTAAGTCTGTCTGCATCAACATTCTCATGAAAAGCCTGCTTGTCCGTGAAACTTTCTATCTGATAAGCATCCTTTCCTTTGATATGAGTCTTTGAAATAACAGTTTTTCTGTATTTATACGTTTTATCTGCTTGACTGCTGAATACTATTTTATTTGGTTTTTTTGACAATACATCAAAAATCTGTTCGTAATCCATAAGAACTCCTAAATATATTTATATTAAATCTGTTTTAGTATAGCACACTCTATATATTTTTTACAATTAATTAAAAAGCAGATGAATAATTCATATCAAAATGTTATAATTTCAATAGTTTTTAAAATTATTAGAATATTTCCATTTTGAATACTTTTTAAGGAGAAAAATAAAATGAAAAAGAAATTTAAAATCTTATTTGCAGTGCTTGGTCTACTGCTGATTTTAAGCATCGGTTTTATAATATATATTGCATTCTTTGGAGGATACAGCTTATTTTATATGTCCTACCAACAGTCCCCCAATGAAATATACATTATGGAAAGCGGTATTTTATATAACCAATTAGAGTTTAAAGAAGGAACTGATTATAAAATAAGCTATGATTTTGATAACGCAGAATATAAGGAACTCCTTGAAAAGTATGATTTAGCTAATATTGCTAAGGACGGTAGTGAATTTAATAAGGCTAAAAATCTTATGAACGAATTTGCCCCAAGATTAAAGCATAAAAGTGATTATGATAATCACGTTGATATGAATGCAATAAGCCTGCTTGAATATAGCCTTGACAATAATAATCATGGTATAAACTGCCGTAACAAGGCCCAGATACTCAATGAAATGTGCCTGGCACTCGGTATATATTCTAGAAAGGTATGGATTATGCCGAACTCAAAATACGACGGCGACTGCCACGTGGTTAATGAGGTATGGGATTCCACATATAACAAGTGGATTATGCTCGATATAACCAACAATATGTACTGGGTTGACGAAAACGGTAATCCTCTATCCATCCTTGAGATAAGGACTAAAATTGCAAATCAGGAATTCTGTACTCCTGTTGATGCAGAGGACAACTTAATGGATTTAGACAAATCACTAAACGATAATTTTGATAACTTCTTATATATAGCTAAGAATCTTGTTTATATGGAGTATATGGGAAAATACACTAAAAATGAAGACGATACATTTTATCTTCTCTTTCCTGAAAACCTTAATACAAGCTTTGAATATATAATATCAGAGAAAGCTATAGAGGCTTCGCCGAAGTAAAACCAAGCATATATCATTATTATGAAATGCAATTATATAATTAATACAACATGAAAAAACAGTGCATGTTCGGTACATTTCCAATCATACACTGTCTTCAACCGCTCATATATTTTTATATTCCTGTATTATTTTTTAGAATAGTTATAAACCATTTTGCATATTATATATTTTATTTATAATAATTCGGGGACCGGATAAAACCCTACTTTTTTTATCATATACATTATGTTCTATGATACCATATCACATATTTTAGATAAAAAACGAAAAGACAGAACGAACGGTCAAAATTCAGACATGAAATACTTAAAGACAAATTGAAGTAATCTTTATACTTTTAAACAAACGTTTTTATAAAAAAGAGCTGTTGCACTAACCAATGCAACAGCCGCTATGTGTAATACAATTATAAAATACTACGATAACATTTCCTCTTTTTCAGCAAGGAGCTTTTTTAATCGCTCTATCTCTTCACGAGCTTCTTTTCTTCCTTGTTCTATCCCCTGCTCTATACCATCACTAAGACCTATATCATATCCCTCTTCGTAACCTTCCTGCAAAAGTGTTTTCTTATGTAATTCTTCATCATATTCAAAAATACTCATACTCACAACCTCCGCCTTATTCGCCAGCAAGAAGTCTTTCAATATATCATTGCTTATGCAATAGTCTATTGCCTTTGGCACTGCCTCTTCAAGCGGATAGGTTTCAAGATTCTTTCTGACCTCATCCACATAAGACATATAATGAAACAACTTCGGGCATTTCTTTTTTATGGCTTCATTATACCCCTTATTTATATTGATTTGCAACACCTTTAATTCGAGATTTATATCTTCATCTTTCTTCTCAAATGCATCTGATAAAATAAGCATCTTTTTTTCAGGTTGTTTATCCTTACCGTTATAAAAGACTATAAATTTCGGACTTGGCAGCCTGATTAACTTACTGCTGTATATATCCTTTCCGACAATCAGTTTTTCATAT
>JAFTFE010000037.1 GCA_017449765.1 Lachnospiraceae bacterium | reverse complement strand
CTTATCATTGCGTAAGGATTTATCCGATATCCTTTCGATTCCCAATCGGCGATATCAAAGCTATTCTGCCCTTTGGTAAACGAATCAACCCATACCATCTCTACATCCGTTGCTGCCTTCACAGGCTCTGTGACAAAATCAATCTCATTAAATGATACACTGTCATAATCAATCTCTTCTCTGTTGTAGCTCATCTCTGCTACTGCTACATCCTGTGCGCATTGTCCCCATGTATTATTGCCCCAGAGCCACAGATTATTATCCTCATCTATGGCTGCTGCTACCGAGAGACCCGATACCGCATACCTTACATTATGGAGCATAAGCTTCGGCTCCGGTTCATACATAGACGGCCATTAACAAATGGAGACACCAGCATAAAAACCGGTATCACAAGCCAGAAGGCATATCTTAATCTCTTACTGATTTTATCGCCTGCAAGTCCGCGAATAAACAGCACCGCAAGCATAAGAACATTTAATCCTATAAAATCCGCCATCACTTGTCCCCCTTCAATATCGCATAAAGCTCCTCTATCTCCTCCTCTGTCAGAGCTTCCTGCTTAATCATATTGGATATCATAAGTCCGACTCTGCCACTATAAACCTTATCGAGAAAGCTCTTAGTCTCCTCAAGATTAACCTGATTTTTTTCTAATATCGGATAAAAATACTTAGTTCTGCCCTTTTCTTCATGGCTTATAGCTTCCTTTTCCTCCATCCTCTTTAATAATGTAATAACCGTAGACTTGCTCCAGCCCGTCTCGTTCTCCAAAGCCTTCGTAATCTCCATCAAGGTCATAGGCGGGTTATTCCACAAAAAAGATATAATCTTCCATTCTGCATCTGATAACTTTGTCATAATATCCTCCGTATAGTTTGGTTTACTTTTGTACACCAAACTATATCACTTTGTTTTACATTTGTCAACCTATAAAATATAAAATGACACTCAGCCAAAGCCAAGTGCCATTTATATACTATATGGAATTATTTTTAATCAAGCTTGGGAACATATATTACAAATGTAACAGTACCATCTTCATTGAGCGTATATGTCTCAATAATAAGGTCATTCATGCCATCTTCCGATGTAGACCAGCCAAAGTTCTCGCTCATTCCTACCTTACCGTCAGGGAACACATCATCTACTACTGCCACTCCATTACCGGAAGCACCGTCTGAAAGCTCATAGCTGTAACTGAATTCTCCCCTCTCATTAGGCTTTACTATCTGCCTTGTTGATTCTACAGGTGTTGCAAAGCTATCAATATTTTCCGCACTAAGCTTAGACATAAATTCCACAACATCCTTATCAGCATACTCCTCATCCTCCACATCATCGGTCGGGTTATCTATATTATCAATAATTTCAGCAGCCTTTACTGCATCTGCTTTTGATGAATCTATCGGAAGTGTAAATAACGCATTCACACCCTCATACGCATCATTTCTTGTAATAGCTCCTGTAGTCTCATCAAATATATATGCTTCATCATTATAGAATGTTCCGTCAGATACTCCCAAATAAATAGTATGGTCTGCAAAAGCCTCAATATTCTCAACTTGCATAATTCGATAGAGAATTCCATCTTCCACTATCTCAGAATATCCGCCCGCCTTAAGCGAGAACACATTATAACAAGCCGGATTATAGCCTTCTATGTAAGGAGATACAAGAAAGCTCAGGTTATTATATTCATCACTTGACACATCCGGCATGGGTGAACCGTCAGACCTGCCTATAGCAACTACCGCATAAGTATTGTCATTAATCAGCTTTCCATTTGTCGTAACAAGATGACCGGATATATCTTTTCCTGATACAAGTCCTATTAGTGAGATATCATATCCACCATAAGACTGCATATCATTCAAGTTCCATTCATCATCCGTAAATGCTTCCGCAAGCTTTTCGTCATCCAAATCTTTTGCCACGTCCTTTGCAGACATAAACTTGTGTGCTGCAAATGCTGTAACTGATGTTACCATTAATGCAGCTAATGTAACCGCTGCCGCCGCAGGTAAATGCCTTCTGTTGCTCACTGTTTCTTTTTTATAATTCATATTATGCTCCTTTCCATCTATGACACGCTGCATAACACATGTCTTAAGTTCATCGCTCATTTCTTCTTTAGGTGAAAGGGCATCGTATAATAATTTATCTATATCCTGCATAATAAAATCTCCTTTTTTACCTTAATTTACAATCTTTTTGAAAGCATATGGGAAAGCTCTGTCTTCGCCTGATGAAGCCGGCTTTTTACCGTTCCGACGGGGAGTCCGAGTATTTCGGCAATCTCTCGTTCAGACAAGTTCTCAGTGTAATATAAAAGGACAACAATCCGCTTTTTGTCTGACAGGGAATCTACACAGCTTCTGACAATATCCTGTTCATTCTTCTTTATCTCCAAGTTCTCCGGAGTGTCTTCGTCATATGCTTTTTCCATATCAACCTGTGCCTTAGGTATAATCTGCTCATCCACAATCCTGCTTCGCCACGCATATTTTCGTTTCCTATTCTTCCACAGCTTCACCGCCACTGACAGAAAAAATCTCTTCGCATGTTCTGCATTCTCGATGTGCTGACTCATTTCATACCCCTTCACAAGTGCATCTTGACACAAATCCTCAGCCTCTTCTTTATTCCTCGTAAGATACTTACAAAAAGACAGGATATCTTGTCCATATACCTCCATAAAGTTTTCCAAATCCGTATAATTCATATTAGCACCTTCAAGACGTCTTTATAGGAGCTTTTTTGCCCCTTCACTGATATATTGTAATGAACTGTAAAAAAGGTTCAAAATTTAATAAAAAACTGTTGCATTAAATGATTCATTTAATACAACAGTTTTTACTGACTAATTCTTCTTTCGAAATTACAGTCCTCTTTCCCTAAGCTTTTCCACCAGCTTCACATAGAACTCTCTGACATCGAACCCGTCGATATTCTCGCGGTTTAGATCTATCATATCGCCATGAGATATACCTCTTTTATATATGTTCTCAAGGAAGGTATAATCTTCTCCCCATTGGAATGAGTCCTCACCTACAAGTCCGTCATTCCTTCCATCAAAATGCTTAACCAGATGATAACTCATATTAAGAGGAAATGCACCGCTTGCCGCTTCTTTCATTACTGAACCTATACTCTGCGTAAATATTCCCGCGCCCTTATAATCATAGCTTTCAGTCAGCTTAGTTATCTCACTGCATCCTGATGCTGTAAGGTCGGTAACCGCCGCGATAAAGTCCGGATTATCATCTCCGAGTTTTTTTAATGTACTGTTATAAGCAGAAGCCACCTTATCCTTTAAACCCTGAGGTGCTTTACCCATCAGATAGTCTGCGAATTCACATCCTCTGTGTGGGGTATTTATAGTGGTAATTGATGCCACATATGGAGCTATATCTGTAGTTGCAACAGCCGTTTTTATATCAAGACCACCCTTGGAGTGAGCTATAACATTTACCTTTTCGCAGCCGGTATCTTCTACTATCTTTCTTATCCTTGCCGCAAGTTCCTTAGCACTGTCCGTAACCGCTGCTGCCGACTGATGCTCTCCGTAATATATCGTCGCTCCATTTTGCGAAAGCTCCTTCGGTATTCTGCCCCAATAATTAAGATACTTGGAATCTCTGAAAAATACTCCATGCAACATAAGTATAGGATATTTTGTCTTGCATATCTGCTGCTCATGTCTTTTCTTATTAAGCTTTAATTTCTTTTTCTCAAATCTTGCTTCTTTTCCTGTAATCCTGATTATTGCTGCAAGTGCGATAAGATGAGCGATAGGAATCATGCCACATACTATACCGATTATCCTCATCTTTATACCGAGCTGCACAGAGGTAAGATATACCATTATGATTCCTATCCAGAATATAATAAACTCAATTAAAACTATAAGCAGTATCAAACCCCAATTCTGCTTGAAAACCTGCTTTATTCCATCCTGTGCAATCATCACGATAAGTCCTACACCTATAACAAAAACCGATATAATAAATACAAGCAACAGCTTGTTGCCAATCCCAAGTATATTCAGTCTTTTCAGTGTTTGATTTTTCTCTTTTCGTTTGTCGTTCATATAAAAACCCTTTTATCATTTCTTATTATTTAACGCATCATAATAAGCCTTATATCTGTAAGCAGTTCGAACACTTATATTATTTATTTTTGCATTTTCAACAATCGTCATTCCCTTTTCATGAAGAATTGCAAAATCATTATATGACTCCATCCACTTGTCATTATGTTTTTTTCTACCACTCATTTTTCGGTTTTTTAATTCTTCTATCTCAAGTTTTAACTGTTTATTTTCTTTCTCCAGTTCTTTTATCTTAAGAATTGCATCTTCGTAAGTTTCAATTTTCATCTCAATTTCAACCTCTTTTAGTTGGCTGTCATCTCTGCCATTTTTTTAACTTCTTCTATTGGGAGTTTTGTTGCTCTGGAAATTTCCTCGTATGAATTTTTACCAATATCCAAAAAGGCTTTTGCGATTTCCTTTGCTCTTGCTTCAGCCGCTTTCCTTTTCATTTCTTCGGTAGCTCTACACATATTAACCGTCTCCTTTTCTTCATCAAACTTTAAATCAGAACCGGTAACATCTCTTATAAGTTCTGCTGTTTCTCTATCAATACTTTCATATACTTTATCATTTTCTAACACATTTTGCAATGTAACATCATCATTTGAATACTTTATATATTTTAACACTTTAGCTAAAGAAGATTTAAACTTATCATCCTTATAAAACCCACTAAGAAACTCTCCACTCGTAATGCCTTTATTGTGTGTTTTATCTTTTCTATGTTTTTTTGCATTAAATAAAACCTGTTTAGTATACTGTTCTGCATCATACAACATATCTTTAACCGGCATAGCATAATGAATTTCAGATTGATTTTCTATACCTAAAATCAGATAATTCACCTTATTATCCGTCATGGTGCATGCACCTTTTAATATATCTCGATATTTCTGAATTATATCTGATGTATTATTTCCTTCACCATATGGAAATACAATTTCAGATGTATCCATTTCATGTAAATCATCCGGTTTAATAATTTGTTCTCCATTATATATGTAATAATTGATAATATCTGCAAATCTATTATTATCGCTTAAATACTCATGTGTTCTTGCATCTACCTTTCCCATAAATATCACATCCCTTTTATTTTTTTGCCATATTGATATTGTCAGTATTATATCAATCATTCTTTTTACTGTCAATATCATTTTGTCATTATTGATAATAAAAAAATGCTCCGCATTTTTGCGAAGCATTTTATAATAAAACATTTATTCCTAATCTCTCCTACTGCTATTTACAATCATAATAAGTCTTAGCAACTGAAGTATAGTCGAGAATAGTGCCGCCACATAAGTAAGTGCTGCAGCCATCAGAACCTTTTTTGAGCCTGCGAGTTCTTCACCTGCCAGCATATTACTTTTGTCAAGTATCTTAATCGCCCTGTGGGATGCATCAATCTCTACAGGAAGTGTGATAAGCTGGAAGAATACCACTGCCACAAAAAGCCAGACTCCAACCTGTGCAAGCCCTGTCGAGCCCATGATAAGACCGGCAATTATTATAGGCCAGGAGAGCTTTGAACCGATATTTGCAATCGGTACTGATAATGACCTTAATTTAAGTGGTCCGTATCCCACCTGATGCTGTATGGCATGTCCGCATTCATGTGCTGCAACACCGATTGCCGCAACCGAAGTCTGATTATATACACTGTCGGAAAGTCTTAAAACCTTTTCGCTCGGCGAGTAATGGTCTGTAAGATTACCGCTTATACGTTCAATACGCACATCATATATGCCTGCACCATGAAGTATTGTCTCGGCTGCCTGCTGGGAAGTAAGACCACGGCTGTTCCTGACTGTACTGTATTTTTTAAATCTTGCATTGACATTCCACGATGCAATCATACTTATGACTGCTCCGATAATTACTAAAATATAAGTAAAATCCATACCATAATAACCCATTGTTTTCACCTCAAAATGTTCTTATAAAATTGTAAACAAATATATTTTACAGTATTTACCCAAATCTTTCAATTTAAAATACCAAAATCTAGCTGTAATCCATCGAAACATCCATAAAGCTTCTTTTTCCCTCAATGTAATCCGCATAGGCAAGTTCAGGATCTTTACCGCGAAACACCTGACATATCCCACACATATCACAGTCTGCGATACATGGATACATCTCTTTTATGCATTGTGCTCTCTCTTCCGGTGTTGAGTTTTCTATCTCCGGTGGTCTCATACCTAATCTCCTTTTGCATAATTAATGCACCATACCGGTATTGCTTTTGTAGTTCATATTTAAATCCCTAAGCTCTACCTCTCCGTTTATATAAGGCTCATAAAATGCATCTATGCTTCCGCCACCCAAGTTATCACAGCCGTTGCAAAAATCACAGGCTCCGCCACAGCCGTTCAAACCCTCCTGAACGATTTTCATTCGTTCTTCCTTAGTAGTATCCTTAATTAAAAGACTCTTCATTCTATCATCGCCCCCGCTTTTCCTTAAACTACTCCTGCTGAATCAATTCATTATAATATCTCACAAGATCCTTTCGATTATCCTTGGTATATGAAATTGCGGTACGAGGATGCTGGTTAAGTATACCTGTCAAAAGATACTGCATATCATATCCCCATACTATTCCCGATTCTCGAAGAGGTATCATGTATTTTTCTATGAATTTTATAACAGGATAGATAGAATATTTAGGATTTTTAAGACATCCTATAAGGTTTTCTATCGAGCAGTTACCTGCTCCACGTCCCATTCCGTTATAAGTTCCGTCCAGAAAATCCACTCCGTCTCCACAGGCTTCAAGAGTATTGGCAAATGCAAGCTGCTGATTGTTATGTGCATGCATACCTATCTGCTTCTTGTATTTCTCACCGTATTCAAGATATAAATCCGCAATACGTGCTATCTGCTCCGGATAAAGAGCTCCAAAGCTATCTACAATATATATTACATCTACAGGTGAGTTGCCAAGCATCTCAAGTGCTACCTTTACATCAGACTCCTGAGCAGTCGAAATTGCCATAATATTACAGCTTACCTCATATCCCTTCTTCTTAGCATCCTCAATCATATCAATCGCACCCGGCATCTGATGTACATATGTTGCTACACGAACCAGATCCACAGGGCTGTTGGCTCTGTCTTTTATATCCGTCTTGTAGTCACATCTACCTACATCCGCCATCACTGCAAGCTTAATCTTTTTGTCGCTGTTTTCCCCGATTACACGAAGAATATCCTCATCATCACAGAACTTCCATGCTCCGAATTCATCCGTCGAAAAAATCTCCTTGGATGCCTTGTAGCCAAGTTCCATGTAATCTACGCCTGCTTTAATATTGGTCTCGTAAAGTGCCTTTACAAATTCATCCGTAAAATAAAAATTATTAACAAGTCCGCCATCCCGAAGTGTTGCGTCAAGAACACGAATGCTCTCCCTGACGCCCATAAATTCCGATAATTTTTTTTCCTTCATATTATTAACCTTTCGTATAAAATTCACTCCACTTTAAATTGATAAAGTCTACAAAAGATAAAATACCATTATTCCGATTTAATTGCAAGAAATATTATCTATAACCGTTTTTTGTTAAACACAATTATTCCCGTCACAAAAAATACCACACTTACAATCAATGTAACTATAACCGCCACAGTATAATCAGAAGTCTCGGAGGCTCCTGTTGTAAGGCTGTATCCTGTGGTCAGCATAGTTTCCATATATTTATCAACCTTCGGTATCATACTGATAAGATATATTCCAAAGACCACTCCGCCTGTTCCGAGCAGCACACCGCTTCCGTTTTGTACAAGTGTCGAAGAAAGCACCATAATCATTATGACCCATATGCCGAAAAACCACCAGCAAAACGAGGAAAACGTAAGATTATCAGCTATAGAATTATCCCAGTAAAAATCATTATATACATAGGTTATTCCAAAACACATCCAAAAGCACACTGTCCAAAGCAAAACCAAAACAACGGTTTTGGCTATTACCACGTTGTGCCTTTTTAGTCCCTTTGTAAGGGATAAGACCAAGGTTCCGGATTGATATTCCTTGGTAAATATACTGCTTTCCAGCAGTACAAATGCTATAAGTCCCATAGGAATATTTTTGAAAAACTGCTCCCAGGACATAAGGGCATCAACTGTTATTTTACCTACCTGTATGCCGCTTTCAGAAAGTGAATCCGACATTTTTTCAAAAAGCCACGGGGTAAGCTTGGCTATCGCAGGATTCATTATTCCAAATATTATAAATATTATTCCGAGAACCAGCACCTTATTGCTGCGAAGCTGATCCATTATTTCTTTTTTGGTAAATGCGTATAGAGATTTCATCAGCCAACCACCTCCAAAAACAGATTTTCAAGAGAAGGTTCAAGCCTCTCAACCTTTATAACCGGAAGCTTTTTCTCCGATATATAGCCAAGCACCTTATACAAACTGACATCAGCTTCCTTAAATGTAAGCACCTTACCGGACATATTGTCTGCTCTCTTAAGTCCTTCAAATTCCTTAAGCAGTTCTTTAATAGCTTCGTCATTTTCTGCTTCAATTATATACTCATCAGAACGATATTTGCCTTTTATATCAGAAAGCTTCCCTGAAAGCTTGATACTTCCTCCGTCCAAAAATGCAATGTCTGTACATATACGCTCCACATCTGCGAGGATATGCGTGGAAAAAAGCACGGTGGTTCTGTCCTTTACCGAAAGAAGTATATCAAGTATTTCCTTTCTTCCCAAAGGATCAAGCGCAGAGGTCGGTTCATCACAGATTAAAAGCTTCGGCTTACCCAAAAGTGCCTGTGCTATACCAAGCCTTTGCTTCATACCTCTTGAATAACCCTTTATACGATGCTTTTCCTTATCAAGTCCGACAGCACTTAAGAGTTCGTCACTTCTTTCTTTTATAGTCTTCTTATCAAGACCTGTTATCTCACCGCAGAAGTTAAGGTATTCTCTTGCATTCATAAACGAATAAAACTCAGGCACATCCGGAAGATAACCTATATATTTATTGGTTTTTGTCTGACCGTAAACAACAGTTTCATCAGCAACCTGTATCTTTCCCTCATCTGCCTTGATAAGGCCGAGGATATGCTTCATAGTTGTTGTCTTACCGGCTCCGTTTTTGCCGATAAATCCAAATATACTATGCTCCGGTACCTTAAGCGTAACACCCTTAAGTACCTCCTTATCGCCAAACCTTTTATGAAGATTTTCAATACTTAAAACTTCCAAATTATTCGTCCTCCTTACCAAGAACAAAATAAAGTATAGGTCCTATAAATTCCATGCCTATTATAGTAACAAGCACCCACAGCAGACGGCTTCCTCTTTTATAATTCTCATGTGTAAAGATATGATGCAGAGTTACAACAAGTAAAATTATCTCAACGATTGCAAGCGGTATTATAAACGGTAAATATTCTCCTATTTTATCCATATATTTTTTCCTCCATTCCATAGGTTTCAACACAGTAACCCTTATGTCCGCAGCAGCTGCAGGTAAGCTTTCTAAGTCTTGGCGTATGTGCTGCAAAAAAGCCTTCGACATGCTTTGCCTTAAATACCTTATGACATTCCGGACATATGTAGGCAACCTTATCAAAATAATACTTACTGAACCAAAATGCTCCGACCATTACTACAGGCACAAATACCAAAAACGGTATCCAGATTCCCTTTACAATCCAAAGTGCAATCAAACCTACCTCAATCAAATCAAGAGGTATGCCCACGACCATCATCATTTTGTGCAGCTTACGGAGCTTCTTTCTGTTCTCCATAATGTATGCTATGTCACCGATGGATTCAACCGAATAATTATCAAGCCCCTTAAGCTCCCTTTTTATCTGTTCAACCTTGTCAAGCATATCCTGTTTTTCCGAAAGCTCATCACGTAATACCTTTTCCTGCTCTTCAAGCAAAACAGAAATAACATTTTCAGTATTATCCTCCCCTAAAAGTTCGCCTATCCCTTTAATCGGAATTCCGACATCACGGAGAAAGCAGATAATCTTAAGCTTTTTTAAATCCTCCTCCGAATACAGTCTTCTTCCTCCCTCACTTAATTCACTCGGAACAAGTATACCTCTTGAATCATAATACTGAACAGTTCTTACGGTAACATTACAGAGCTTAGCCATCTCTCCGGTTGTATATTTTGACACAGCGATTCACCTCCTATGAGCTGAATATTACAACATTACGCTACGTAACAAGCAAGTGTTTTTGGAGAAAAAATAAAAATTTATCAAATCTGATTTTTTTCTAATTATTTCTTTGCTTTTCTGAACATAAATTTTCTTACGAAATTAATTCCTATCTTATACGGAAGCGGGCGAAGAGCTTTATCTGCCTCCTTAAGCTTCTCCCTGATAGGAATATTCTGAGGACAATGTTTCTCACATTTTCCGCATTCTATACACTGTGAAGCAAATGCCGGCTCCTTAGTAAGTCCGACTGTCTGTGCAAACTGGAATCTACCCTCACTCTTGGTTTCTGTGTACATAGCATTATAGCACCTGAATATGCCCGGTATATCAACTCCCTTAGGACATGGCATACAATATCTGCATCCGGTACAACCAACCTTCTCATTCTCCCTGATGTTTTGCTTTACTACCTCAAGCGTGGCATAATCCTCTTCCGTAAGATGTCCCGCATAAGCTTCCGAAGCAGTTTTACAATTTTCCTCTACCATCTCGGTAGAATTCATACCTGAAAGCACGACCGTAACCTCTTCCTGATTATATAACCATCTGAAAGCCCACTCTGCAGGTGTCCATCCGCGCGGACTGTCCTTTATCGCCTTTTTCGCACCATCAGGCAGCATATTGACGAGCTTTCCTCCACGAAGCGGCTCCATAATAATTACAGGTATTCCTTTATCAGCCGCCGCCTTAAGACCTTTCACTCCCGCCTGTGTATCCTCATCCAGATAATTATACTGTATCTGACAGAAATCCCAATCATAATCATTTAATATCTTAAGAAAATTATCTGTGTTGCCATGATAGGAAAAACCGATATTGCGGATTGTTCCGGCATTCTTTTTTTCTTCTATCCATTCCAATATACCGACAGCCTTAAGCTTCTCCCACATAGCGATATCTGTCAGGTGATGCATAAGATAATAGTCTATGTAATTCGTCCTGAGTCTTGACAATTCCTCACTGAAATATTTATCCACAGCTGCTCTGCTTCCAATCATATACTGCGGAAGCTTCGTCGCTATGTTAATCTTCTCACGGATATGGTTTCGCTCAAATATCTCCCCAATGGCGACCTCACTTCCCGAGTAGACATAGGCAGTATCAAAATAATTGACACCGGCTTCATAAGCTGACATTATTTCCTTCTCAGCCTTGTCAATATCGATATTGCCGCCTTTTTTGGTAAACCTCATACACCCGAAGCCAAGTACTGAAAGCTCTCTCCCATATTTGTCTTTCCTGTACTGCATAGAAACTCCTTTCGTATCACTTAAATCCGTGATATCAATGCGATTGTCTCAATGTTTCTTGTCTGCGGGAACTGGTCCACACAGCAGGCTTTCACAAGTCTGTACCCTCTCTCTTTAATTATTTTTAAATCCCTCGCAAGCGATGTAGGCTTGCAGGATATGTATACTATCTGATTAACCCCAAAGTTAAGTATCTTATCGAGCGCCTTAGGATTAATGCCGTCTCTCGGAGGATCTACTATTATTAAATCCGGCTTGTCCGAAACCAAGTCGATTGCCTTAAGCACATCCCCGGCTATGAACTCACAGTTGGTAAGTCCGTTAAGCTTCGCATTCTCTTTTGCTGCCTCAACTGCTTCTCCCACGATTTCAATCCCGATAACCTTTTTTGAAGCAGGAGCCATCATCTGAGCTATGGTTCCCGTGCCACTATACAGGTCGAAAACTACCTTTCCGGAATCATATATATACTCTCTTGCCTTTTTATAAAGCACTTCACAGCCTCTTGTATTGGTTTGAAAAAATGAAAACGGTGAAATCCTGAACTTAAGTCCAAGTAATTCCTCTGTGATATAATCCTGTCCATAGAGACATATAGTTTTGTCACTTTGAACCACATCCCCCAAGGTGTCATTTTCCGTATAAAGAATTCCGGCAATGATGCCTCCGCCGCTAAGTTCTCCCGTCCTCTCCAAAGACATAAGCCCTTCTGTATAATCTTTAAGTAAAATTTTTTCATCAAAACCATATTGCTCCCACTGAGTTGATGTCACAAGATTTATAAGAAATTCACCTGAAGCCGCCGACTGTCTTACAACAAAGTTTCTTAATATGCCCTCATGTTTCATCCTGTGATAATACGGTACGCATCTTTCTGTAAAAAAAGATAATGTAAACTGCACAATTATCCTCCAATCAGAATTAATCAGCGCACACCCATTTTCTCTGCATACACTCACTATATCATGAAAGCTCCCCTTCTTATGAAGTCCAAGCGCAAGCGGACCATCTTTATACTCATCTCCGAAGGTAAACTCCATCTTATTGCGATAAGCTCTGTCTACCGGCGAAGATATAATCCCCTCCCACTCGTATTCATAATCAGGCAGCGTCTTATCTATTAGTTTTTTAACCATCTGCTCTTTGAATTTAAGCTGAGTGTCATAGGACAGATTCTGATATGCACAGCCGCCGCATACACCGAAATATTGACAAAATGGTATACCATCCTCAAGCTCTGACGGCTCAAGGACTGATAAAAGCCTTCCTTCTGCCATACCTGATTTTTTCTTGGATATCATGAAGCTTATCTTCTGTCCGGGAAGTGTGTCTTTTACAGTTACCTTTCTATCCTCTATAATAAGACTTCCTTTATTTGGAAAATCAAAGCCGGTTATCACGCCCTCGTATATGTCACCTTTTTTCATATGGTATATCCTCTTATAATTCACATATTTCATAACTGACTTCTTCAAAATCATCAATTTCGATTATTGCATATGTCTTCTTGTGGTCTTCCTGTCTCGGAAGAGATACACTGCCCGGATTAAGAATAGTTACATCATCAGGATTCTCATCAAGATACGGAACATGGGTATGTCCGTAAAGCGCTATATCACATTCATTCTGCAATGCATTATATCTTAAGGTTGATAAGCCCATACCAACCCCCTCCCGGTGTCCATGTACAGCATATATTCTATGCTCTCCAAACATAAGGATGAGCCTGTCCTTTAATTCAGGAATATAATCCGTATTCCCGGCGACAAAATATGAAGGAACCCTCGCCATAGTCTCTATCTCACGATAGCTTGACCCTACATCTCCCAGATGAATCAGATAATCTATCTTTCCTGCTTTTTTTATTGCTTTTTTTACGTTTTCATTATTACCATGTGAATCACTTACAACTAAAATTCTCATATATTTTCACGAATCCTTTTTAATTCTTCCACATTAATATTTCCATCATACCTTAAGCAAGCTAAAACTTAAAATTAAATTATCTCTTTTATAGCACGAAGTGCATTACCTCTGTGACTCAGATTATTCTTTTCTTCAGGTGACAGCTCGGCAGTAGTTTTACCAAGCTCAGGAACAAAAAATATCGGATCGTAACCAAACCCATTTTCACCTGCCGGCTCATATGCAATACGTCCTTCTATGGTTCCACGCCTTGTATCTACCCTGCCATCAGGATAAGCCACTGCTATAGCACATACGAACCGAGCACTCCTTTGCTCATCAGGCACACCTAAAAGTCTGTCTAAGATAATCTTATTCTTAATTGAATATGGTGTATCAACTCCCTCATAGCGTGCTGAATATATCCCCGGCGCTTTGTCCAGATAATCAATCTCAAGTCCGCTGTCATCCGCAAGCACGATGCAGCCCTCTGCCTCTTTCTCCTTAGATATAGCGGTTGCCTTGATGATCGCATTCTCCTCGAAGGTCTTGCCATCCTCAACTATATCTATATCTATCCCTGCCTGCTTCATAGATAAAATTTCATATCCCGAATCTGCAAGTATCATACGTATCTCCTTCATCTTGTCCTCATTACCTGTGGCAAATATAATCTTCTTCATAATTTCTTATCCTTTCCGTATTTCGATTTAATACTGTAAATTTATCTTAAGCAATCACCAACTATGCTTTGCTTTTATCTGACTTTACTCCTTGTCAATATCCTCTTCGTCACCATCTGATACAATATCAGTAAAAGCTTTGAGGCACACGTTACAGTTCTGTGTCTCTTCTGCGCTGTGCCATACTTCTCCATATAGACTGATATATCCCTCACCATCATTTATATCAAAATTCTCTGTACGTTCATCAACATCATACTCGATAGCTATAGGATGAATAGCATTCGGTGTTTTAATCTTCACTACAACTGCGAATTTACTCTTATCAGAAAGTCTAATCGGCTCCGGCAGTCTGACCGTATAATATCCGGCATACTGCATACTTCCTGATACAAGAAACTCTCTGTTAGTAAGTGAATCTTCATTCTTAAAATTCTGTACCAGATAGACCTCAAATGACGTATCCTCATCCGTGGCATAAAATGATACAGCCTCAAGTTCCTCATCTTTGTCCGTCTCATAAACATTTGCAAAATATGCCTCTTCCTTATTAAAGCCTAAAAGTCCAACCCAACCAAGCAGATCCGACTGATAAATCTTATCGAAGTTATCAGCATCACCAACCTTTGTATAAACGACTGCCACATTACATATGGTCGTATCATAATATGATACATAGAAAAATCCGTCTTCGCCAAATTCCTCACCCCAGCTGTTCTTACAAATAAAAGCTCCGTTTCCCTCCGGTTCATTTGTAAAATATTCTTTCGGATAATTATCATCCCATCCAACAACAACTACATCGTGATTTGATCCTTCGTCACCGTCATAATAATATGCCGAATGTTCTCTGGAATAATATTTTGACACACTGTCCACATATTCCATCTGACAATACATCGAAGTTTCAACGGCACCATATCTGAATATTGCACTTTTAAGAACGTCAATATTTTTATCATTTATAATGAGAGCCTCTTCCAGATGCTTAACCGCTTCAAGAGTCGAATCTGTCTCACCGTCACCATAAGGATCATCCTCTTCATATACCGGTCCCTGCCATGCTGCCATATAGGCGATACTCATTGAATGTTCTCCACCTTTGTCAACATCAAGATTATAGCTGTTTGAAAGAGTCATATTATCAGTAGAGAAAAGATTATATTCTCTCGGCATGAGCGTGGTTTCAAGTGCGCCTAAAGAAGCGAACGCCCAACATGTACCGTACCTTCCCTGATCTCTGACCTGAGTAACTCTGCCAAAGTCTCTCATATCATATCTGGATGGCAATTCATCTTCAGGTCCTGTAAGTGCCAAATCAACATGATTATCATAAAAATAATAATCCACCTCATAATCCAGATACTCCGCAACCTCATCAACAGGTATAAATAATTTCTCAGTTTCTTCGTCCCGGAAAACCTTCGTCTTCATATTAATTGTAAGTGAAGAATTAATAACGCATTCATCACTTCCGCACACTAACTCAATATAATTGTCTCCCTTCATAATAAGGACTTTATTGTTAGGATATTCACAGACCGAACATTTAAGCAGACTTCTTAAGAGGTCAGATTCTACAATCAATTCCATCTCATCACTCACATAGCAGTCATATCCAAACTCTTCTATACTGATACCATTTATGGTTATAATCAGTTCAGCATTAAGCCTCTCAACCATGTTGCCTCTGAATGCAGTTGCACATTCGTCAAAATCAGACGACTTATCAATCATAACTACAGGTCTTCTGGTCGCAAAATATGTAGTTGTAAAAAGAGCTGCAAACACAGCTAAGATAATTATTATTTTTTTCATTATATACTCTTTTCAATCAAACTATTTTATCTTATCCTTCTTCGGCGGCTTCGGCCCCATAAACTGATAAAAATATGACTTAATCATACCATTATAAATCTTCCTGTTCTTATCCGCTTTTCGTCCGATATACTTCTCCGCATCCTCGTAAGAAGTAATAAGATACATCGACCAGTCCGAAAGCCTTGCAAAGCTCTCACCGATCGTTGTATAAAGTTCAGGCAGATCCTTCTTCTCCTCAAGCCTCTCTCCATACGGCGGATTGGTAATTATAAAACCATAATGCTTTGGGTTACTTAGTTCCTTAACATCCCTTGCCTGAAAATGTATATATTGGTCAACTCCTGCCTCGCGTGCATTTGTCATAGCACATTTTATTATATCAGTGTCCAGGTCATATCCCTGAATATTCATCTCGATATCGTTTCTTATCACATCATGCGCTTCATCATAGGCATTGTACCAGATTTTCTTAGGTATGACCTTATCCCATGAATCTGCCGTGAACTCTCTGTTCATGCCCGGAGCAATATTCGCCCCAATCATTGCTGCCTCAATAGGAAATGTACCACTTCCGCAAAATGGGTCAACCAACACCCTGTCCTTATTCCAAGGCGTAAGCATAAGAAGTGCTGAGGCAAGAGTCTCCGATATCGGAGCTTTACCTACCAGTTGTCTGTAACCGCGCTTGTGAAGCGAAGTTCCTGATGTATCTATACCTATGGATACCATATCCTTGAATATAAAAACTCTAATCGGATACTCGTCTCCGTCCTCCTCAAATCTGCTTACACGATAGGTCTGTTTCATCCTGTCAACTATCGCCTTCTTAACTATAGACTGTATAGAGCTTCCCGAAAAAAGTGCGCTCTTATTTGTCGTTGCCTTAGTAACCCAGAATTTCGCATTTCTTGGCAGATACTCCTCCCAAGGAAGCGACTTGGTTCCTTCAAAAAGCTCATCAAAAGTAACCGCCTTAAAGCTTCCCATTTTTAAAAGAATCCTCTCGGCAGTTCTGATAAATATATTTGCACGTGGAATAACGGTTTCATCTCCCAAAAAAGTGACTCTGCCATCCTCCACAGAAACTATCTCATAACCTAAATCCGTTATTTCTTTTTTAAGCACCGACTCCAGCCCGAAATGACACGGTGCTATAAGTTCAAACTCTCTGCCGTTCATTATTTTATCCCTCTTAAATATAGATGTATACTATCCGTTTTATTTTAAAGGTATGAATATCTTATGTCAAGGTGTGGTATATATTTAAAACTAATTTGTCACGTAACAATCGATAATGAATATTTTAAAGTAAGTGATTAAAGGAGGCGGAAATTTTGAGATTTCGTAATATTAATATTAGGAACATCATGAATGAAGCACTTAATAACGAAGGAATAATAGTAGACGTAAGAGAAAAGGAAGATTTCGCAAAGGGCCATATTCCGATGGCAATAAATCTGCCTCTTTCAGATATAGAAGACGGAAAATTTGCTCTCCCGAAGAATAAAGTCATACTTGTATATTGTGAAAACGGCGGCGGAAGTATGATGGCAGCACGGGTACTTTCAAATAATGGTTATAATGTTATAAATGCAGTCGGAGGAATAAACAACTACAGAGGTGCTATGACAAGGAAAAAGTAGAAAAGCATTTTTTCCCAAAGATGTATATTTTTTCTTATATGTGTCCATACTTAGAGTGTAAAGGTTAAGCAAGGAGGAATATATATGTCAGCTAAGAATCAGTCAAAGAATCAGTCCGGCAGTAACAAGAACAGCCAGAACAGTAATTCAAACGCTAACAATCAGTCAAACAGCTCAAACAACAACGCTAACAACAGCAATGCAAAAAACAGCTCAGAAAACTGTGACTAACTAATATACTAAAGCTTGCATAATCGGGTAAGGGAGATTTTTCCTTACTCGATTTTTTGATTGCATTTAGCACTGTTTTATAATAAAATTAGTATATGAGATTTTTAGTCAAAGGAGGTCATTATATGGCAAATCAGATTATTATTACTATCGGTAGAGAATACGGAAGCGGCGGACATGATATAGCACGTGAAATAGCACTCCATTATGGTATTATGATGTACGATAGGAGTCTGTTAGATGATGTCGCAAGTGATGAACCCAATATCAACACCAACGCCTTAGAAGAACTCCAATTTGACTATATCAAGAATAAAGCTGCCGAACGCGAATCTTTTGTAGTTGTCGGAAGATGTGCCGAGACTGTACTGCGCGACAGATATAACATCATAAGTATCTTTGTTACAGCTGATCTGCAGGACAGAATCAAACGAGTTAAACGTATTTACAACATTGATAACGATTCGGAAGCAACCAATAAGATCAAACGTCATGACAGAACAAGAAGAAGCTATCACAACAGTCATTCAGAATCTGAGTGGAGTGATGCTTCAACTTATGATATTACAATTAACAGCAGTCGTCTCGGAATTGAAGGTACTGCGAATTTCCTAATAGATTATATTGACAAAATCACTAATAAAAATAAATAATGCTATCCCAATAAACTTCTGTCACAATAAGGGCATTTTGTAGCTTCACCTTTTACAATAGTTATAGCATTTCCACAGCCCTTGCAGGTAACTTCAACATATATCTTCTTAGCGGTTGTTGCTTTTTCGGAAGTAAGTAAAATAGTCTGTGTATTAAGGTCTACAACTACATTTTTTATATAACCTTTCATTATCAGATTCTGTAACTCATCTTCCACATTGCTTTTATGAAGATGCTGGCGAAGTTCACTAAAGGTAATAGTTGTATCAGTATTGTTGGCAAATACATAAGCATATTTCTTAGCAACATTCATCTTAATATATGATAAGATAATTTTAACTACGGGAATCGCAAAAAGCACAGTAAGAGCAATACTGATTATTCCCTGAGATGTGCTTTCTTCAAACTGCTGCTTTATAACCGTTGAACCTGATATTACAAAAAGACTGCAAATCACCAAAATAACTATATTTAATTTGCTTTTGACGGTTACTTTGGTTGTAAGATAATTATTCATTATAATTCTCCTTTGATTAGATACTACTATACTTTTATCCTGTTGTTCTTTCTATGTCGATAACTCCGTCAATATTTCTGATTTTTGAAATTATCTTCATAAGCTGTTCTTTTGAATGTATATCAAACTTAACTGATATGGTTGCTTTGCCTTGCTTGCTTACTCGTACATTCATGCCTGTAAGATTGATGTTTTCCTCATTGAATATCTTAGTTAATGCAAAGACAAGTCCTTGTCGTTCTGCTGCATATATATTAATTTCCGCACTGTAAACATTAGAACTTTGCGACTGTTCTTCGGACCACTCTGCCTCAATAAGTCTTTCTCTGTCGAATTCATCCATGCAAAGAATATTTATACAATCTGTTCTGTGAATTGAGATGCCTCTACCTCTTGTAATATATCCGACTATCTCATCTCCCGGTACAGGTGCACAACATTTTGAGAATCTTACAGCAACATCATCAATACCCTTTACTATTATGCCGGCTTTGTTATTCTTTGCCGAACGTCCCGGTGTATTTATTTTCTCAACTATATCCTCTTCAGTAACCTTACGTGCGAGTTCATTTTTGTATTCCTCATTAAGACGGTTTACTATCTGTCCTTCTTTTAATCCGCCGTGACCTACACTTGCTAAAAGTGCATCCCATGTCAGAAAATTATATTTCTTTAAAACCTTGTCCATATATTCAGGTTTTAACAAATCAGACAGCACTATACCCTTGGACTTGCAATAAGAAGCAATCGCATCCTTACCTTTTTGGATATTGTCATCTTTATTCTCAAGCCTGAACCATTGATTTATCTTTGTTTTAGCCTGTGAACTTTTAACATAATTAAGCCAGTCAAGGCTTGGACCCTTGGAATTCTGAGATGTGATTATCTCGACTCTGTCTCCGTTATGAAGCTCCGTCTCTATAGGTACCTGTCTTCCGTTTACACGGGCACCTATCATCTTATTTCCGACAGCTGTATGAATGTTATAGGCAAAGTCAATCGGAGTCGAACCGGTAGGAAGATTCTTAACATCACCCGCAGGAGTAAACACATATACCTGATCAGAAAAAAGATTAAGGTCAGTCTTAACCGCACCGACAAATTCCTTATTATCGGTAGTATCAGTCTGCCACTCAAGTATCTGCCTGAGCCAGCTAAGTTTCTCCTCTTCTCTGTCTTTGCCTCCTACACCTTCCTTATATTTCCAATGTGCAGCGATACCGTACTCTGCGGTTCTATGCATCTCAAATGTTCTAATCTGAATTTCAAAAGGTTTACCCTCCGGTCCGATAAGCGTGGTATGAAGAGACTGGTACATATTGGACTTAGGCATAGCAATATAGTCCTTAAATCTTCCCGGTATAGGCTTAAATTTTTCATGAATTATACCAAGCGCCGCATAACAGTCACGAACTGTCTCAACCTTTATTCTTATGGCATGTATATCATATATCTCATCTATTGTTTTGCCCTGAGTTACCATCTTTTTGTATATGCTGAACATGTGCTTAACTCTGCCGTCTACTTCTGCTTCTATGTCAGCTTCTTTCATATACTGCTTGACTTCCTCAACCATACTGTTAATGAAATCCTCACCTGCAGCAACCCTGTTTCTTACTTCTTCCTTAAGCTCTTTGTATACATCAGGATAAAGATACTGCATACACAGGTCATCAAGCTCAATCTTTATCTTGGATATACCAAGCCTGTGCGCAAGCGGTGCATATATATCCATAGTTTCAAGAGATTTCTCAATCTGCTTTGCCGGTGGCTGATATTGAAGGGTTCTTAAGTTATGCAGTCTATCTGCCAGCTTAATAAGGATAACACGTATATCCTTAGCCATGGCAAGAAACATCTTACGTAAGTTCTCAGCCTGTATCTCTATTTTATCCTGAGACAAATCCAACTGGGTAAGTTTTGTAACGCCATCCACCAAAAGTGCAATCTCCGGAGAAAATTCCTTGGAGATTTCCTCTGTCGTCATAGCAGTATCCTCTACCACATCATGCAAAAGACCTGCCGCTATTGTTTCCTTGTCAAGTTCAAGCTCTGCTAAAATTATGCCAACACAAATAGGGTGAATGATATATGGTTCACCCGATTTACGCTTCTGGTCCTTATGTGCCTCACTTGCCACATTATATGCCTTTTCTATTAATTTTAAATCATCAGAAGGATGGTATCTTAATACCGTCTCCTTAAGCTGTTCGTACAATTCCTCAGGTGGTGTAAAATCACTTGGGGTACTTAAATCATTTTTTAATGTACTGTGCGGTAATGTTGCCGTGTCTGACATAAGTATCACTCTCCTAACCTAAGTCCTCTGCATATCTTACAAAAAACTAAAAGCTTACTCTCCCTCAAAGCTTACTACTGAATCTATAACATAATCCTTTAATTTCTCTCTTCCTCCCAGATCCGGAAGTTCAATAAGAAATACCATCTTCACTACCTCACCGCCAAGCTCCTCGATAAGCTTTGCAGCTGCTTCAATTGTTCCGCCTGTAGCGATAAGATCATCTACAAGCACAACCTTATCTCCCGGCTTAATTGCATCCTTATGAATCTCTATAGTTGCCGTACCATATTCGAGATCATAGCTTCTTTCGATAGTTGCTCTCGGAAGCTTGCCCTTTTTTCTAACCGGAACAAAGCTTTTATTATTAATGTACGAAAGCGGTGCGCCAAATATAAAGCCTCTTGACTCAGTCCCCGCAATAACATTGTAATCAACACCGTCCAGGAATTTGTTCATCTCATCGATTGCAAGCTTATAACCCTCTGCATTCTCCAGCACACTCGTTATGTCTCTGAAAATAATTCCCTCACTTGGAAAATCAGGTATACTTGTTATATAATCTTTAATATCTTTCATAGTTTACTACTCCTCCTGTGTATGCTTCTGATATCTGTCCGGTCTGAGCTGTATATAGTTTCGACCATTATATACATTAATAACCGGATGATATGCAATATTTATTCTGATATTATTAGGCTGTCCATCTAACATTCTATCACATTCTTGCTCTCCGAACCACAATTTTATGCTTTCAATGAAATTATTTATTCGAAAATCCATCGCTTCTATGCGATTACCGGTCTCATCCTGAAGTGTAAGCCTGCCAAACTGCCCATCTTTTCCCATCAATCTTAAACCAACCACACTTACATTACTCTGTGCAAAAAGCGGCTTAGAATTACCGTTTCCGAAAGGCTCTAACTTATCCAAATCATTAATAAGCTTCTCGCTTATATACGAAAATGGCATTGCAACATCTATATGCACTTTATATGTAAGATCATCATCAGAAAGCTTCTGAGTATCAAGAAGCGACTTCCTTAACCTGTCAAAATTATCTTTTTTTATCGTAAATCCGGCTGCCATCTCATGTCCGCCAAACTTTACAAACAGGTCTCTGCATTTCGACAACTCCTCAAACATATTATAACCATCTATCGAGCGTCCCGAACCCTTTAACAAATTGTCATTTCCGTCCGTAAAGACGAGTGTCGGTCTGTAATATTTCTCCTTAAGTCTGCCTGCTACTATTCCCGCCAGGCTTTCATGAAGTTCAGGAACAAATACAACAAGTATATTATCGTCCTTTAAACCTTCCTCTACAATTTCTATCGCCTTTTTCGTACCATCCTCCGTCATGGATTTACGCTCTGTATTAATCTCACGTATACTCTCCGCTTCTCTTAAAGCTTTTTCCTCATCCTCACAAAGCAAAAGTGATAATCCGACTTTAGCACTTTCAAGTCTCCCCGTCGCATTAAAACATGGACCCAATACAAAGCCAAAATCATAGGCGGTTATCTTCCTGTCTGTAAGACCGTTCGCAATAAGCAGAGCTTTAAGTCCAATATTATCCGTATCCTTAATTATCTGCAAAGCCCTCTTAACAAATATTCTGTTCTCATCCTGAAGAACCATAATGTCACATACTGTCGCAAGACCAACCATTTCGATATACTTATCATTATCCTCCCAAGCAAGTCCCATAAGCTCGTATAATCTTTTAATGAACTTATAAGCTACTGTCGCACCGCATATCTCTTTGAAAGGATAATTGCAGTCCTCTTGTTTTATATCTATTACCGCATCTGCCGGAACCATCCTATAATGCTTATTCCCATTTTTGTCAATATCAAACGGAACTTCATGATGGTCAGTTACAATAACCGTCATACCATAATCTTTGGCAAGTTCTATTGCAGGAAATGCCGCAATACCGTTGTCACAGGTTATTATAGTATCAACACCATCCGTATGAGCATCTTCGATAATCCTTTCATTTATACCATATCCATCAAGCATCCTGTCCGGTATCTCATAGCTTATGTCTGCACCCGCAACTTTAAGTGCATCATACAGAATATAATTCGACATAATACCATCTACATCATAATCTGATACTATCCTTATGGACTTGCCTTGATTAATCTTGTCCATCATAATTTGACAGCCCTTGTCCATATCCTTCATAAGAGTAACATCATATCCCGACAGATCCGTACCATTCAAATACTTGTCAATATCCTCATAGTCTTCTATATCCCTGTTCCTTATCACCCTTGCAACCACAGGATCTATATTAAATTTTTCTCCTATATCATAAAAGTCTGCCCGCTTGGCATAGACCATCCATCTTTCTCTCATTAATGCACCTTTTCCTTAGTCCGACATAATCCAAATATTAATTAAAATCATATTCCAAATTATACAATAACACACAAAAATATGCCATAGAAACATTTTTATTAAAATGTTGCATTTTGTCTAAATATGTAGTATCATTTCCCTCAAGCAGATAAAAATCTTAATAAATATTCTAATATTTAGGATTTTCTAATAATCCGGAGAATTATCCTGCTTATTACCATACAAAAGAAAAATTATAAATAAACATAAAGGCAGGTGATGAGGTTATTTTTTAATTTTATTTTACACGCAAAATTATTGAAATCAAAAATACTATATTGTACAATAAGGGGGAAGAATAAGTTATGACTTACAAAGCTGACAATATTAAGGGTAATAATGTTGATTATTCAAACACCTTTGATGATGTATTCCAGTCTCTTAAGAGTAACCATCCGAGGTTTTTCATACCCTTAATTAATTACAAATTTCAAAAGAATTATTCTTTAAATGAAGCTGTTGAACTGCTTCCTACTGACGAATATATAACCGAATATTCGGAAGAAAACGGCAAGCATGATATTGAAAAAAGGATTACTGATTTCATCATCAAAATACGTGATGAAAAGTATCTGATAGAATGTCAAAGCTACAATGATGGTTCAATAGCTTTAAGGATTGCCGAGTATTCATTTCTTACTGCAAGGCAGGCTGCTAAAAAGGATAACGGACGTCTGGTAATTGAGATGCCATACTACACCGTCATCTACATAAGAAGCAATTCTGCAACACCTAAAAGGACCAAAATTACATATAAGTTTCCAAACGGTAAAGCAGTTGATTATGATGCCGACAATCTGATACTAAGCGATTTTACAAAAGAAGAAATAATAGAAAAGAAACTTTATGTTTTAATACCTTTTTACATACTCAGATATGAAAGCATTATGAAGGATGAAACTGCAACTACAGATGAGCTTAACGAGGTTGAAAACGACTTAGACTTCTTCCTTGGCTTCCTTGCAGAATCATTTCATAATGAATCCATAAGCGGATATGATTACAACAACTTTATCACATATATGGATATAATTATCAGGCATGTAACAAACGGTAATGAAAATGAAAGGAATCTGGTGAAGAATATGGGCGGACATATAATTGTTACCGAAGCTGACAAAATATTCTGGGCTGGTAAGGATGAAGGCCGGGCTGAAGGTATAGCTGAAGGCAGAGCTGAAGGTATAGCTGAAGGCAGAGCTGAAAGTGATAAAATAATTGCCGAGCTTACAAAAGAAATCGAAGAACTTAAAGCCAAGCTTAACCAATCATAATTTTGCGTGCAAATCAAAACTAACAGTAGCGTGTCGGTTAGAGGGGATGCTTTGACTGCTGAGAATACAGTTTGCATAAGTCCGCAAACCTATCCCTGTTTGATATGCTTGCTTTACAAAAAAGCGAATAAAATAAAATCATATACGGAGGCAGATATGCTTTGTAAAAGGATAATTAAATTAGATGTTAAACTCTGTACAAGGTCTGATGTTTGGGCGAAACTTGTACAGAGTAGAAAATAAATTTTCGTCCACATTGGATTTTGTACTTATAGGAAAATAAAAATTTAAGCTATAAGGAGAAATTCAATGAATAATAAATTTAAACAATACATAATATTTTGGCTAAGCCAAACATTTTCACAACTCGGAAGCAGTATGACAAGTTTTGCACTCATTTTATGGATTTATATGCAGAATAAATCTGCAATGACAGTATCTTTAATGTCATTTTTTAACTATATTCCATATATTATTGTGAGTGTAACTGCCGGTGCTTTTGTAGATTATCACAGTAAAAAAGTGATTATGCTTGTATCAGACAGTATTGCCGCAATGTGTTCAATGTTTATTCTTATTCTGAATATAGAGAACAGTTTACACATATGGCATATATATTTAGTAAATTTTATAATCGGATTTATGAATGCTTTTCAAGGTCCGGCATCCTCAGTGGCAATCGGAAAGATAATACCTAAAGAGCGATTAGAGCAGGTAAGCGGATTAAATTCATTTTCAAGCAATCTTGTAGCAGTGCTTTCGCCAATACTTGCTGCCACTTTATTTGGATTCGGCAGTCTTTGGTTAGTTCTTGTAATTGACCTTTGTACTTTTGTCTTTGCTTTTTTCATTCTTTTATTTGTGCTGAAAATACCGGAAAACATTCTATCACCAATGATTTTGGCAAGAAGCAACAGCAATATAGCTTTAGGTGTTGTAAATACTGTTATGGGTATCGGCGGCATTATAGGTGGTGTTATTGTTTCTACAGGAAAATTAAATGTAAATAGTGCAAAAATGATATACTTATCAGCTATGTTTTCATTTTTATTTGGTGATATTACAATGGCACTTGGTAAAAATGTCATATTATGGTCACTTGAAGGCTTAGCAGCAAGTTTACCAATTCCATTTATTACAGCAGGAAGTTCCTTGATTTTATACAAATATATACCTGAGGAAATGCAAGGAAGAATTTTTTCAATCAGAAACGCAATTCAGTTTAGTACAATTCCCATAGGTATTATTCTTGGAGGATTTCTTGCTGACTATGTATTTGAACCATTTATGACAAAACAAAATAACATAGTTTTTTTACTGCAAATGTTAGTAGGTAAAGGAGCAGGTAGTGGAATGGCAATAATGTTCTTATTAACCGGCATAAGCGGAAGTATATTCAGTTTAATCTGCTATCGTCAAAAATATATTCAAAAACTATAGCTTAAATATCACGATTTTATTGCGATATTTAAGCCGATGTGGCGGATATGGCTCTTGGACATATGTTATATAAATTACATAGTCCAAGAGCCATATCTGCCACACCCTTTATGCACAAAACATTTATTTAGCTTCTTCTACCTGTTTCTTACCGATATGCTTCTTGAAGAAGTACCACATAGGTCCGGTAATACATATAGATGAATAAGCACCTATTACGATACCTGCCATAAGAGTGAAAGTAAACTCCTTAAGAGAAGCCACACCCATTATGAAGAGCACAAGCACCATAATAAAGGTTGTAAGAGAAGTATAAATACTTCTTGTAAAGGTCTGTGCAATACTTGTATTAACAACCTCATCAAGTCCAACATTCCTGTCCATAATCTTCAGGTTTTCACGTATACGATCGAAGATAATAATTGTTGCATTGATAGAATAACCGACTATAGTAAGCATACATGCTATAAATGTATTACCAACCGAAAGTCTTGCTATGGAATAAATCGCAAAAACTACAAATACATCATGTAAGAGTGCAAGCACTGCAGATGCACCGAATCTTACATCCGAGAATCTTATAGCTATATAAATAAGCATCAATATCGAAGCAATGATAATCGCAATAACAGCATCCTTCTTCATCTCACCACTTATAGTAGAACTAATACTCTGCTCATTGATCTCAGATACTTCAAAATTATCTTTAATTGCATTCTCAAGTTTAGCCGAATCCTGCTCTGATAATTCAGGAGTTTTGAAGATAACCTGATTAGAATCCTCAACTGTCTGAATCTGAATTACTCCTGCCGATATACCGGTTGCCTCTGTTATAACAGGTACGACCTCTGCCTCTGCTTTCTCTAAGTCATATATTACATCTCCCTCGAAGGTTACGGTAGTTGAAGTACCACCTGTGAACTCAAGAGCATAATTCAGACTTGAACCAAGTCTTGATTTATTAATCGGCATAAATACCAAACCTAATATTATAGCTAAAATTGAGATAACAACACATACTCTTGATACCTTAATATAATTAACCTTCTTTATAGGCTTAGCCGAACCATAGAACTTCTTATTAGTGATTCCAATATCTACCACTGACTTAAGTAAGAACTTAGTAATAACAAGAGCCGTAAACATCGAAAGTATAATACCTATCATAAGAGTTGTTGCAAAACCTTTAATACTACCTGTTCCAAGTAACATAAGCACGAAAGAAGCAATAAGTGTCGTTATATTACCATCAAGGATTGCTGAAAGAGCCTTAGAAAAACCTGCCTCAACAGCATTTCTTATATTCTTGTCAGCAGCTATCTCCTCCTTGATACGAGTGAATATAATTACGTTCGCATCAACTGCCATACCTATCGAAAGTATGATACCGGCGATACCCGGTAAAGTAAGTGTTACAGTTCTTATACTCAGGATTAAGAGCATTAGGACAACATATGCTACAAGAGCAACTGCTGCTACAAGTCCGGGCACAAGATATATAACAATCATTAGAAGACATACAAGTCCAAAACCGATTGCGCCGGCAACAAGACTTGTAGATATTGCTTCACGTCCAAGCTTAGCGCCTACTATATTATACTGAAGCTGTGAAAGTTCAAGAGGAAGTGCACCAATTTTAATCGTTGCAGCAAGCTGACTTGCCTCATCATAATCTGCCATACCGTTAATAACAGCATTACCACCTGTTATTGCAGTTTTAACTCTCGGAGCACTGGCCACTGCTCCATCATATATGATATAGATTATATTTCCTATATTTGCAGAAGTTATATCAGCGAACTTTTGTGTACCTTCATCTGTAAATTGAAGTGAAACCACATATTCTCTGGTACCGGTTACATCATCAGTATCCGTTGCAGGCTCAGCATTCTTGATATCAGCACCGGTAAGTGCTGCCTCATACTCTGCACCTGAAGCCCAAAGAGAATAATTTGTCTCATCTAAGAATAAAAGCTGTCCCGGCTGACCTAAATCATCAAGTATCTCATGAGCATCGTATTTGGAAGTATCTACAGGAATTTCAACTGTAATTCTGTCATTACCCTCTTTGTAGACCTCTCCCTCGCTGCTATACTCATCAACTCTTCGCTGCAGCTTGTCAATAGTTGCATCAATCTCATCATCTGATGGATTTTCATCTACTATATCATAGGTAACACTAAGTCCACCCTGCAGGTCAAGACCCAAAGGAATATTCGCAGCCTTACCCGTCTCCTCTTTACCTACACCATACACAGCCATACATATAAGTCCGGCAAGGCAGGCTAAGAAGATTAAAATCTTTATAATCGCATCTCTTTTAGCTTTCTTCATCTTTACACTCCTCTTTTTCATTAAAATCGGCCAAAGCAGCCTTTATCATAATTGCACATTCGACACGCTTTTGCTGCATCTTACAGCCGATGTCATATGTATCAAGTATATTACCATGGAACAGGTACGAATTCGCAGCACAGCCTCCGCTGCAATAAAATCTCGCAAAACAATCCTTACATTTATCCTTGGCATATACGTTGCAAAGCTTAAATTCGTCCACAACCTCGTAATTATCTATTCCGTCATATACGTTTCCAAGCTTAAAGCCATCTATACCTACAAACTGATGACACGGATAGAGTTCTCCCTGCGGTGTAACCGCCAAATACTCAGTTCCCGAGCCGCAGCCTGATAGCCTCTTATACACACACGGTCCACCGTTTAAGTCTATCATATAATGAAAGAATGTAACAGGTTTACCATTTTTGTATCTTTCTATAATATCAAGTGCAAGCTTATCATACTGCTCGCATATCTTGTCCACATCTTCTTCCCTTATCGAATAATCCTCTGTCGGCGGTGACACAACCGGCTCTATGGAAATTTCCTTAAACCCAAGATCAGCCATAGCTTTAAAATCTTCGATAAAATCAAGATTATTCCTTGTAAATGTACCTCTTACATAGTAGCTCTTATCACCACGTTTTTCCACGAATTCCTTGAACTTAGGAATTATTATGTCATAACTTCCTTTTCCGTTTCTGGTCGGACGCATCTTGTCATGCACACATTTCCTTCCATCCAAACTCAGAACTACATTTGAGATTTCTTTGTTACAGAAATCTATCACATCATCATTAAGTAATACACCATTTGTAGTGAGTGTGAACCTGAAATTCTTGTTATATTCCTTTTCCTTACTTCTTCCGTAAGCGACAATCTCTTTTACTACATCAAAATTCATAAGCGGCTCACCGCCGAAGAAATCAACCTCAAGATTAACACGACTTCCGGAATTTTCTATCAAAAAGTCAATTGCCTGTCTGCCTACTTCTATAGGCATAAGCTCACGTTTTTGTCCGTGATACTCACCCTCATCCGCAAAGCAATACTTACAAGCCAGATTACAGTCATGAGCGATATGAAGACACAGGGCTTTGACTACTGTTTTTCTCTTTTTAAAATCAACTATTACATCTCTATATACATCTTCGGTAAAAAGCTGACCTGAGCTTTTTAATTCTTCTATATCAGAGTATGCATCATAGATGTCCTCATCTGAATATTTATTCTTATACTTCTCGTGTATAGCCTTTGCAATGTCTTCCTTAGACTTGTCCTCATACATAGCAATCATATCATAGACAAGTTCATCTACGATATGAACCGATCCGCTGCACACATCAAGTACGATATAATATCCATTATTAATGTACTGATAAACCATCTGTGGTACTCCTTTTAATAACGCAACTAAAGAGGACTATCTAAGATAATCCCCTTTATTTAGGATATTATGTATTATCTTATATTATTTATTTTCGCAGCTCTGGTTACCAACTGTACATGAAGTCTTGCATGCTGACTGGCATGAAGTCTGGCACTCGCCACAGCCACCCTTTACTACAGTACTGTTTAATGTCTTATCGGTTAATGTCTTAATTCTCTTCATAAAAAGTATCCTCCTAAATTTATCTAATTATGCATTATAACATAGTTTCATCATAATGAAAAGCAATTTTTTAGCTTATCATACCGCCGAGTGTACCACCCAACAGACAAAGTATTATAGTACTTATTCCATGTGCAGAGATAACGCTTGTGTCCTTGGTTACCACAATCGAAGCAATACAAATAACCGCTACATATAAAAAGCCAAGCAAAAGCCCCCACATATACTTTTTTTCCTTCATAGATTTGCCTATTACTATACCTCCTATAGCCGAAGAGAGTATGTAAACCAATGTTATAAAAAAGTTCACTCTATCCTCACTAAGTCCAAGCTTATACATGGCAAATGCAAGTATAATAAGCATAACACCGGTCACTACGTAAGCAACTATCAAAGATCTTAGTACACCTATGATTTTATAAGACCTTGTCAAATAAACCGCCTCCACATAATAATATATTTACTACTCTAAAATATATGCTTGAAACAGGCTGTTTATGCGTTTATCTCTCCTGCTTTTTTTAGGACAGTCTTCGTGACGACAGGTCCGATAAGTTCAAATATTACAACTCCACACAAAACGATTGTTCTAATTTTATTGCCATATTCAGGCAGTGATTTTGCTGCCGAAGTCGCAAGACCGATTGCAACACCCTCCTGTGGAATAAGAGTTAGACCAAGCCATTTAACTACTTCTTTCGGAGCCTTGGAAATCTTTGCACCAAAGGCGGAGCCAAGCGCCTTACCTGCTATCCTTCCAACTACATATATCAGCCCAACAACCCCAACAGAAGCAATAACAGTTACATCGAGCGACGCACCGGATATAATGAAAAACATCATATATATAGGTGGTGTAATCCTGTCAACAGGCTCATATATCTTATCGGAATTCTTAGACAGATTAACGAATACAAGGCTTAGCATCATACATGCAAGCAGTGAAGAAAATCCTGCAATATCCGATATCCCAAGACATAAAAATATCATCATTACGGTAATAGCAAGTCTGTTGCCTCGGCCGGTATAAAAATGAACAAGTATAGCCATAATCAATCCAAGTACGGCGCCGAACGCAAGCCCTCCTGCCAACTCTATGAAAGGCTTAAGCAAAAGCTTACCCACAGATACATTTCCCTTTGAAACTATTACATTAGCAACAGCCATAGAAATACCAAATGCCATAAGCGCTACTGCATCATCTATAGCAACCACGGGAAGCAGAGTCTGGGTTACCGGGCCTTTGGACTTATATTGCTTAACTATCATAAGGGTAGATGCCGCAGCAGTCGCAGATGCTATAGCCCCCATAGCCAATGCAAATGTCACATCGTAACCGCATATAAGCATAATTGTATCTACTGCAATTACCGCTCCAAGTCCTTCAGTAATACCAACCACAACAGGAGTTTTACCAATTTTTCGTAAGAATTTTATCCTGAATTCCGCACCGATTGAAAATGCTATAAAGCCAAGTGCAACCTCTGAAATAATCGACACATGTGCAAGACAGTCATCAGTTATAATATTCAAACAATGCGGTCCTATCAAAAGTCCGATTACCAGATATCCCGTCACATTAGGAAGCTTCAGTTTTTTAACAATCTTTCCGGCTATAAGAGCTGCAAGAAGCATTATAGCCATATAAGTGAGTGTATTAAGCTTCATATCTTATGCACCAAGCCCCTCTACAAAAGTTACAGGCACAGCAAACATAATACCTGTATTTGGTTCATCCAAGCCAACCACATCTCTGATAGTCTTTCTCGCTTTAACAAGTTCATCATCATCCATGACAAAGAGCATTGTCTTTACCGTTTCATTCTCATCATCATCCGCAAGTATCGAACGAAGCATAGAGAACATCGGAAGGTCATCCATCTTCTCTATAATACTTGCCATACCAACGCCATCTATTATAGTACCGCCGTGTACGCCATTTTCCGCAAGTTCCTTACAAATTTCATCTATCAGATTAGCTTTCTTTAAAATAACAATTAACAAGTTCATATTATAGTAATCCTCCTAATCTATATTATTAATTATATTTTCACATGTCCGTATTTTAATAATTTACTACACATGGTAATAATTATATCAGCTTCATCAGTTCTCTCATATTATAATAAATCTGCTTTGCATATTCCCTTATTGTGTCATTTGGCGGAATCAAATCCACCACCATAACCGGATACATACCGGCTCTGCCTGCTGACACAATACCATTTATAGAATCTTCAACTGCTATTGCATTCTCCGGTTCTTCATCAAGCGCCTTACATGCTTTCAGATATATATCAGGATCGGGTTTGCTGTGCTCAACCATATCCCCAAAGATAAGCTTATCAAAATATGTATCCATATTATCTGTCTTAAGATACTTTCTCGCACGTGATTCCATAGTCGAAGTTGCAAGAGCGATCTTTATATTCTTTGATTTTAAATAATCCAACGTCTCGACAACTCCATCCTTTAGCTCGACACCATATGTCGTGACATAATCCTCAAAATTTTCCATAACCCTGTCGCGAAATGACAGATACTCTATATTCCTTCCGACTATGGCCTCAAATCTTGGTTTATTGTCGAACTTAGTCCCGCCTGCCACAGCTTCACATGCACGTGTCATTACATCCTCAGGGACTCCACGCGACAGTCCTTCCTGCATATAAAATCTTCTGTATAGTTTCTCGGTATCAAATATAACACCGTCCATATCAAACACTACCGCAGTAAACATATTTTTCCTCTTTTCGGATTTAATAATAAAACCTCTTTCTCGTGAAATTATAACACCTATAAAATAATAACACAAATTATTTCTTATAATAAAAAAGCAAGAGGACGAAGAAACTCCGTCCTCTCATTCTTTATATATTGGATAATTTACTCACTCTTTCTTCTCTTGAGCAGAATAAATATGAATCCGCCTCCGCCCAGGATTGCTGCTGCGGCTATAATCCACAACCACCATCTCGCTGATTTACCTTCAGTCTTAATTACTGAATCAGCTTCCGCTGCCGCTTCCGCCATTTCTTCATCACCATATACAAAGCTTATGGTCTGTTCAGCCTCATTTCCGGCAGGGTCAACAGCCGCCATATAGAGTTCATATACTCCTCTGTCGGTTACCTTGAGAGTGGCTGTCTTATTATTGTTACTAAGAAGTACGTCTTTGTCATTTAACTTAACACTTGTAAGCATATCCTCATCAAGCTGTAATGAAATCTCGATGTCGTAATTTTCTTCTTTAACATCTCCATCTTCAACACCTGTTACAATGAATACCGGTGCTTTAGTGTCAAGTACGAAAGTTGCGCTTTGCTCGCTCTTATGTCCAAGCTCATCCTCAGCAGTTATAAGCAGCGTATATGAACCATCTTCAATATCTGAAACACCGTCATATTCACTACCGTTTAAGTACATACGCACATTACATACGGTAAGATCGGATACAAACTCATCAAGATCTAAATCAAGGTCAATAGAATTAAAGGTCTTTCCGTCAAATTCCGATAAATCCTTGATAACAGGCGCCGTAGTATCTATAGTAAAATGAACGCTGTAAGAAGACTCATTACCTGCTATATCTCTTGACAGGATTGTGATGTCATATATACCATCCTCAGAGAAAGTCTGCTCAATGGTTGTAGGATTACCTGATGCAAGGAACGGAGAAAATCTTACTGCATTTTTCGTTCCATCAGGCCTTATGACAGTTCCCGTTGCAGATACAGTCTTACTTGAGAAGAACTCATCCGATACAGTAACCGATACATTTACAAATCCATCCGTGACATCATAATTATTTACACCTGTAAGTTTTATCTCAGGTTTATTTCTATCAACCGTAATAGATTGTTCCGTCTTTGTAGTATGTCCGACTCTGTCTCTTGCTTCGAATTCAAATCTATACACACCTGTATCGGAGAGAAGCTCCGACAGAGTAAACACTCTTTGATTAGGCGTTATGGTAAGAGTCTTATAAAGCGCTTCCTCCTGACCGTCTCCTGCCTTTCTGTAAATAGTTACAGTACCTGTTGCATCCTGCCAGAAGCTTTCAGTAATGTTGAAACCTACCGATACCGCATTTGAAGATGTTCCTCCATCGGCTCCTGAAATGGTAAGTGTCGGTGCAGTTGTATCAATACGAAAACTTATTGTCCTTATAACACTTTGATTATTAGCCCGGTCAACTGCATATAAGTTAATGACATAATCCGCCTCATCCGAAAAACTTAATAATCTATTTGAAGTCGGCATATATTCTGTAGTTATTGTCTCTGAATCCGGTACAGTTTTAATTACCTGAACTCTCAAATCTTCAAGATCATCATTATTATCTGTTACAGATATATTTATATTAGCCGGTCCGGTCAGATTAAGAGTTCCCATACTCTCATTATAAATAGTTCCTCCATTTAACAGGAGTGCAACAGTTGGTGCCGTCTTATCAATTATAAACTGTATCTGCTTTGCAGCTCCCGATGTTCCCGATTTATCTGACGCACTAACCACGACAGTATGCTCACCTTCAGATGAAAATGTAACGTCCGCATAATAGCTTGAACCATCAGCTGTCCAATTAACATTTATCGGATAGTTATTATCGGTAACAAATAACGAGTCAGGATTCAAATTATTATCTACACACGTAAGTCTTACAACAACATCTGAATTATAACAGTTATTTTGTTTGCCGGATGTACCCGCAATTAAATTGATATCAAGTTCAGGTGCTGTTGTATCTATAATAAATCTTACAGTTCTAACCACACTTTGATTATTTGCTTTATCCACAGCTACAAAATTAATTGCATACTCTGCCTCATCAGTATAAATAAATTCTCTGTCAGATGTAGGATAGTATTCGGAAATCGTTGTCTCCTGTCCCGGTACAGTCTTTATAACCTGTACTCTTAAGTCTCCTGCATCCTCGTTTGTATCCTTTACAGATGCCCTGATGACAACATTACCATGCCTGTATTGAACTCCCATGCTCTCATTATATGGATTTTCGTCTAAACTTAATTCCACCTCAGGGATTGTCTTATCAATAGTAAATGAAGCATCATTGGAAACACCCTTTACACCTGCTTTATCAACTCCGCTTATTCTAATATTATGAGTACCTTCGGAGGTTTCCGGAATTGTAACTGTAGCTGTACGTATGCCGTCTTTTAATGTCCAGCCGCCATCAAGTGCAATCTCACTACCATTATCCGTAACGACCATTTCATCTGCATTAAAGTTATCTTCCTTTACCGAAAGTCTAACCTGTACTGCCGAGTTATAAAAACCATTATTCTTTACAGATGTGCCATTGACAATATCAGCTTCAAGTGCCGGAGCTGTGTTATCTATATTGAATCTTGCAGTTCTTACCACACTTGAATTACCGGCTTTATCTACTGCTATAAAATTAATAGTATAATCTGCTTCATCAGTATATGTAAATTCCCTGAATGCAGTCGAAATATATTCAGTAGAAGTTGTCTTCTGTCCCGGTACAGTCTTTATAACCTGAATTCTCAAATCTTCCGAATCCTCATTAGTATCTTTAACAGCCGCCTTGACAGTAACAGTTCCGCTCTCATACTGAACTCCCATATTCTCAAGGTATATACTTCCATTTACGGTAAGTTCAACTTCAGGTACTGTCTTATCAATGGTAAATGATATTTTCTTAGAAACTCCTTCAAGTCCTGCAATATCCACTCCACTGATTTTTATATTATGAATACCTTCAGCAGTATCAGCAACAGTAACTGTCGCTGCATATACTCCGTCCTCTTTCGACCATCCATCATCAACAGTTATTTCCGTGCCATTATCAGTAACAATGATATTATCTGCACTGAAATTTTCTTCGTTTACCGTAAGTTTAACCTTAACGGCAGTATTATAATATCCATTATTCTTTGAGGATGTACCACTTATAATCGAAGCATCAAATACCGGTAAAGTTTTATCTATCTTGAATCTCACCGTTCTTACATCGCTTTGATTATTAGCCTTATCTACCGCAATAAAGTTAATGGTATAATCAGCTTCATCAGTATAAGTAAACTCTCTCTCTGATGTAGCTGTATATTCATAAGTAACAGCCTGCTGTCCCGGCACAGTCTTGGTTACCTTTATTCTTAAATCTTCCAAATCTTCATTGGTATCACTTACATAAGCTTTAACAACTACCGTATCAGTGAATAATTTAACGCCCATATCCTCAGTGTATGTACTTCCGTTTACACTCAGTGAAACCTCAGGAATCGTCTTATCAACAGTAAAAGAAACATTCTTAGATACACCTTCAACTCCTGCATTGTCGGAACCGCTTATCTTAATGTTGTGCGAGCCCTCGGCGTCCTTATCAACTGTAACCGTAGCTGTATAAACATCGTTATCTAAAGTCCAATCGCCATCGAGAGCTACCTCAGAGCCATTGTCAGTAACACTTATCTTATCAGCGTTAAAGTTGGCATCTTTCACAGTAAGCTTAACCTTAACAGCAGTATTATAAAATCCGTTATTCTTGCCTGATGTACCGCTTACAATATCCGCAGTAAATACCGGCAGTGTATTATCCAATACAAATGTTATTTCTTTTGATGCAGGATTATGGGCTTTATCATTTACGGTAAGCTTAATCTTATACTGACCATCAGCAGGATTTGAGCCAAGAATCCGGGAAAGCGTATAACTTTTTACAACCGATATATTCTGCTGCTCTCCTGTTACACCACTACAGCTATAAACCTTAACTGTACCATCAGGAAGAGTTATACTAAATTCAGCAGTGTCTAAAGTGAGGTTATCACTGATATTCATCGCAATCTCAGGATCACCGGACAAAGGTAATGCATTTGCGGCATTTCCCGCTGCTGTCAAGGAATTGATGACAGGCTTGGTAGCATCAACCTTGAAGGTGAAGGAAATAGGATCATCCGTCATTCCTGACATAATATTCGTCGCTTTATCCGTTGCATTAAATCTAATGACTGTACCATTTATACTATTAGATTCAGGGATGGATACTGTATCTGTAATCTTAGGTCCGGATGGGGTATAAGTCTTACTATCATTATCATTTGAACCTGAGATGGTATAACCTGCTGTATCAAGTGGTGATTCATTTTCCCCCTCAGTACCTGATAATATGGCAAAAGACAAGTTAACCGATTGATGCCAAATAGTATCTGTTGTTATCTTTGTCTCATCTGTTTTTCTAACTATTGGCTTGGTTGAATCATACATACGTAGTGGAATGTCTACACTCATATGTTCTCCGCTAGTATCTTCTGCATATAACTGCATACCGTTAAATCTCTTATTTGCAAGCTCGCCTAATTCCTCAGCAGGAATCTTAAATTCCACCTCAGCATAATAAAGATTAGTATATTCCTCCGTACTGTCATTAAAGTCAGTACCTTCTGTTAATGTTTTTGTATAGGTATCATCATATTTTAAACTTATGGTTGACAATTCAAATCCTGATTTTACCGTTACCGATAAAGTATAAACTTTATTTGAATACTGACTTATACTTGCAAGACTTTCCTCATCAGTTGCAATAGAATGTCCATCGGAATCTTTCAAACTCAAATCAGAGAATCTTATATCCGTATCTACCACGCATATCTTAGGTAATCCGGTTATTGTCAAATCATTGCCGGCATAATCTACCACATATATTGTGTATTCAACAGCTTCGCCGACAGGCTGCAAAGTTGCATTTGCAACAGGTATAGAATGATTATAATATCCACCATCAGAATAAAAACCGGTTATACTATCAGAATTGTTGCTACTCTTTAAATATATATCCGTATTGGCATTAAAATTTGTCTCATCTATTTTAACCCTATATTCCAAACCACCATATTTTTGTGAATTATAGCAAAAAACATTACCGGAGTCCAACATATCCGATGTGACCTGATGCAAAATACCGGTTTCCATATACCAAAGTTCAACATCACCATCTTGCTGTGGATCAGTACCATCTATGGTAAAGGATGCAGGGCTATCACTATAGCTATAGTTCGGACCGTTTTTCGCCCAATCATATGCACGAATTCCCAGATTATAACTTCCATCAGATAAATCTGCCGCTGTAGCTTTATTATACAATTCATACAGACGAGCGGAATATTCTTCTAATGTGTCATTTATATTATCATTGTTCCAAAGCACATCATTTTCATTATAAGTAGTCCCATCGTAAATTTTAAATTCTTTCAAGTTGAAATTATCACTTGTGGTGATTTTTATTGTATCGTCTGGTTTTAGATAATATGTACCCGAATGTGCAGAGATTTCATCTCCGCCTCTTAAATACTTAACTTCCGGATTAGTCGGAGGAGTATCATCTATAATTATTTTTATACTTTTTGTATTTTCATTCCCCGCCTTATCTTTTGCATGAAATTCAATAGTTGTTCCACTGTTAGTCTTTGAAACAGGAACCGGAATATTACCTGTAAACTCTTTGGCACCTGACGGTACATTTAAATCAACTCTGCCATTATCCGTTACTTCTTTAGCCCCGCTTATAACATAATATGCTTCTTCAAGCTCCGACTCTTGGGAAATATCATCCACTCCGGATGTTATTTTATATTTGTAGGTATAATTTGTATATGTTTCTCCGGAAGTATATCCTGTAGCCGGAGGAGTAATATCTTCTGTTATCACAGGTTTGTTTATATCATATATAAGACTGCTGCATGATATAGTCACACCTGATGGATTTTTAGTATCATATGCTATAATATCTTTATTTGTATACACTTCATTAGAAGAACCACTAAACGTATATGTATATCTATATGTTCTTACGTAGTCTGTATCATAATTTCCGCCCTCATATGTATCAGGAAGATCAGTAACATTTGTTCCAAATATATTTAGTCCTGTCAAATCATAACCTGTAGTTATGGTAATCTCAAGCACATCACCTGATTTGCAGTTTATAACATTTCCGGCAAAATCTGTTCCGTTAACAGTAGCTGCTACACTTAAACCTAAAATAGGGTTATTGTCCCTGATAAGCTTAGGAAAAGGAATTGCTTCATCTAGAATATGTATTCCTTCTCCATCATCATATTTTGTAACCTTATAATTCGATGTATCAGCTTCTGCCGCTACTTCTATTACATTTTGTGTAGTTGATGAAATATCTAAATATTGTTCATCTGATCCGTTTGTAGTATAATAAATTTTTGTAATCCCATCTGAAAAATCATCAACCCAGATACCATATTGCACACTATTGTCTGATTTTGCTATCTCATCCTCTAATATAGCCCATGTTGGTACACCGCCATCATCATATTGATAAACAGCACATAATGAAATTGGTGCAGCCGCCTTCGCATCATACCTCTTATTAAAATGTATATAAAGCGGAGTAACAACCATAATAAGAGTAAGAACAATTGCTATTACTTTGTACAACTTGCTTGAATTATTCCAAAGTTTTTCCATTCTACCTTCTCCTTCCTTAATCCGTGTTATTTTATTTTCTATAAGCTTTCATCTGTATTTATTATCACGATATTGTATACGTAATCTTTATCCTCTGTGCTTATATTATTATCAGTGGAAAGTATTGTTGTCTCTTTTTCGCTTTCTGCCGATAATATGGTTGTTTCCTCATCCTCATCCGATGTGAGTACATCGGTCGGGCTGTCATCTCCTACTCCACCCTGTATGAGTACATCGGTCGGGCTGTCATCTCCTACTCCACCCTGTGTAAGTACATCGGTTGGCGAGTCATCTCCGACTCCGCCCTGTGTGAGTACGTCAGTTGGGCTGTCATCTCCGACTCCACCCTGTGTGAGTACATCGGTTGGGCTGTCATCTCCGACTCCGCCTTGTGTGAGTACGTCGGTTTCTTCTTCATCAGACGATTCCAAAACCATCGTTTCTTCTTCATTGTCAACAGAATCCAAGACTGCTGTAGCATCCTCATCCAAATCTTCCGGTCGTAATATGTCTGTCTCACGTTCCGGGGCTATAACATTAGATTTTACAGGGTCCTTATCTATCTCATCATTTGTAGCTGATTCTCGTATTTTTATCTTACCGGAACTCTGATTATAATACTTATTCTGCTCTGCTCTGGAGACTTCACTTGGAGTATTTTTTCTTCCTTTTTTCTTCTGCTCAATCTCTCTCTTAGCAGTTCTGCCTGTCAGATCTCCTATTACCTTCGGTATCTTGAATACAACAAATAATATAATTGATACAATAAGCAGGATTATGGCGAGTATCAGACCGCCATAAAAACATATTTGATAAATATTTTCCATAGCAATCACTCTCCAATCTCTTCACTTGTTTCTTCAATGTCCGACTCTGCTTCCGTATCCTCATCTGACGTTTCATCCTGAATGTTCATACTTCCGCTTGCAAGTGCAGCCACCGTTTCATTTCGTTTCTTCCAAGTCTTGTTACTGTCTATAGAAGGAACTTTGGAACCTTCTTCATAGACTTCAAGTAAATCTGCCAATTCGCCCGGACAGACCGATGACCAATTAGCCGGATCCTGATTTTTATCCTCACAATAAGAATATATGTAATCCAAATGTTCCGCATAAATCTTATTGCTAAGTACATTATTGGTTCCAAATACGGACTCTAATTTCTTATATGTGGCTGTTGCGTTATCATACTCACCAAGCTCTTCATAACAATATGCTATCTTCATCATTTTATTATAGTAGCTTGTATTGAATACATTATCACTCGTTCCGCCATAGGTCATTTCCCCATTTTCTTCTACCTTTATATCTAATATAAGAAGATAATCCTCACAATAGGTTATAACCATCTCATAATTTGAATGTTTTTCCAAATCGCTTTCTGCCGTTTTCGCAAGCTGTTCATATATAACAATAAGATTATCATTATATATATAATAGTAATCATTTACATCTATTTCTGTTCCGGAACTATCGCATTCTTCAAGATCACTCATCGCCTGAGTCATTATCTCTTCTGCCTTTTCTGCAACACCATCAGATGTTATATATGTCGCATATACCTGGCCGATTGTCTTATAGTTAATGAATTTGTCCTCATTCTGATTGGTGAATCCGGTCTGATTATACTTGGCAAAATCATCTATCTTTTCTATCAATTCATCTTCGTTTATACTTGTACTCGACAGATAATCCGATACAGCTTCATAGTAATATACTAATTTTCCATAATCCTTGTCGTCTTCATCAACCATCTTAAAATACTTATTGGCAGTCTTATAATCTTTAAGCTCATCAAAATATGTTATGCCCATCTTATATAAGACTTCATCATTCTTATCAACACCGGCATAACCTTCTTTTATCCTGTTGGCTATTACATTTAATCCATCTTCTAATTTAAGCGGTGTAGATCCGTCTTCTCTCAATTCATGAGAAGCATCAATATACGTCTGTATGTATTTTACATAAGCCTCTGCCGACCTTCCGTCCAATTCAAAAGCTTCACGATATATCTTAGCTGCTTCTGCATAGTTTTTATTTTCACCCGAGAGTTCTTCGTTACCTTCTTCTATATATGTATTATAATTATTAAGTTTTATACTCTGAAGACCGGAATATCCGATATAAGCAGTAATTCCCGCCGCAACAGTCAAAACCGTCGTTGTAATAAATGCAGCAAGTTTTCTCTTATTCTTTTTCTTATACGAGTCATCTAATTCTGTGTAATGTTCCAAATCATATATTAACTCAGAACAATTCTGATATCTTTTGGCCGGATCATCCTCGGTACATTTAAGAAGTATCTTCTCAAGGCCGGATGATAATGAAGGATTCATTTCCCTGATTGGGTGCACACCATAAGGCGGATCACAAGGATTACTTCCCGTGACTATATGGTAGAGAGTTGCACCAAGGTTATATATATCCGTTCTTGCATCGGTGTTATATATTCCACGTCCCTGTTTGTCGCCAAACTGCTCAGGCGCAGCATATCCTCTGGTTCCGAGCGCAGTTGTATCAGCGTTATTCTCGACATCATATTCCTTGGCCGTACCAAAATCTATAAGCTTCACTCCGCCTTCCGGCTTAATCATAACATTCGAAGGCTTCATATCACGATAGATAACAGGCGGATTCATATTGTGAAGGTAATCTAAAGCACCGGCAAGCTGTATGCCCCATTCAACCACCAGATCCTGGGGTTGTGCACCTTCCTTCTTTAGCCTGTCGCTTATCGTCTCGCCCTCTATGAAGTCCATAACTACATAGATAGTTCCTCTTTGATTAATAATATCTACTATACGAGGTAATACGGGGTGGTCAACATTTTTTAATATGTTAGCCTCTCTCTCAAGTCCTTTTAAAAGTGTCTTAGAGGATTTTGAACCATCATTTTTTATTTCTTTGACAGCCCATTGCTTATTAAGTCGATTATCTCTGGCGAGATAAACTATAGACATTCCTCCCCGTCCGACTTCCTTCCATATCTCGTATTTCCCATCAAGTACGGTTCCTTCCTTAGTCATTACAATTCCTTCCCATAACTTTACCTGCTTATTGTACAGTCTTCAAAAGTCCCACTGTTATATTATCCGACTCCTGTCTCTTCTTAACTAATTCAGTCAGGAATACACACCCCTGCCTCATCTTTTTCTCATCGACAGCATTCATAGGTCCTATCTTCTGTAACATTTCATCTTCCGTAATCTGATGTCTGAAACCATCTGAGCATATCATATAGATTGTATCAGACATTATAGTTCCACTCGCAAAATCAGGTTTTACAATATCTGATGCCCCTACGCATTGAAGCAAAACACTCCTTCTTGGATCCGTCTTTGCCTGTTCAGGTGTCATTCTTCCTGCAGCGATTTCTCTTGCAATAAAGGTCTGATCATTGGTAAGCAGATATACATTATTGCCCGTCAACTGATATATACGGCTGTCTCCGACATGTACGATATAATATTTGTCTTGAAACATCAATATAGCTGACACTGTTGTTCCAAGTTGAAAATGATGTTCTTTTCCGTACTCACCCAATCTTCTGTTCTGATTCTGAATTATATTGTCCCATTGCCCATTGAGTTTAAGTTCGCTAAAGTCGTCATTTTTCACATCTTCTATAAATACTCTGTCGAACCAGTTTAAAAAAGCAAGTATAACCTCTTTGCTGGCAAGCTCACCCTTAGCTAATCCACCCATACCGTCACAGACTATGCCGAATGCTGCCTGACCGTATTTTGTCTCAACTACCTTTATCCCAAGTGAATCCTGATTGGTCTTCTTGGTTAATCCAACATCAGTATGATAAGCTGCTATGTACCTCATACTTTTCTCCTATCCTGAATATCTTTATTCTTTCCTAAGTAAAAATGTGAATTCTTCATCACCCATTTTTATAACAGTCTTGTGCTTAAGCAATACTTCTTTCTGTGGTTCAAGCTCCTCGTCATTAATATATGTGTGATTGGTTGAATTATTATCCTTTATGTAATTTACACCATTCTTCTGCACAATAATACAATGCACTCTGCTTATGGCAGGATTTTCTTCTATTGTATAATCTGCATTCGACTGAGACTTACCTATGGTAAATTCCGGTTTTGTAATATTAATTACCTCACCGGTCTTTTTCCTTACCAAATGAGGTATAGGTTTCTCACCAAGCTGTCCTGCAAGACCTCCCATCATAGTAGGAGCAGATGGAGATGTAGGTATCGGTGTCGGCTGCATTGGTGTTGGTGCCGGTGTTGGCTGCATCGGTGTTGGCTGTACCGGTGTTGGTACCGGCTGTACCGGTGTTGGTACCGGCTGTACAGGACTCGGAACAGGCTCATCCTGCTTTAAATCAGCCATAGATACCGATGTAGGTACATCTTGTGGTTTTGTTTCTTCCGGTTTGGTCTCAGGTGTCTCTATCGGTTTTGAATCTCCTTCCTTAACCTCTAATTTATCTTCTATCTCAGCTTTGAGTTCATCTTTTATCTCAGACTGTGTCGTTATATTCTGATTAATATTTGATTGCAGCGCCTGTCCCATCATTGGTGGTACATTGTTCGGACGCACTCCCTGTGGCGGCATTCCCTGTGGTGCTTGTCCCTGCGGTGCCTGTCCCATAATTGGCGGTACATTGTTTGGACGCATTCCCTGCGGTGGCATTCCCTGTGGCGCTTGTCCTTGCGGCGCCTGTCCCATCATTGGCGGTACATTGTTCGGGCGCACTCCCTGCGGCGGCATTCCCTGTGGTGCTTGTCCCTGCGGTGCCTGTCCCTGCGGTGCCTGTCCCATCATTGGCGGTACATTGTTCGAGCGCACTCCCTGCGGTGGCATTCCCTGCGGCGCTTGTCCCTGCGGTGCCTGTCCCATCATTGGCGGTACATTGTTCAGACGCACTCCCTGTGGTGGCATTCCCTGTGGCGCCTGTCCCTGCGGCGTCTGTCCCATCATTGGCGGTACATTGTTCGGGCGCACTCCCTGTGGTGGCATTCCCTGTGGCGCTTGTCCCTGCGGTGGCATTCCCTGTGGCGGCATTCCCTGCGGCGGCATTCCATATGG
>JAFTFE010000036.1 GCA_017449765.1 Lachnospiraceae bacterium | reverse complement strand
GAAGAAAATTTTAGCTTTACTGACATTTGTTTTAATGTTATTTATCTTTGTTCCTTATGTGCCTTCTTATGCGGATAGCAGTAACGGAACATCAAGAGTAACCGATGATGCAGACTTGCTTACGGACAGCGAGGAGAGACAGCTAGAGGATAAGCTTGCGAAGATAAGCAGTAAGTATAAATGCGATGTAATTATTGTTACAGTTGATACGATAGGCTATACCGATCCTAATAAATACGCAAATGATTTCTTTACATCAAATGGATTCGGTATGGGCAAGACTGACAGTGGTGTAAGTATTCTTCTGAGTATGGAAGACAGAGACTGGGCAATAACAGCACATAGCAAAAGCGAAAAGAAAGGTGCACAGAAGATTTTCTCATATACCAAGACGGATGCTATAGGTGAAGCAATTCTAAGTGATTTGTCAGCAGGCAATTATTATAACGCTTTTGATGAGTATGCAAATCAAGTTGAGAATTACCTGAAGAAATATCAGATGAAGAGAATTGCTGCCATACCTATATCATTTATTGTAGGATTTGTAATAGCGCTTCTTATAATGAGTGGTCAAAAGGCTACTCTTAAAAGTGTACATACACAGCCTGCAGCAAGAAGCTATCTGGTTAATGCAAATGTTACCGGAAATGATATGAGAAATGGTTTAACTAATAATGGAGCTAATGGTACGGCAGGAAAAGTGGCAGCAGGAGTTGCGGCAGGTATTTTGCTGAGTAGTGCGACCGATCAGTTCCTGTACAGTAATGTTAAAAAGACGCCAAAGCAGACGAGCAGCTCCGGCGGCGGTTCCATATCACATTCATCTGGTGGTGGCTATCATGGCTCTCATGGAAAGTTTTAATTAAAAAAAACAAGTCAAAAAAGGTTTTGACTTTGTTTTCCCAAGTGAAAAAAATAGATTTTGTGTGAAACAATCGAAAGGCTTTGCAATTATTGACGAATAAATTTAATTTGTTAAAATAATCACATAGTGTTAGTTTATTCGTCTCCCTAGTGCAAATTTTACGAATTACTTACACACATTCAGCATATGTCAAAAAACGGAATCCGAAAGGGTTCCGTTTTTTTGCGCATTATGGTACAATACGATGAAAGGTAGCATCATGCGTGTATTATTGCACATTGACGAGAAAAATATCGAGCTGTCAGGCGAGATGGTGCAATGAGCATTGTGTCTGTTGGGATGACTGCTGTTTTTACCTATAAGATAATTTGCGGGTAATAGTCTTATAGGTAATTCAGATTATTTCGAATTAGAGTTAAGGAGCTGGATAATGGAAAAGAGAGAATTGATTTATTATAAACTGGATGAGGTGGATGAGAAGATACTTGAAATCCTGCAGGACAATGCAAGGACTTCTCTTAAGGATATTGCGGAGCAGGTTTTTCTTTCACCGACTGCGGTAGGTACAAGAATTGACAGGATGCTTGATGAGGGAGTTTTGGAAGGGTTTACTACAAGACTTAATCCTGAGGCTATGGGACATTATGTAAAGGCTTTTATTAATTTACAGGTTGAGCCGGCACAAAGAGAAGAATTCTACGAGTACATAGACGGGGTTTTAAATGTAATCGAGTGCAACTGTGTTACCGGCGATTATTCAATGCTTATTGAGGTGAGATTCCCGACTACTACAGAGCTTGATCATTTTATAGTCGAACTTCAGAGATTCGGAAAGACCAAGACGCAGATTGTTTTTTCGACGTGCGTCAAGCACAGATGCAGATATTGGCGCGAGGATTCAAGAACCTTAAGCAGAGGACTTGAGAAGGAAAAAATTCAATAAATGTTATATTTACTTTAAAATAAAAAAGTGATAAAATATGCACAGATGCAGATTTTTGGTGGGTAAAAATATGCGTCTGTGCATATTTTTGTGAGTTTTAATATAATTAAAACTTTAAATGCCGTAATAAATTATATTAATAAGAGGTTAGCCTAAAGGGGAGACTATTATTATGTTAAAAAGAAGTGCAGAGATAAAATTAAAGGAATGGAAAGAAAATAAATCACACAAATGTCTTTTGGTACGGGGAGCAAGACAAATAGGAAAGACTTATCTGATAGAGTATTTTGGTAAAAATGAATATAAATCCTGTATAACCATTAATTTTCTAAAAAACCCTTCATATAAGAAGATTTTTGAAGGTGATTTGGATACAAAGACTTTGCTTATGAATATATCTTTATATGTAACCGGAGCGGAGCTAATACCGGGAGATACATTAATATTTTTGGATGAAATACAAGAGTGCCCTGAAGCCATTACATCACTTAAATTTTGGAATGATGATAAAAGATATGATGTTATAGCGTCAGGATCTATGCTTGGAATAGATTATAAAAGACCATCTTCTTATCCTGTTGGTGCAGTTTCATATCTTGATATGTATCCGCTTAGCTTTTTTGAATTTTTGATAGCATCAAATGTAAGCGAAGAAATAATTGAAAAGATAAGAGAATGCTTTGAAAAGCTTGAACCTGTTCCTTTTGCAATTCATGACAAAATAATGGAACTTTTGAGGCTGTATAATGTACTTGGAGGTATGCCGGAGGTTTTAAATATTTTCTTAGAAGAAAATGATTTGAGAAAAGCAGATAAAAAACAGCGCGATATCTTGAATGACTATAGATATGACATAGCTCATTATGCAAATGCGGATATAAAAACAAAAGCAGAAAAATGTTATTTTTCTTTACCTGAACAACTTACGAAGGATAATCATAAATTTAAGTATTCTGTGGTTGAAAAAGGCGGGACAAGCAGAAAATATGGTTCAAGCATTGACTGGCTTGTGGGTGCGTATCTTGTAAAGCCGGTATATAATTTAAAGGGATATAAGTTGCCGCTTAAAGAATCAAGAGATGTTGGGAACTTTAGGTTGTATGCTTCAGATATTGGATTGTATGTAAGTATGTTTGATTATTCCATAAAGGAAAGATTATTTCATCCTGATAATTATAATGATTTTTCCAAGGGAAGTATGTATGAGGCGCTTATAGCCGATATTCTTACTAAAAACGGACATGAGGAATTATATTTTAGGAAGGATGAGGCATCAACATTTGAAATAGAATTCTTTATGGAAACAGTTGACGGGGCTGTGCCGGTTGAGGTCAAATCCGGCAGGAGTCGTTCAAAATCACTTGATAATGTTTTGAAAAAGGAAGAGATACCATATGGTTATAAGCTTATTAATGGAAACGTTGGAAAGTGTGATAAAAAAATAACATTACCACTATATATGGCTATGTTTTTATAAATTGATAACATAGAAAAATCATATTAATAAGTATATTTTTCTTTACATTCAAAAACGGCTGTAATATAATGGCAATAACGGTTTGTGCTGAAAAACCGAAATACATTTTCTAGGGAGGAAAATAAAAATGTCATATGTTGATGAGGTATTAGAAAAAGTTAAGACAAGAGATGGCGACCAGCCGGAGTTTATCCAGGCAGTAACTGAGGTACTTAGCACACTTCGTCCGGTTATTGAGCAGGATGAGGAGAAGTATCGTAAGCTTGCAATCCTGGAGAGAATTACTGAACCTGACCGTCAGATTATGTTCAGAGTTCCTTGGGTAGATGATAACGGAAATGTACAGGTAAACAGAGGTTTCAGAGTACAGTTCAATAACGCTATCGGACCTTACAAGGGAGGTTTAAGACTTCACCCTTCAGTAAATCTT
>JAFTFE010000035.1 GCA_017449765.1 Lachnospiraceae bacterium | reverse complement strand
GCAGGCAAGACCACCATGGTTAAGCTTTTGATGCGTTTTTATGATGTAAACGGCGGAGCAATTAAAGTTGACGGACATAATGTTAAGGACTTTAACAGACGTGAGCTTCGCTCGGCATTTGGAATGGTACTTCAGGACACCTGGCTCTTTAAGGGTTCAATTATGGAAAATATAAGATTCGGTCGTGAAGATGCAACCGATGAGGAGGTAATCGCAGCGGCTAAGACAGCACATGCGCACCACTTCATATCCACACTTCCGGATGGCTACAACTTCGAGCTAAACGAGGATGCGACTAACGTATCACAGGGACAAAGGCAGCTTCTTACCATAGCAAGAGCTGTGCTTGCCAACAGTCCGATACTCATACTTGATGAAGCAACTTCAAGTGTAGATACAAGAACCGAAGCAAGAATACAAAGAGGTATGCATAACCTCACCAAAGGCAGAACCAGTTTCGTAATCGCACACCGCTTATCTACCATACGAGATGCAGACTGCATCCTCGTAATGAAAGACGGTGACATCGTGGAAAGCGGAACTCATACCGAACTCCTTGCAGCAAACGGATTCTACGCCGATTTGTACAACAGTCAGTTCGCATTTTAAAAGTGAAAGAATAAATTATTATGATATGGTAAAATTGTTTCATGTATGATAAAATATATAAGGTATTTTATGCACTTGGGAGGTGTTAAAGAATGGTAAAACATATTATACTCTGGCAGCTAAAAGATGAACTTTCGGAGTCGGAAAGGGAAAGCGCTAAAAAAGAAATAAAGGAAGGCTTGGAAGGTTTAAAGGGGAAGATACCGGGGCTTATTGATATTACGGTCAATATATATGGATTGGAAAGCTCCAATGCAGACCTTATGCTTGATTCGAGTTTTGAAGATGAGAGTGCACTAAAGGGATATGCAGTTCATCCTGAGCATGTTGCGGTTGCAGACGGTAAGGTGAGACCATTTACCAAATCACGAGTGTGTATGGATTATGAGGCGTAGGATAAATTAAGCAAAACTGCTTAGATGTATTATTAAAGGAAGATGTAGAATGAAAGAAAATAAGAATGCCAAAATACTTAATCAATTTTTAAGACCAATATTGCTTGTAATGGGCATACTTGCACTTACAATTCTTTGTGTGCTTGGTATTACATCATACAGGGCTTTTCAAAATCAAATCAGGAAGGACAGTCAGGCTGAGAACGAACTGATTGCTAAGAATGTGTCTTCGTTTATGTCTGAGGCATATGCTCTGTCGGAGGAACTTGCGAACTCTCCTGACATACTTACTATGGAAACTGATGTGCAGACTCCGATATTGGAGGATTGCGTAAGCAGAAATGACTATCTTGAACTTCTCTATATACAGGACACTACGGGAATGCAGACCGGTCGTTCAAGCGGAGAACTGGCTGACAGAAGTACAAGATGGTGGTTTCAGCAGGTAATGGCGGACAAGCAGCCTTTTGTATCAAAATCATATTATTCGGTAAATACGGGTATGCCGTGTGCTTCTGTATTTTTTCCTATGTATGATGACGGCAGTTTTATCGGAGTTTTTGCAACCGATATAAAGCTTGATTATCTTGTATCAATGGTAAATGAGTATTCTGATGTTGATAATGATAAAATTGTTTTCATAATAGACGGCGAAGGAAATATAGTTGCACACCCTGATGCTACATATATTGAAGAATTATATAACTATGTTACATATACCAAGACTGTATCTGTCAAGGATTCAAACGGAAATGCCAAAACAGATGAGGATGGTAATATACTTACTCAGGAAGAAAATATATATGAGACAGAATCCTTTAAAAATATGATTAGTGATGTTATGTCGGGCAAGAGCGGAAACAAAATCATCAAAATGGAGGATGGCAAGTATTATGCTTCATATTCGCCCGTTGCATTAGACGGATATTCTGACCAATGGTCGGTAGTTACCTTGCAAAGAAGGTCAAAGCTTATGATGCCGATATATGTTGTGGTTATGATAGCACTTATTATCACTGCATTGGCATTGGTGGCAGCGGCATTTATAGTAAATGGAATTGCTAAAAAGGTTACTAATCCTATAGTCGATATAACAGGTATTATCGGAGCTGCTTCGGAAGGAGATTTCTCGATCAAAGCAGATACCGATAATAATACGGAGGTTGGAGTTCTTGCTGAAAGCTTCAATGTACTTACCGACAAGGTATCACGAGTATTAAATGAAACGGTTTCACTCCTTCATGATGTGCATGGCAGTGCAAGCAGGCTGTCAGATATTTCCAAAGAATCAGAGAATGTGGTTTCAGATATGGAAAGTATATCTGAGGGCGCAGTTGCGCAATCGGATGATACTCGTAAGGTAGTTGAACTTACCGAACAGTTAAAGGATTGTCATGAACAGCTTCATGAGATGAGTAAGGTTTTGGTACGCGGAGTACAGGCTACAAAGGAGTTAAGCGATACAGGTATTAGAAATGTAAATGAGCTTAAGTCCAAGAGCGAGGCAAGTTTGGTAGCCGTTCAATCATCTTATGACAAGGTTATGGAGCTTAACAAATCCTCCGAACAGATTGGCAAGATAGTACAGGAAATTAATGATATATCAAGTGAGACGAGTCTTCTTTCGTTAAATGCATCAATCGAGGCTGCAAGAGCCGGTGAGCAGGGACGAGGCTTCGCCGTAGTCGCAGAGCAGATTTCATCATTGGCAGATAACTCGGCTGTTGCAACTGAAAATATAGAGGGTATAGTGTCGGATATTCAAAAACAGATATCAGATATAGTTGTAGAGATAGATTATATCAAGGATTTATTCCAGGATGAGATATTATCTATGAGTAATGTTGAGGAATCATTTGCGCATTTCCATAAATCTTCACAGGAGTCATGGAAAGCTGTAGAGCAGGTAGAAACATTGATAGATACAGCAGATAATGTAAATGAAGAAGTTGTATCCTCTGTTGATAATATTTATGAGATATCCAAGAAGACAGAGAAGGATGCAAGGCAGGCGGCAATACATATCATGGAACAGACAGAAGCTATATATGAGATTGCCGAGAAGGTTGAACATATGGATGCTGCATCTGAGATGATAGAAAATGAAATGTCCAAATTTACATTGGAATAAAAGGAGTATAGGCAATGCCGCAGGAACAGATAGTGCCGACAGATAACATAGATATTACTTTAGAAGAAATGGCTGATTTGCCGGAGGGCACCTATACACTTATTGATATCCGTGACGATATATCCTACAGCTATGGCTCTATGCCGGAGGCTGTAAGCTGTCCTGATATATTCAAAAGTGCGATAGACAAAACGCTGCCTAAGGATAGAAAACTTATACTTCTTTGTATGCATGGCACTCAAAGTGCTGAAGCAGCAAATGAATTAAGAAATATGGGCTATGACGCATACAGCTTAAAGGATGGTTACGGAGCATGGCTTAGAAAGTCCATGAGCAGCACAGACAGAAGCTCTGAGATAGAAAGCTCGATAATGAAGAACAGAAGATTCAGGGAGAGCTTATTCAGCAGATTTACCAAAGCTATCAAGACATATAATCTGGTCGAAGAGGGCGATAAGATTGCCGTGTGTATATCGGGTGGTAAGGATTCTATGCTTATGGCAAAATTATTTCAGGAATTAAAACGTCATAAGAAGTTTTCCTTTGAACTTGTATTTCTTGTTATGGATCCGGGATATAATGAGCTTAATCGGCTTATAATTGAAAGTAATGCCGCTTCGCTTGGAATCCCAATTACGATATTTGAGACTACGATATTTGATGCGGTATATGATATTGAAAAATCTCCGTGTTATCTGTGTGCGCGTATGCGCAGGGGGCATCTGTACAGTAAGGCCAAGGAGCTTGGCTGTAATAAGATTGCATTGGGACATCATTACGATGATGTAATAGAGACTATACTTATGGGAATGCTGTGGGGCGCACAGGTTCAGACTATGATGCCTAAGCTTCACAGTACGAATTTTGAAGGCATGGAATTAATACGCCCCATGTATCTGATACGTGAGGATGATATTAAGGCATGGAGGGATTACAATAATCTTCATTTTATACAGTGTGCCTGCCATTTTACCGATACATGCAGTTCATGTCGAGATGATGGGGTATCTGTATCGAAACGTATGGAGACAAAGAAGCTTATTGCTAAGCTTAAGGAAACCAATCCATTTGTGGAGACCAATATATTCAATAGTGTAAAAAATGTAAGTCTTGATACACTGATAGCTTACAAAAAAGACGGAATAGTTCATAATTTTCTGGATGATTATTAAATGATTGACAAAATATCTGCTTTATAGAGGTTTTATATGCATCTGTAAGGCAGATAAAATTTATTATGGAGTATCTGATATGAAGAATACTGTACTTAAAGATGCGGACATAAGGGAGCCGCTTTTTGACTTTCTTGAGGAAAGCTATGGCAAGGTCAGGATAATTGAAGAGAAGACTATGGGCTCGTCAAGAGCAGATGTGGTTATGGTTACAGAGGATGCTCTGTATGGTCTTGAAATAAAAAGCGATGCGGATTCTTATACAAGGCTTGAAGGGCAGGTTAAGGACTATGATAAGTATTATGATTATAATATAGCTGTAGTCGGTACAAGCCATGCTATGCACATAAGAGAACATGTACCGTCATACTGGGGTGTGATAACGGTTGAATACGTCGATAATGAATTTGACTTTTATATACTGCGAAAGCCTGAGAGAAATCCTAAGCTTAGTCCCGAAAGAAAGCTGCAGATATTATGGCGCCCTGAGCTTGCACATATACAGGAGCTTAATCTTATGCCTAAATACAAGGATAAGAGTAAGGATTATGTAATAAAAAAAATAATTGAAAGAACAAAATTGCCTGATGATAGGAAAGGCAGGATTGATATAAGCAAACTAAACATACAGATAAGTGAGGTTTTGTTCGAACGAGATTATAATACCGTAGAAGAAACTCTCAAGGAGTATAGAAAGGGAGAGATTCAGAAGAAGCTGGAAGCAGAGACTGATCCGCAGAAAAAACTTGAACTTATGGTTGAACAGGCTGCCAAAGGAAGATTAATTACACAGAAGAGTTTCAAAAAAAGACGAAGACGTAAGCGCTAATTTTGTTTACATTTTATAATACAATGGGTATAATGAGAGGAGATTCAGGCATACTTTTTGATGATTCAAAATACGGATTAAGAGAAAGCTTGAAGCTATGAAAAACAAGAAAAGGAGAATTAAAATGGATATTAAGAAGAAGGTTGATGACGCACTTGAGAAAACGGACATTGATGACAAAATCAAGGCAAATGCCGGAAAGATAAAGAAAACGGCTAAGGATATACTTGATAAGACCGATATTGATGATAAAATCAAGGACAAGGTTGGAGATATCAAGGATAAGGTTGAGAACAAGATAAAGAAGTAAAGAATGTATAAAAAAGTAAGTGCATCTGCAAAAATATTGCAGATGCGCTTTTTACTTTAATTATAATTGAAATAATTATGGAGTTATTATATAATTCATACTGTAAATATTTGTATTTTGGAGGAAACATGAAGTTATCGGTTATAGCAGCCTGTTTTTACATAATATGTATGCTTGCAGCTGTTTCGGGATTTTATTTGTATAAAAAAACAGATAATAAATTATATGCAGGAACATGGTTGCCTGTTACTTTTTTGACATTGATGGGGTATCAGACATTTGTTGCAGGTATAATTAATCTTATACATATTCCTGTAAATATAATATCAATTGGATTATTTGATTTGATTCCTGCTGTAATTTTATGGATTTTTATAATTAAAAATAAGCAATATCAGAAATATAAATATGAGTGGATTGATTTTGTAATATGGATAATTATTATTTTAACGGTTATAGTGTTTGCGGGAAAAAGGTACGGATCAGAACTTTTAATAAATTATAATTCTGTAGATGCCGCAGTACATTTTGGACAGGCAAGAAATGTTGTTAATTCTCAAAGCGTAAACGGAATGTATTATTCAACTTTGCATAATGGACTTTTTTTAGAAGCCTTTGGTGCTTTTGGCGGAGCAGGCAGACTACATAGAGTGTATGTGTTAAGTGATGTCATGCATTTGTGCTTGGCGGGATTTATGTTCTGGGGACTGATAAGAAGATGGGCAAAAGATAACTTTCTTAAAATGTCAGGAATAATAATTGTATTAATGTATTTATACGGATATCCGCTTAACAGCACGCTTTTTGGGTTTTCGTATCTTGGAATGGGAGTAACGGTTATTGCTTATATACTTGCCCTTATGGATTTTTATGTTGATAAGGATATTAACAGATGGTTTAATATAATACTTATGGCTTTGGGATGCTATAGTATATTCCAAACCTATGTGCTTTTCATGCCGGTTACTTTTTTTGCGGCTTTGATTTGTATTTTAATCAGACAATATAAAGATAAAAAATTATTTGGCTTAGATACGATATGGGTTGGTCTGGGTGTGTTTTTGTTCGCTACCGTATTTGGCTTTCTGTATACTTATGGAGGAATATTCGGTTCGTCACAGGGAGGCTCCGGTGGAGTAACGGTTGCTTCAGCCATAAATATTGAAGGTGGAGTGTATGAGGATTTATACTCTAATTTTATCTTTTTAATACCGGTTGCTTTGGTGGGAATTATCTGTCTGATAAAAAAAGATAACGGACGATTAATAATCTATCTCACAATACTTGATGTAATATTTGTATTTGCACTTTTGTGCGAAGCGGTTAAGCATAAAGTATCAGCATATTATTATTATAAAAATTATTATATGTTATGGCTTTTAGCATGGGTATTATTTTATATCGGACTTACATATCTTGAGAAGAATTCAAGGCTTGTTGCCGCATTTACGATAATATTATGGCTTGGGATGTTAAGTATGAGTCTGCTTAATATTGAGAACCGCCTGCGTGCCAAAAATGAATTGTTGAGTCCTCAGGTTAATGCGGAGTATCTGTCACACATATATACATTTAATTATATATTTATGAATATGAGGAATTATTCTCCGTATAAGATTGACATTTATGAGTATGTAAATGAAAATCTGATGAATAATGAGGAAAGTTATATACCTGTTGTATCCGGTATAGATGATTATTATTGGATGCAGGCAATCACCAATCAGCGTTCGGCCGATTTTCAATATTGGAATTACGGTGATGACAGCTTTTTTGATAATCTTAAAAAAGATAATATACATTATATAATTGTTTTTAATGATAATGATTTTTACAGACAGCATAATTCCTATTTTGATGGTTTGAAAAGGATATATGAAAATTCCATGGGTTATGTTGCTGTTATAGGGGAGTAATTATATCCGGAGGGAGTATGGATAAAAATATTGAAATATTTAAAAATAAAAAAATATTTAATGTTGAAAATATTTTTCTGATTCTTGCATTAGTATTTGGTTTGGCTATTGTTTTTATTGGAACACCCATTCAGGAAAGCGACGGATGGGAACATTTTATACGAGGGGTTGACGTATCATACGGAAATCTTTTTTCGCCGGTAATATTATTAAATCATGATGATGGCCAGGCTGTTGTACCTGAGAATTTTGGAGAGGTAAAATACAGATTAACCGATCCGGGAACCAATGAAGGTAAAGAATTCAGAAATTTGTTAAAAAGCATAAAACCATCGAAAAATACTATAAAAATGACTTTTTATGCAGGAACTATGTCAGTATTTTATTATCCTCAGGCATTGGGAGTTGCTGTAGCCAGGTTATTAGGTCTTAGTATTTATGGGTGGGTAATATTTGGAAGAATATTTAATCTTCTGATTTATTTGGCGTTTGCATATACTGCAATCAGGATTACACCTATTTTGAAAAATACAATGGTGGTGATTGCACTTTTACCTATGTCGCTTTATCAGGCTGCTTCCTTTTCTCCTGATTCGATGCTTAATGGCTTGTGCTTTTTATTTGCTGCACTTGTTTTTTATTATGCTTATGGAGACAAACAGGAGATAAGAATATCAGATGTTATAAAACTTGGGATACTTCTTGCCTTTATATTTTTATGTAAATATGTATATGTAGCATTAGGCTTGCTTGTTTTTATTATTCCCAAGAATAAATTCGGAGATAAAAAAGAATATATAAAAAAGTTTATTATCGGATTAATACCTGTATTAATTTTTGGAATAATAGCTGTGTATGCTGCTGTTTCTGCCATAACGTCCGGAGCGGAATCCGCTAATGAAAGAATCATAGAGGGAACCTCAGCCATGACGCCTCTGGAATTTCTTCTTGGTAATCCGGTAAATATTATTAAACTGTTGATTTATTCGTTTTTATACAAACTTACCGATTATGTGTATTGGCTTGATGTGCTCGGCTCGCTTAATTATCAATTGGGACCGCTTATATACATTATTCCTGCATTCGTGTTTTACGTTGTCGGAAGCGAAATTAATAAACCGGATATTAATATAAGAGTAAGAGACAAAATTTTAACATTGATAATATTTTTTATAATATATGCCGGCATTGTGATAGGTATATATGTAGGAGATACAAGGATAAATTTTGCAGGAGAACTTGTAGTACAGGGAGTACAGGGAAGATATTTTATTGCTGCTTTGCCGATGCTTGCATTTGCATTTGTTCCAAGAAAAAGAAAAAATGAAGATGAAATTTTTTCATATAAATTGTTGTTGTGTGAATTCTTTATACTTTGTATAATGGTTTATTTCCTGAAAATAAACTGTTTATAGATTTTTATGAGGGTATAATATGAGATTTTCAATTGTTGTAATAACTTACAATCCGGATAAATATAAATTAAGGCTTACACTTAAGTCCATATTGGAGCAGTCTTATAAGAATTATGAGATTGTAGTCTCGGATGATGGCTCCGAAGAAAATCATTTTGATTATATTGAGGAAATCTTTGAGGAATATAATTTCAGTGATTATACGTTGGTTCCGCATGAAGAAAATCAAGGAACCGTAAAAAATCTGATAGATGCATTTGCTCATTCTACAGGTGATTATATACGTGATTTTGGCCCCGGTGATACATTTTATTCCAAGGATACATTGAGGATGCTTAACGTATTTCTTGAAAAGAAAAAGTGTGACATATGTTTCGGACTTCTGAAAGGATATCAGATAAAGGATGGAGAGCTTCTTGTTCGGGATTTCTGTCATCCGTTTGATATTCAGGCATATAGGAAAAAGGAAGCAAGAGACAGAAAGATTAAGAATCTTGTCCTGTACGGTGACAATCCATCAGGTGCTTCTTTGTGTGTAAAAAGAGAAGTATTCGAAGATTATTTGATTAAAATCAGCAAATATGTTAAATATGAAGAGGATATATTTGTCGTGCTTGCAGCATTAGACGGTATTGATATAGAATTATTTGACAGGTATCTTGTATGGTATGAGATGAATATAGGTGTTTCAACCGGAGGAAGCAGTAAATTTACAGAGCTTCTGCTTAAGGATGTGGTGAATTTCTTCAATATGATTTTTGAAACATATCCTGATAATAAGTATGTGAAAAAGAGGAAAGTTGTATCTCCTTTTTTCAAAATCAAAAATCTGTATCTCAGGACATTAGCAAGAATGTTTGTTAATCCCGGTGCCGTACCTTATTTGTTTGTAACTTATATAGAAAGAATAATGGGTATGCATAAGGATAAGAAGAGTGGCGAAGGATTTATGAATGACAGCTCATTTCGGGAGGATTGATAAATGGAGATAAAAAAATATCAATTTCAGATTCATGGTGATGACAGAGGACAGCTTGTGGCTCTTGAGGAAATGAGAGATATACCTTTTGAGATAAAGAGGGTATATTATATGTATGATACAGGAGAGGGCGTAAGAAGAGGATTTCATGCACATAAATGTCTCGAACAAATTTTGATTTGTATTCACGGCACATGTAAGATACTTTTGGATGATGGTGATGAAAAGGTCGAGGTTTTACTGGATAAACCTTATGAAGGTCTTTATATTTCGAATGCCATATGGAGAGAAATGTTTGATTTTTCACCGGATGCTGTTCTTATGGTGCTTGCATCCGAATATTATGATGAGTCTGATTATATAAGGAACTATAAAGATTTTAGAAAATACATCGGAAAAGAATAATAAATCTTAAGGAGAAATTGGGAAGATGAATATACCTTTTGTTTCTTTTGAAGTAATGCATGGCGAGATAGAGGAGAAAATGCTTGCGGCATTTAAAAATGTATATGAAAAAAACTGGTTTATACAGGGAAATGAAGTTGAAGAATTTGAAAAGGAGTTTGCCGATTATTGCAAAGCTAAGTATTGCATAGGCTGCGGTAATGGTTTAGATGCTCTTTTTCTTATACTCAAAGCGTATGGAATTGGCGAAGGTGATGAGGTAATAGTTCCGTCTAATACATATATTGCCACAGCATTGGCAGTATCATATACAGGTGCAAAACCTGTATTTGTCGAACCTGAGATAGAATATTATAATATAAATCCTGCTTGTATAGAAGATGCTGTAACCGATAAGACTAAGGCGATTATGGCAGTACATCTGTATGGACAGCCGGCGAAGATGGATGAGATACGTGCCATAGCAATAAAATATAATCTAAAGGTTATAGAGGACTCGGCTCAGGCACACGGAGCCACATATAAAGGTATAAAGACAGGTAATCTGGGAGATGCGGCAGGATTTAGTTTTTATCCCGGTAAAAATCTTGGGGCGCTGGGAGATGGCGGTGCAATTGTAACGAACGATATGGAGCTTGCAAAGAAATGCCGTGCACTCGGTAATTATGGTTCGGATTATAAATACCACCATATCTATAAGGGAAATAATTCAAGACTTGATGAGGTTCAGGCTGCATTATTGAGAATAAAATTAAGAGAGCTTGACAGGTGGAACAAAAGGAGAAATGAGATTGCATTACGTTATATCAATGAAATTAAAAATGACGATATAATACTACCTGTTACTGCACCTGATATGACACATGTATATCATATTTTTGGTATAAGATGTGAAAGACGCGATGAACTTGAAAAGTATCTTAATAATAATGGAATAGGCACCAACAAGCATTATCCTATTCCTATACATTTACAGCAGGCATATGAGGATTTGAATATTCCTGAGGGTACGTATCCGATAGCAGAAGCTATCTCAAATACTGAACTTAGCATACCTATGTTTTATGGTATGACGGAGGATGAAGTAAGTTATGTCATTGAAAAGCTTAACGAATTTTAAAAATATGCCTCTTGAGGCAAAGGCTTCTGTTGCCTACGCTGTATGCAGTATATTACAGAATTGTATAGCTTTTATAGCGCTTCCGATATTTGCAAGAATTCTCACTACTGAGCAGTACGGAGACTACACATTATACACTACTTGGGCTGCAATATTCGTTATATTTATAACGCTGAATCTTCCTTATGGTTCATTTAGCACGGCTATGGTTAAGTATGAGGATCAACGTAATGAATATATAGCATCTGCCGAAGGTGTATGTCTTGTGTGTGCGTCAATTTTTTTACTGATATATTCTTCGTTTAGCAGATTGTGGAAGGGTAATCTGGATTTTCCTATAGCTGTTATTATCATTATGACATTAGAAAAATTAGGTAATGCAGGTATTCTGTTCTGGAGCGGAAAAAAAAGATTCGAATTCAAATATAAAGAAGTAATAGTTGTTACGCTGCTTGAGTCATTTCTTGCACCGGTTCTTGCTCTTGTGCTGGTTTTGAATTTTGATGAAAAAGGCTATGCTATGATAATGGGTTATGCATCGGTCACGATTGTAATCGGCGGATATATATTTATATATAATCTGATTAAAGGGAAAAAAATATTCGTAAAAGAATTTTGGCAATATGCTTTGGGATTTAATTTGCCGCTTATTTTTTACTATCTGTCACAGGTTATATTTAATCAGAGTGACAGAATTATGATCAAGCATTATGAGAGTAAGTCTGAGGCAGCAATATACGGAGTAGCATATTCGTTAGCGATAGTTTTAATCTTCGTGATAAATGCGATAAATAACTCATATGTGCCTTGGTTGTACGGCAAAATAAAAGAAAAAAAACAAAAGGAAAATCAGTCTATAGCATGTATGCTTTCTATTCTTATTGCGTTTTTGCTGTCAGGAGTGATATGGCTTGCGCCGGAGATTATACGTGTTATGGCGGGTAAAAAATATATGTCTGCCATATGGGTCGTACCACCCGTAGCGATGAGCGTGCTTCTTCTTTTTTATTCTCAGTTCTTTATTAATATTGAATTTTATTTTGAAAGAAAAAAAGATTTGGTATTTGCGTCCGTTGCATCAGCAGTTATTAATATTGTACTTAATGCCATATTTATTCCGGAATTCGGATTTGTGGTTGCCGGATATACTACATTGTTCAGTTATATAGTTTTTGTAATAGCTAATTACATTGCTATGAAGAAAGTTTTAAAGGAAGAGAATTTGGAGAATAATATATACAACTATAAATTATTGGTATTAATTTTTATAGTATTTTTTGTTCTATCCATGTTGGCGGCGATATTATATAAGTATTTATTGATAAGATATGCTATAATAGCTGTTGTACTTGTTGCTTTGATAATTAAGCGTAAAGTTGTGATTAAGTATATCAACATAATAAGAAACATGTGATTTTCAAGGGGAGTTTAAAAATTTGTAAAGGAGATTTATTTTAGGGGAGATTATGAATATTGATTTTTTAAAGAAGATAGGGCATATGGTTTTAGACAGACCTATGGACTGGTATTTAGACAAGAGAAGTATGTCAAGGATAAAGAAACATCTTGATTCTTTGGAAGAAAGAAAAAAAACTCTACCGATAAAGGTGGCATATGTTGTTCAGATGCCGGAAGTCTGGGACAAGCAACAGCCGGTATATGAGGCTATGGCGAAGGACGAAAGATTTGATGTAAGTTTTATTATTGTTCCGAAATATGATTTTCAAAATAATAAAATAGGAGAATACGGAAGAGAAAGAAAATTTTTTCATAAAAAATATCCTGACGCAAAGTTTTTATTGGCAATTAATAAGTCGGGAGAATTAATAAATATAGCAAAATATAAATTTGATTATATATTTTATGAAAGACCTTATGATATTTATCTTCCTGATACATTAAAGGCTTCTAAGGTATGTAGAATTTCAAAGGTTTGCTATGTGCCTTATGTAACACATGACTCTGCTGACAAAGGCAGAATTTTTAACAGGGACTTTTACAGACATGTATATATGGGATTTACAAACAGTGAGATATTTTGCAGAAATTTGAAAAAATCATTTTCTGAAAAGAATCTTAAATATCATAAGTTTGTGAATTTGGGTTATCCAATATTAGATATATGCAGGACTTTAGAAGATATACCACACGATAAAAAATGTATAATGTGGGCGCCAAGATGGGCTTTTACTAAGGAAATAGGAGGAAGTCATTTTCTGGATTATAAGGATGAGATGCTTGATTTTGCTTTGGATAATAAATCCGTAGATATAGTTGAAAGACCACATCCGCTTATGTTTCCTAATATTATTAAAACAGGGATAATGAGTGAAAATGAGGTCCAAAACTATAAGAAAAAATGTGAAGAAAACTGCATTAAATTCGATAATAATATGATGATAGAAGACAGCTTTAAAAAGACGGATATATTAATATCCGATTGGTCATCTATATTGTGGCTGTTTTTCTATACCGGAAAGCCTATAATATATTGCCCGTGTGATGTAGAACTATCAGAGGAATTGGATGAAATTGTCAAGCTTATGTATATTGCCGAAAGCTGGGAAGACGTTAAGAGAATCCTTGATGATTTGCTTAATGGTAATGACTACATGAAAGAGCAAAGAGAACATTATCTTGAATTACAAAAAAATAAATACAATGATGCAACAGGCAGTATCTTAGAGTTTGTATATGATGATTTCACCTCACAGTAAAGAATAAATATTGCAGTAATATTTATTATATGGAGAAAAAATGGGTATAGGAAAGATTTTTTATAATACAGCTTTATGGGGATACGGTTTAATAGACGATGTTATGGCTGATTTTGCACTTAGCAAAGAAAGGCATATAAATAAGTCAAAACGTAAAATCCGGGTTGCTTTTTTGTGTCAGTATATACCTGCATGGGGAAAGATGGAAGCGCTTTATAAGACTCTTAAAACTGACAAAAGATTTGACACATATTTATTATGTGTTCCACTTAATATTACTAAGCATAAACTGGTTGAACCGGACAGCCTTTTAAATGATACCTATGAATATTTTACGGAACAGGGATATGATGAAGCAATTAATACTTTGATTGGCAGGGAAAAATGGCTGGATTTAAAAAAACTTGAATTAGATTACGTGTTTTGCTGTCGAACCTATAATACTTATATGCCGAGAGAATATTCAAACCATGCTATAAGCAGATATGCGAGAGTGTGTGTTTTGCTTTATGCACTGGCATTGATTCAGGATACATATTCAAGTGTGTTCAATGATGATTTTTTCAGATACACATATTGTTATTACGCAGAAACAGCTTATTCTGAACTCTTTTACAGGCAAAAATACAGAAAAAAGATTCAAAAGAAGGTAAAGCGCAGTGTGTATTATGGAGCTCCTTTTTTAGAAACTTTTTATAATGAGAAAGATAGTCCTGCTCCGATATGGGATTTTTCTAAAAATGATTTCAGGGCAATATGGAGTCCAAGATGGACTACAGACAAGAGTCTTGGAGGAACCAATTTTTTTGAATATAAAGATGTACTTACGGAATATGCAGGAACTCACAAGGATATTGATTTTGTATTCAGACCTCATCCGCTTATGTTCGATAATTTTATTAAAACAGGTGAGATGAGTAAAAAAGAAGTTGAGATATTTAAAACCAAGATTGATAAATCAGACAATATTGTTTTGGATAATGAAAAAAAATATGAAGCCACCATGTGGAAATCATCAGTGCTAATATCTGATCCATCAAGTATAGTTGCCGAATATTTTTCAATCGGTAAGCCTGTTATATACTGTGACACTAATACTGATGTCAAAAATACCAAAATGACGGATCGAATGTTAGAGGGCTGTTATGTGGTTAAAAATAAGGATGAATTGGTAAAAACAATAGATGAACTAAGATTGGGAAAAGATTATCTGTCAGACAAAAGAGAAGAAATACGTAAGGAATTATTTGGTGATGATATGTCCGGAATATCCGCTAAAATCGCCGATGATTTATTTGATGATTACAAACATAGATTAAGGAGGCAAAATGAAACTAAGACATCTTGAACAAAAGGATGCACCGTTTATGTTAGAATGGATGCATGATGATAATGTAACTGAATTTTTAGGCGCTAATTTTGCAGAAAAAAATTTAGACGATTGCAATGCATTTATCGATGCAAGCAATGACGAAGCACAGGATGATTTGCATCTGGCTATAGTTAATAATCGGGATGAATATATGGGAACGGTAAGTCTTAAGCATATTGACAGGATTAACAGTACCGCTGAGTTTGCAATATCAGTCAGAAGCAAAGCGATGGGAAAAGGTTATTCAGGCAAGGCTATGGAGGATATTATTAAGCTTGGTCATGGTGCATTAGGACTTGACAAGATATATTGGTGTGTGTCGGAAGATAATAAGCGGGCGATAAGATTTTATGATAAGAATAATTACCATCGATCAAAAGAAATACCTGAGCATATTTTGAATTATTATTCAGAAAAACAACTTGAAAAATTCATATGGTATGTAGATCAGATGTAAATATTATGTAATATTTGCATCTTTTTAAGTATAGTATTGTTGTAGATGATTTATGAGATATATGTATGGAGAAAGTTATGTCCGGAAAAAGATATGTATATATTTTGGTGTTTCTTATTGGTGTTTTAATAACGGGAATAATTGTGAAGCTGCTTCAGGAAAGCGATAAAGATACAGAAGGCAATGATTACACAGAGATTACCGAATCTTATGAGGATGATTTTGATGTTACGGATTATGTTGGTATTGACATTACCGATGAAACTATGAAAGATAACGATTCATCAGACTTTTATTATGTCGAAGAAGATAATAGTGAAGAAGAAGTTGTTGAAGATTTATCTGATGTCCCGACCGTTAAAAAATTACTAACGGCGGCACTTGAGCCGGTTGGAACAACACTTTATGTATACGGCGGCGGTTGGAATGAAGAGGATACGGCAGCAGGAGTGGAAGCACTTTCTTACGGGGTAAGTCCAAGATGGAAAGAGTTCTTTGATGAGAACAATGCTTCATATAATTATCAAAATACTTTGTATCAGATACATGACGGCTTGGACTGCACAGGCTATGTGGGATATACCGTGTATCAGCTTTTCGGGGATACATACAGTGATATCGGATATGTATTCAAATCGAAAGACATGGTGAGTGAATATGCGGGCATGTTCGACAGCACATTTATAAGCCGGTATGATATAGACAGATATTATCCCGGAGATATAATGGGCAAAAGCGGACATGTGTTTATGGTTATAGGAGAATGTAATGATGGAAGTCTTTTATTCTTACAGGCCTCACCTCCGGTTGTATCACTGTGCGGTACGCCTGCACCAAGCGGTAACAATAACAGCGAAGCGGTAGGTCTTGCAAGAGAGTATATGAGTAAATTTTATCCCGAAAGCTATGCAAGGTATGATTCATGTATAAGGGATACAACGTTTCTTACAAATTATGACCAGATGCATTGGAACAGAAATATATTATCAGATCCTGACGGTTATGATAATATGACACCTGAGGAGATACTTAAGGATTTGTTTCCCGAATAACCAAATAACTTAATGATTGACAGCAGTATCTTTTTATGGCATAATAGCATTATTGCTGCTTTAATGCGTTAAAGCGTAACGCGATAACGTGACGATATCTTTTATGTATCGCTCTTTATTAAAGCAGATAAAATGATTTACACAATAATATATTGAGAGAGGTAAAAACAATGGTAACAAAGATACTTATGCTTGTATTATTCTTCGGCGTTATGATAGGAGTCGGAGTATACTGCAGAAAGCATGCAACAGATGTAAGCGGTTTCGTGTTAGGTGGAAGAAATGTAGGCCCGTGGCTTACTGCATTTGCTTACGGAACCTCGTATTTTTCGGCGGTTATATTTGTAGGATATGCCGGACAGTTCGGATGGAAGTTCGGTCTTGCATCAACCTGGATAGGACTTGGAAATGCGATTATCGGTTCTCTTCTTGCATGGGCTATCCTTGGCAGAAGAACCAGAATCATGACACAGCATTTGCACAGTGCTACAATGCCGGATTTCTTCGGTACAAGATTTGATTCAAAGGGACTTAAGATATTTGCATCACTTATAGTATTTATCTTCCTTATTCCATATACTGCTTCCCTTTACAACGGCCTTTCAAGACTTTTCGGTATGGCATTTAATATCGACTATACTGTATGTATAGTTGCTATGGCGATTCTTACCGGAGTATATGTTATCGTTGGTGGATATATGGCTACTGCCATAAATGATTTTATACAGGGTATTATAATGCTGGTCGGTATAGTTGCAGTTATCGGAGCAGTACTTAAATCACATGGTGGATTTATGGCATCCTTAAATGAACTTGCTAATGTAACCGATGCTACAGTATCTGATACACCGGGTGTATTTAACTCCTTCTTCGGACCTGATCCTTTTGGACTTTTATGTGTAGTAATTCTTACTTCACTCGGTACATGGGGACTTCCTCAGATGGTTCAGAAGTTCTATGCGATTAAGAGTGAGAAGTCGGTTCAGACAGGAACAGTTATATCAACAATATTTGCTCTTATTGTAGCCGGTGGATGTTATTTCCTCGGCGGCTTCGGAAGAATAAGCGGTGTTGATGTGGCAAGTAAGGGTTTTGATGCAATTATTCCGGGAATGATTGAGAAGCTTTCTCCGTTCCTTATATCAGTAGTTGTAATTCTTGTACTTTCAGCTTCCATGTCCACACTTTCATCACTTGTGCTTACTTCAAGCTCCACGCTTACGCTTGATTTAATTAAAGGTACAATTATCAAGAATCCAAAGGAAAAAACAATGGTTCTTATCATGAGAGTGTTTATCGTTATATTTATAGCAATATCAGCAATCATTGCTGTTATACAGTATAAGAATAATGTTACCTTTATCGCTCAGCTTATGGGTGTATCATGGGGAGCACTTGCAGGAGCATTCCTTGCACCGTTTATCTACAGTCTTTACTGGAAGGGTGTTACCAAGCTTGCAGTTGTAATAAACTTCATCTTCGGTGCCGGTATTATGACAGCCAACTTATTCTGGCGTCCGAGCTTCCCGGAGGTTTTACAGTCACCTATTAACTGCGGAGCCTTTGCAATGCTTGCAGGTCTTGTCATCGTACCTGTTATAAGTGTTATCACTCCGAAGCTTAAGAAGGAAAAGATTGAGGATGTATTTTCCTGCTACATAAAGGATGAGATTCCTAGCGACAAGTAGAAAGATGGTCGGTTGTATATGATGGTATAAAAAAGTGAGTACCGAAATAGTTACTAGCAAAGCACGCTGACGCTTAACGCTTTGCTTAGCAACTTTTCGGTACTCATTTTCTATACCCATATACAACCGATACGCTTCGCGTATTATGAGTTTGATTAAAATATATTAAATAGGTAAAATTGGATAAAAAATCCACTTGAATTTTTATGCACATATATATATAATAATTTTACCTAAATTGATTTAGGCGAAAATGATTTCGGTAAAATTTTGTTTGATTTATGGAGGTGTAATATGCCGGATATTTTTAGAGGACGAGATACTGAATTAAAAATTCTTGATAAAAAGTATATGCAGAGTGGTTTTGTGATGACAGTTTTATATGGAAGGCGGCGAGTTGGTAAAACGAAGCTTATAAATAAATTTATTCATGATCATGAATGCAGGAGCGTTTCTTTTACTGCAGTTGAAAGAGGTGAGGCAGAACTACTATCAATGATGACGGAATCTGTCTTAAATGCTTTGACTCCTGAATTGGTAGGGAGTGTTTTTTTTAACAGTTTTGAGAATCTTTTTGACTTTATTGGAAGACAAGCTGAAAAGGAGAGAATTATATTTTTTATAGATGAATATCCGTATCTTGCTAAACAGTGCCCCTATATTCAATCGGTTCTTCAAAAACAGATTGATCTAAAATGGAAAAAGGGAAATTTGTTCTTTATAATATGTGGTTCTTTAGTTAGCTTTATGAAAGATGAAGTGTTAGCTGAAACGGCACCGTTGTATGGACGAAGCGATTTGGAATTAAAATTAAGACCTTTTAATTATATTGAAACAGCAGAATTTTTAGATGGATATACAAACGAGGAAAAAGCTATATGCTATGGACTTACAAATGGAGTAGCAAAGTATATCGAACAGTTTGATGTGAGTGAGACTTTGGAAGAGAACATAATTGAACAGTTTTATTCAATTGGAGGATACTTTTCAGAGGAACAGATTAAAACTGTAATTACAAATGAAAAACAAAATCCGGCATTATATAATTCAATTATTTCAGCGGTAGCGACCGGGCATACGAAAAATAATGAGATTGCATCGTATGTAGGAGTAGATGATATAACTTATTCGCTAAAAGTTCTTGTTAAAGCTGAATTGTTAGAAAGAAGAGTTGCAAAAAGACCATACTATGTTCTTAATGATACTATGCTTGAGTTCTGGTTTCGTTATGTAAATAGGGCAACAAGTCTTATCAACGCAGATAATGGTGAAGTATATTATTATTCATCGGTAAAAGAATATTTGCATGATTTTATGGGGAAAGTATTTGAAAAAATGGCCAAGGAATATCTTCTGGCTAATGCAGGCACAGGTGATTTTCCGGTTCTTACAGATATTACAGATTACCAAGATATAGTTTTAGATGAAAATAAAATGCAGAAACAAATAGAAATAGACTTACTTGGAAAGAATGGAAAACAGATTCTTTTGGTTGGAGAATGTAAGTTTAAAAATTCCAAGTTTGATAAAGCAGAATATGAAATATTTTTGGATAAAATCCAATACATTCCATCAAATAATCCGTTAGTGTGCATTTTTTCTCTAGGTGGCTTTTCTGAATATGTAAAAGATAATTCAAAAGGGTGTAAGTTGATTTCTTTAGATGAAATGTATAAACGATGAATATGAGTGGAATCTATTAAGTAGATGTAAAAATTAAAAGTGTGTCAAATTGGCACACTTTTTATTTTTATTATATGATATTATGTCGATATATTATATACAGTTTATAATAGGTGATACTATATGCTTTTTTAAAATAGATAATATCATATCATAGAAAGAGGAATATATATGAATGATAGTTGGGTAGTTGTGGTTGATGATGACGTGCTTAGTCTTAAAAATGCACGAAACATCTTGATAGAACAGAATATAAAGGTTAGCTGTGTGAAGTCCGGACGTGAATTACTTGCATTTATGGAAAAGAACGATCCGGACCTTATTTTGCTTGACATCCTTATGCCTGAACAGGATGGTTTTGAAACCTATGAAAAGCTTAGGGAGTTCGAGGACAGGGAAGAACGTAACAGGACACCGGTTATATTTCTTACGGGAAATGAAGACATTGAGTCTGAACAAAAAGGTCTGGAAATCGGAGCGTCTGATTTTATCCGTAAGCCATTTAATAAAGAAAGCCTGCTGTGGCGTATACGCAATATCATTACGAAAAATAAGAAAATCGAAACCCTGACTGAAGAGGCTACAGTTGACGGATTGACAGGCTTTCTTAATAAGGCTGCCACTAACAAAAAGATGGCAGAGCTGTGCAAGAAAGAGACAGGTGTACTGTCTGTAATTGACTTGGATAATTTCAAGCTTATCAATGATATATACGGACACGATATGGGTGATAAGGTACTTTCTTCTTTTGCAGATATCGTTAGAAGCAATACAGGAGCCGAAGATATATTGGGGCGAATCGGTGGGGATGAATTTCTCGTGTTTTTCACTCACCTTGCTGAGGAGGGGGTTACTGTCAACTTTACAAAGCGGCTTAATAGTCAGCTGAGGGATAAATGTATCTTACTGATGGGAAGTGACTTTAGTATTGATATAGGTGTTTCAGTGGGATGTGTAGTGGTATCTGAAAATGATAATGATTATGACAGCTTATTCAAATTGGCGGATAAGACATTATATTATGTAAAAAAGAACGGAAAGCACAGCTGTTCAATATATAATTCAAAGCTTGATGAAACTTTAAGGGGTAATGAAACTTTAAAGAATGAGCTTGCAATTATCACAAAAATTGTTGAGGAGAGAAATACATCCGAAGGAGCCTTGTGGGTAGATCTGGATGCATTTACCTGGGCATATCGTTTCATAATCAGATATATGAAACGAAATAAGGATGTAGCGACAAAGCTATTCTTCTCAGTTTCGACTAAAGAATCACAGGATGAAGAGATGCTTAAGGATGCTATTGACAGATTTGGTTTGATACTTCAAAAAAATATCAGAAAATGTGACATTATGATGCAGCATAAGAAGAACCTTTTTTTGGCGCTGCTTCCCGGACTTACGGATGAATATGTCGATGTGATTGTAGAGCGGATAATGAATACGTGGAATGAGGAGGAGTATAAGGACAAAATAAGAGTAGAGTTTATTAAGGAATATATGAGCTTTTCCGAAGGTTAAAAGATTTAAGATAATTTAAAAAGGTAAAAGAATTTGACAACGAGGGTATAATTTCACTATTGATTAAAGATAACAAGAAAAGGTGGTATTGATTATGGGTGAAGCTAACAGCACAAACATTATTATTGTACAGTTTCAGTACAGTGTGGTAGCCAAGGGAATTGAGAAAAAACTTTCAGAACTTAATTTTAATGTAGAATCTGTTGTAGATGATATAGAAAAACTAAAGGGATATACTCAAAAAGAATCAATATATATCGTATATCTTCCGGATGAGATTGCGGATGACAAATTGGAGCTTTCTACCTTTACGGAAATATGCCATACTATTATTAATAATAATCGCAATATGATACTTATCGGTGAGAAGAGGTATCATAATGAGCTTATTTTAAAGCTGCCGTTTCTCAAAAGTTATAAGTGGCTTGACAGACCTATAGATATTAATCTGATAGCTCAGATTGTTAAGGATGAAATAAATAAAACTTCTGATACCGGGGAAAAGAAAAAGATCCTCATCGTTGATGATGATCCTTCTTATGCAAGGATGGTAAGAGAATGGATTAAGGATGATTATAATGTCGGTATTGTGACTGCGGGTATGCAGGCTATTACATATCTTATGAAAAATAAGGTGGATCTTATCCTGCTTGATTATGAGATGCCTGTAGTGGACGGACCACAGGTACTTCAGATGTTAAGACAGGAGCCTGAATTGGAGAAAATTCCTGTGGTATTCCTTACGGGGGTTGGCTCACGTGAGGGAGTTGCAAGGGTGTTGGAACTTAAGCCTAACGGATATATCCTTAAGTCCACTACCAGAGAGGATCTTTTAAATTCCTTGAAAGCTCAGTTTGATAAAATGAAGTAGATGAAACAATAGATAAAACAATAAATAACATAATATATAATATAATGTATGGTGAGAAGGAAACAACTAACGAAGAAATATGGGAAAAAACAGTATAGTTTTTACAAATGATAATTGTATTGGGTGTAACAAATGTATAAAGGTGTGCAGTGCTATAGGAGCATGCATATCCAAGGAGGAAAACGGCAGGGCACGTATTGAGGTTGACGGAAGCAAGTGCGTTGCCTGCGGAAGCTGTATAGATGTCTGCGTTCATAAGGCTCGTGAATTCGAAGACGACACAGAGCGTTTCTTTAATGATCTCAAAAACGGAGAAAAAATTTCATTACTTTTGGCACCTGCGTTTAAGGCTAACTACCCTGATGAGTATGAGAGTGTGTTGGGTGGTCTTAAAGGTATGGGTGTTAACCGCATTATAAGTGTTTCCTTTGGTGCGGATATATGTACATGGGGTTATCTTAACTATATCAAATATTATAATTTCTTAGGTGGTATATCGCAGCCGTGTCCGGCTGTGGTTTCATATATCGAAAGATATCTTCCGGAACTGTTGCCTAAACTTTTCCCTGTACAAAGTCCGCTTATGTGCGCTGCAATATATGCACGTAAGGAGCTTGGATTAACAGATAAATTTGCATTTATAAGTCCTTGTATTGCCAAGAAGCTTGAGATAGAAGATGAGCACAATGCAGGGCTTGTTCAGTACAATGTTACCTTTGAACACCTTATGCGTTATGTGAAGGAACATGGCATAGAGGGAAAAGCCGCACATAGTGAGATTGAGTACGGACTCGGCTCCTTTTATCCTACTCCGGGAGGACTTGCCGAGAATGTACGTTGGTTTTTGGGAGATCAGGTATATATAAGACAGATTGAAGGGGAAAGGCATCTCTATGACTGGATGCATATTAATAAGAACCGCATAGAACATGATAAGACCCCTTTCTTATTTATAGATGCATTGAATTGTGAAAACGGATGTATCTGTGGTACGGCAGTTAATCCTGACAAATCACATACGGATGATGCGCTTTATGCGTTGTTGGATATAAGGGAGTCTTCAAAGAAGGAAAAAAGCGGTGATGCATGGTCAAGATATGACACACCTGATGAACGTCTTAAAAACTATAACAAGCAGTTTGAAAATCTTTCACTTTCTGATTATCTTAGGGGATATACAGACAGATCAGCGGAATGTCGTTATGAGCTTCCTGATGAAGAACAGCTTGAAGAAATATATCTATCGATGAATAAGATAACCGAGGAATCAAGAAAAATTGACTGTACCTGCTGTGGTTATGATAATTGCCGGCAGATGGCAGTTGCCATATATAACGGTTTTAACCATAAGGAAAACTGTATCTATTATGAAAAGACTATGGTTCACGAACTCGAGCTTGAAAAGGTTATATCTGAAGAGGCAGCCCGGACAAGGGCGGAATTTCTAGCCAATATGTCTCATGAGATAAGAACCCCTATCAACGCCGTTCTTGGTATGAATGAAATGATTTTAAGAGAGAGCAATGATCCGAATATCACTTCATATTCAGAGAATATAAGAAGTTCAGGTGATATGCTGCTCGGATTTGTTGATAACCTCCTTAATTTTTCAAAAATCGAGTCAGGTAAAACGGAGACTATGTCTACAGACATTGATAAGAATTTAAGCAGCAGAAGCTATAGGAGAAAGTTTACGGCGAAAGATACAGATGTCCTTGCGATGGATGATAATCCTATGAATCTGACGGTATTCCAAAATCTGCTCAAGCAGACCGGGTTAAATATCGATACTGCCCAAAGTGGGGATGAAGCTTTGGTACTTACGGACAAAAAGAAATATGACATTATGTTTTTTGACCATATGATGCCCGAAAAGGATGGTATTGAGACTCTGCACGAGCTTAAAGCAAAGGAAGGTAATCCTAATTACAGCACTCCGGTTATATGCCTTACTGCCAATGCCATCTCAGGTGCGAGGGAACAGTATATATCAGAGGGCTTTGATGATTATCTTACAAAACCGGTTGATTATAACAAGCTGGAGGATATGTTTATAAAGTATCTTCCAAAGGATAAGATATGTATTGAGGAGATTAATGAGGAGGATTATTCTTCCGACTTTGCAGAGGATGATTTACCGGATACGCTCAAGGCGCTTTCTGATTCGGATTTAATCGATGTTAGAACAGGAATAAACAATAGTGGTGATATTAATTCCTACATGTCGCTTGTAAAGATATTTTATGATACTCTTTCGGATAAAATTAATGAGCTTATAACATTTTTGGACGAGGGAGATATTAAGAATTATACAATTAAGGTTCATGCTTTAAAGAGTTCGCTTAGAATTATAGGTGCGATTAATCTGGGAGAGTATGCGCAAAAGCTTGAAAATGCCGGAAAGCTTGAGAATACGGCTTTTATATCTGAAAACAATTCCCTGTTCATTGACAGCCTGATAAGTGTCAAAGAATTATTTAAGGATATATGTGATAACGAAGAGAAAGATAATGCAGATAAACAAGAGGCAGATGATGCTATGATGTCGCAGATATATGCCGACATTAAAGCTGCTGCAGAAGAGATGGATTGCGACAGGCTTGATGAAATAATGGATAATATGAACGATTATATGGTGCCTGAAGCAGAGACAGAACGTTTTTCACAAATAAAAAAATGTATTGAAAATTTCGACTATGACGGAGTGCAGGAAGCATTGCAATAGTGTGAGGAAAGGAGCATACGATGGAGGACATTAGAAAAGAGCGTCTTGTTATAATTATTACCACATTGGCAGGAATATCCTGTATATTGCAAAACTATTTCGGAGATTGGGAATTCTGGGTGCCTTGGGTGGTTTTTGCCGCAGGAGTGGTTTTATGGTGGATTCATCTGACAGAAAAAACCAATTCCATGACAAGAATGTGGATGTATTTCTTTTATGCTGCTTTTATGCTTTTTATCATGGCATCCATGATACAAGTCTTTTTGATCTTTCAGTGTCCGCAGCACTCTTTATTGCTACATTTAATATTGTTGATCAAGTCATAATGCTTAATATGATTCTGATAGAATATGCAGTAGTTATGCTGATACAGTTCTATTTTCTTTATACCAATAATCAGATTGATATGAGTGCCTTTGATACCATGAGGATAGTCTATCATATGGGTACTGTGCTTGTTATGTATGTATTCAGTCGTATTACCGTAAGTAACAGGAATACAGAACGTGAGAGGATAGAAAAATGGCAGGAATCCGTTTTGAAAAATGATAGTGATATGGAGGATTTCCTGTCTAACGTATCTCATGAATTACGTACTCCCGTAAATGTTATAAGCGGTATGACAACGCTTATGCAAAAAAATAATGACAGCCATGAGCTTACGTCTATAAAAGAGGCAGGAATCAGACTGGCTCATCAGATAGAAGACATTCAGGATTATACAGAGATAAAGAGGGAAGAGCTTGTTCTTGAGGAAGAGAATTATATGTGTGTTTCCCTTATCAATGATGTTGTAGCTAATTATAATTCAATTTATAAGGACAGTAAGCTTGAGCTTATCATAGATCTGGCTCCGGAAACTCCTTCCGTTCTTTACGGAGATATAAGGAAGCTTCATAAATTGTTTAGACACCTGATTGACAATGCAGTCAAATTTACAAGAAAGGGCGGTATTAATTTAAAGATCTTTACCGAGCATCATGAACAGGGAGTAAATCTGACGATAGAGATTACGGATACCGGAATCGGTATGACCCGTGCTGATATGGCGCGTGTTTCCAAAGGAATGTATCAGGCAAATAAAAAACGCAACAGGAGCACAGGAGGTATCGGAATAGGTCTGCCTATAGTATACGGCTTTGTTCATAAAATGGGCGGCTTTGTAATGATAAACAGTGAAAAGAAAAAAGGAACAACTGTAAGACTTACTATCCCGCAGAAGGTAGTAGATATGTCTCCTTGTCTTATGACCAATGACAATGTGAAGGATGGTCTTGTATTCTATTCAAGACTTGACAAGTTTAAGGTACCTGAAGTAAGAGATTTCTACAAAAATATGGTAATCAACCTTGCTACCGGTCTTAAAACAAGGCTTTACTCTGCGAGTGACAGAAAAGAGCTTGAGCATCTTTTGGAAGAAATGGATGTATCTCATATCTTTATGGGAGTGGAAGAATATGAGGCAGAAGCAGATTGGATAGAGCAATTATCAAGGGATGGTTATAAAATTGTGGTATCGGCAGATGCAGGATTTAAGGTTTCTGACGGAAGCCGTGTGTTGGTAATGCAAAAACCTCTGTATGCTTTTCCTGTTGTACGGATACTTAATGGTGAGGAAGATAATAATATTAATTCAAATCAGGAAGAAAAAATATATTTCCCTGGGGTGAGTGCTCTTGTTGTGGATGATGAGCCTATGAATCTTGTGGTTGCATCAGGGCTTTTCAGAGATTATAAGATGATTGTTGATTCGGCAGAGAGTGGAAAGGAAGCTATCAGGAAATACGAATCAGGCAGCTATGATATTATATTTATGGATCATATGATGCCGGAGATGGATGGTGTCGAGACTATGAAGCAGATAAGGCAGATTGCTTTGTCGGATGGAAGAACACCGATAATAGTCGCACTTACTGCCAATGCTTTAAGCGGAGCAAAAGAAATGTTTATAAAGGAAGGCTTTGACGGATTTATTGCAAAGCCAATAGATATAATTGAGTTTGAAAGAGTTATGAAAAGGGTTTTGCCGGAAACAGCCAAATTTGTTAATGGGGGTGAAAACTAATGCGTATAATTAAAGACCTTTATAGCAGAATTCATAATCCCAATATCAGCTTTGAACAGCATATGATTACATTTATGTCCGTTATAAGTGATATAGCTTTGTTTTTGGCAATGTTAGGTGATATAGCAATCGGTGAAAATCCTGTTGAAACAGTTGCTTTGGGCATATTGATTATAGCGGTACCCGTTACCACTAAATGGTGCATACGACACAACAGGGTGTCGCTTGGAGGCAAGCTGCAGGTCGCTGCTCTTGTTTTTATTGTAATGCCGATTACCTTTTTCTTTGGTGGAGGTCCTAAGGGAGGTGGTGTGTTCTGGCTTGCCGTAACATATATGTATGCAGGATTGATACTGTCCGGCAAATGGCGTGTAATCATGGTTTCCATACTAAGCTTGATAACATTTGCAGAGTTTCTTATATATTATTTCAATCCGGAAATCGTTTACACACATGATTTTGATGCCTTTTTTAAGGATGCGATTGTATCTGTAATTCTTGTCGGCTTTGTAGTATACGCTGTGGTATGTTTTCAGAAAATGCTGTTCATAAATGAGAATAAGCGTGCTGAAGAGGAGACCAAAAGAGCCGAGGAATTAAACCGTTCACAAAATCGTTTCTTTTCCAGCATGAGCCATGAAATTCGTACTCCTATCAATACAGTGCTTGGAATGAATGAGATTATTTTGCGTCAGGAGGATGCATCTGAAGAAATCAAAAAGGACGCAAGAAATATCCAGGGAGCCGGTAAGCTTCTTTTGGCGCTTATAAATGATATCCTTGATGTCAGCAAGATAGAAGCGGGTAAAATGGATATAGTTCCCGTAAACTATAATGTGGCATCACTTTTGTCTGAAATCGTTAATATGATTTGGCTTAAGACAGAAGAAAAGGGACTTAAATTTAATGTTGATATCGATCCTGATGTCCCTGAAACTTTATTTGGTGATGAGGTAAGGATTAAACAGATACTTATTAATTTGCTTAATAATGCTGTAAAGTATACCAAAGAAGGCTCCATCAGCTTACATATGGAATGTGAGACAACCGATAATGAAAATGTTTTATTGAAGATAGTAGTATCCGATACAGGAATAGGAATAAAGCCTGAAGCTCTTCCGTTCCTTTTTGATACATTTAAGAGAGTGGATGAGGAGAAGAACCGCCATATAGAGGGTACGGGACTTGGACTTTCGATAGTTAAGCAGCTTGTGGAATTGATGGGTGGAGAGATTACCGTAAACAGTGTTTACTCTGAAGGTTCAACCTTTACTGTCACACTCGGACAGGGAATTTCATCAGAAAAGCACATAGGTAATATCAATATATCCGGTACAGGCAGCATATCAAATGCAGAGAGATTTGCACATAGCTTCCATGCACCTGATGCGAGAATTTTAATTGTTGATGATAACGAGATGAATCTTGAAGTGGAAAAGAAGCTGCTTGAAGGAACCGGGATGAACATAGACCTGGCCAAGTCGGGACAAGAGGCTCTTTTACTTACTCTTAACTGCCGGTATGATGTTATATTTATGGATCATCTTATGCCGGAAATGGATGGTATAGAATGTTATAAAAATATAACCACCCAAAAGGGAGAAATGAATTCCAATGTACCTGTTATCGTACTTACGGCAAATGCCGGAAGTGATAATATGGAGCTTTATAACAATGCAGGCTTTGATGATTATCTGGTAAAGCCTGTATCAGGATTACAGTTAGAGGACAAACTTCTTAAATTCCTTCCGGAGGAAAAAATTGTGAGAACCGGTGTCACTGAAATGACAGGAGCTTCTATGAATACAGCAGCCGGATATTCCAAAAAGAGATCGGTTGCAATTGCAACAGGAAGTATGGCTGACATTCCGGGTTATATACAAAGTGAGATGCAGATTAGAATCATCCCGAGTAAAATATATACGGAGGAGGGTACCTTCTACGATAATATTGATATTGATTCCGAAGAAATTCTCCGATATATGGGTACTGAATTAAGACCTGTATCCTCGGATGCACCGACAGTAGAAGAATACATACGCTTTTTCTCTTCTGAATTAAAAAAGGCGCATCATCTGATATTTATTACCATTACTTCGGGTAACAGCAATGAGTATGAACGTGCAAAAAAAGCTGCCGAGGTGTTTGAAAATGTAACAATTATTAATTCAGAGTGTGTTTCAAGTGCAACCGGTATACTTGTAATGTATGCTGCAAGGCTTGCAAGCCAGAATCTTCCGGTCGAGAGAATCATATCTGAAATCGAAGAGGCAAAGAAGCATATCAGATGCAGCTTTGTTATAAAAACAACCGATGTTATGGCAAGGCGTGATAGAATAAGTCCTTTCATGAATCGCATCATGAATATATTCTGGCTAAGACCTATGCTTGAGACTAAAAATGACGGCTTAAGGGTTGGTAAGCTTTTTATGGGAAGTGCAAGAAAATGCTATGAAAAATATATAAAGAGTGTCTTTTCAAAAAATGATTATCCTGAAACTTCATTTGCATTTATTACATATGCCGGAATGGATGAAGAAGATTTGCTATGGATAGAAGATGAGCTTAAAAAAATAGTTAGATTTGAACATATCATTTTTCAAAAAGCATCTGCAGGTATTAGCACAAACTGTGGTGAGGGAACCTTTGGAATTTTGTACATGACCAAATCAGATCAGAAGTATAATTTCAGTTCATTCTTTGACAGGATAAATGAAGCAAATGATTATGACTATGACTTGTATGATGAAGAGGATACAGAGGAAGATAATGCTAAAGAAGCTTCGTATGAAGAAGCTTTATATGATGGAGCTGCAGATAAAAAAGATACAGATAAAAAAGGTTTAGATAAAGCAGCTAAAGATAGCATGGCTTCAGAAAGAAAGTGGTACGAAGGCATAGAAGGAATAAACGGAGATATAGCAATTAAAAACAGCGGTTCCGAGGAGTCCTTCGAAACAGTGTTAAAGATATTCCATGAATCTATCGAAAAAAAGTCCAAGGAGATTAGTAACTATTACTCTGATGAGGATTGGGATAATTATACCATCAAGGTGCATGCCTTAAAAAGCTCTGCAAAGCTTATAGGTGCCATGGAGCTTGCAGAGTCTGCCGAAAAGCTCGAGATGGCAGGTAAGGAAAAGGATGCAGAATATATACATGCTAATCATGAGTCTTTCATGAAGGATTATATAAGCTTTGAAGAAGTACTGGATAATGCATTTACAAAAAGAGATGAAGATGTATCAAAAACTTCGGATAAGCCGGCTTTAGATGAGTCTCTGATGCAAAGTGTATATGAGGGCATACGTGAAGCGGCAGAGGAGATGGATTGTGATAAGCTTGACGGGATAATGGAAAGCATAAAAGCTTATGATATACCTAAAGCTCACACAGAGCGTTTTTCCGAGATAAAAAAATACGCAGAAAGCTATGACTATGAAGGTTTACTCGAAGTATTGCAATAAAATTATACATTAATAATCACGCGTGTTCCACCATTTTCATTTGCTTCAATAATTAGATTCCCTTTGCACATTAATTCAAGTCTTTCTTTTATATTGGCAAGTGCGATATGCGGTTCGTTGTTCTCATCACCTGTAAAGCCCGGACCGTTATCGGATACTTCAATCTCACTGCCGTTTTCTGTTTCTCTTGTGCGGATTAGTATGTGGAGCGGTTCAAGCTCGGGATCTATACCGTGCTTAACTGCATTTTCTACTATAGGCTGAAGCGTAAGAGGTGGTATGCGGAAATTAGTATGAGGAGTATCATACTCTACAAAAAGCTTGTCCTCAAAACGCACGCTTTCAACTGCAAGATATGCTTTTGTATGCTCTAATTCTTCTGTAAACGGAATGGTGTTATCCTTTGCTATCGCAGTAAAATTTTTCCTTAAGAAAGTATTGAAATTAAGTATAAGCTCCTGAGCCTTTTCGGGATTTTGTTCGCAAAGATAGTATATGCTTGTTAAGGTGTTATATACAAAGTGAGGGCGCATTTCCAAAACTCTTATGCTGGCACGCTGCTTTGCGTTTTCTTCCTTTTGTAAGATATACTGGTCTATCTGGTCGGATAAAATAAAAAGAAACATAAATATTGATGCAATCGAAGTACCGATAACCGCAAGCAAAAGACCGTATGAAAACATTTGTATGAGCATGCAGACGGAAGGTATGGTCAGGTAGATGATAAATGCTATAAATTCTTTTTTGGAGATATTCTTTCGTTTATAGATAAGTACAATATAATTATATATTGAAAGAATAATAAGAGGCACAAGCAGTACAGGATAAAGCGGTCCTCTCTGATACACATTATCATCAGTTATATAGTAAATTCCCTTTGTAAATTGAGTGATAATCAGAGTTGCAAAATAAATATTCCAGATAAACCATGATATATAAATTATTATGTTTTTTGTAGGGGTATTTTTTGCGGTATAAAGAATGTAAACAGTTAAAAATTGCATACAAATAGAAGAAAAAAAGGATTCTCCGAATATTGCCAGTTTTGAAAGTAAAGAATAGTTTTCTCCTAAAAAATCAAGTGATATCTGTGAAATAAGGTCGGAAGCTATATATAAAAATAAAAAAGAAAAAAATACAGTAAAATACTTCTTTTGAAAGCCTGAAATATAAGGCGAAATAATTACCAAAGATAATCCCAAAACTGCAACCACAAGTCCGCCTACGGCTGTGGCAAAGTTTGTTAAATCAATCCAGTTATTCATTAGTGCCTCCCCATACGACAGGAAATCTGAGTCTTGTAAGTTGTTTTTCGACATCTGCTTTGGAAAGTGGTTTCATTAAAAAACCGCAGGCGCCGGTATCCCATGCCTTAAAGGAATGCTCTATATAAGAAGTAAGGAAAACTACATTTGTACGTGGATTTATATCGAGAAGCTTGTGGCATAAATCAAATCCACTTATCTTTCCCATCTCTATATCTAAAAATGCAAGGGCGATATTATGACTTTCGGCAAATTTTACTGCGTCGGACGGTTTGATAAAGCCTGTTATGGAGGCAGTTGGCAAAACCTTTTCAAGGATAGGAAGACCGCCCGTAAGGATGATACGTTCATCATCAACCAAGATAACATTTTTGGTATCCTCCGGTTCATCTATGCTTTTAAGCAGTGTGGCTAAGTCCACATTAAGGCATAAAGCAAGCCGTGGCAAAAGAAGTGCGTCCGGTGTACGTTGCCCGTTTTCCCATCTTGCAACCGTAGAACGGTCTACAAATAACCGCTCGGCTAATTGCTGTTGGGACAAATTGTTCTGTTGTCTTAAGTTTTTTATAATTTCACCAAATGGACTGCTCACGCTATCTCTCCTGTCAGTAATGCTTATATATTATGATTATATTGTAAATTTCCCCACTTTTGCTGATTCTATGTTCATTGTACCATAACTTTGACTAAAACTTGAAGAAAAATATAAAATGTGTCAAATTGGCACACTCATATAATGTGACAAATCGGCACATCATCTTGAAATTAAAAAATAATCATAATAAAATATCGCATGTAGACATTATTAACTATGCTTTAGCATAATAAAACCCTATAAGCAAAAAAGCCGGTATCGATTGCAAACTCCCGCGTCGATACCGGCGATTTTGTTTTGTTTGCTTAATCATATAACTTAAACAGTAACAGATTCGTCTAATATGATGTCTTTGTATTTTTCTCTTTTATCATTGGATATTTTCAAAATGTCCATACATTTATCAATATCTAAATCCATATTTTCTATTAGGTTTTTGATACTGTTTACGGTTGATTCTTCAATGCCTGAATTATAACCCGAATCATAACCATCATTAAATCCGTCATCATATACACCCTGACTTAAATTACACATACTTCTTACACCACCTTCTAATTCTTTGGTCATAGGAATATTAAATTCTTCGCTTAATCTTTTCTTTTTATCTTCCGTATTTATTGTCTTTGACAGCAGGGTAGATAGCATTTGTATGAGCTTGTCATTGCTGTCGTTATTATTATCATTCAGACATATAATGGAAACAGAGATTAAGTCATAATCATCTTTGTTTTCTTCAAAATGTCCGAATACTTCTTCTTTCGTAAGGTTATACCGGGATATGGTATTTTGCCTTTTCTTCGGCGGTCTGGTACATATCCATATGGAACGAACCTTCTTAAGCTTCTCATAGTGAGAGTTGGTAAATATCGTTTCATACTGCGAGGATATCATGCGGCTTGCATAATATATGCCTCTTTTTATGATAGGATATCCCGGATAAAAATCATTTTGTGCT
>JAFTFE010000034.1 GCA_017449765.1 Lachnospiraceae bacterium | reverse complement strand
CTGACAATCATACTGATTTTGAAGGTGATGATATTCCTGTACCGATTGGAAAGAAGGATGCACCTGATGTATCAGAATTAACAGATGAACAAAAGCCAACAGGTAAACCAGATGTCACATTTACTGGTGAACCACAGGCGATTGCAGAAGCACCTTCAGAGCTTCCTGATGGTTATACAAAGGTGCAGTACAGCATTGATGATGGTGAGACATGGACAGACGAGATACCTAAGATGACAGATGCAGGAGATTATACTGTAAAGACAAAATACATAGGTGATAATAACCATACCGACTTTATGGGAAGTGATATACCTGTAACTATTGATAGAATGACACTTGATGCTGATGATGTGACCGTAACATTTTCATCAGACAGCTATGGATATACAGGAAATGAAGTAAAGCCTGTACCGACAATAACCATTAAGTCAGGCGGTAAAGTGCTTGATAGCAGTGATTTTGATATTATTTACACAAATAATACTGAGGTTGGAACAGCGACTATAACAATAGTTACAAAGGATGGAGCCAACTATGTATTTGGAACAGGTGATAAAGCACCTAAGACAACATTTGTTATAAGATTAGGTGAAAAGGAAATTAATACGGACGTTAGAAAGGATGATAAGTCACCTGAGGTAAAGGCTGCAAATCTCACAGATGAATTTGCAGAGTCTACTTTGTCTGATGAAGAAAAAGCATTGATAGATAATGCGGTTGATCATGGTAAAAGCGTTGATATAGATTTATATCTTGATATAAAGGATATAAGTGATACAATCAGCACTTCTGATAAGGAAAAGATTAAGGCATATGCAACTAATACAGATAACATTGCATTCTTTGATATATCCTTATTTAAGGAAATAATCATAAGCGGACAATCACAGGGAGCAACTTCTATACATGAACTTACTACACCGCTTAAGCTTACTATAGGAGTTCCAAAGAGTTTCCCTGCTGTAGCTGATGGATATACAAGAACTTACGAAGTTATAAGGCTTCATGATGGTAATGTTGAAAAACTTCCTACTACATTGAATGCAGACGGAACAATCACATTTGAGACAGATAAGTTTTCAACCTATGCATTAGCTTATACTGATAAAAAGAAGGAAAACACTACAACGGATGCACCAACAACTAAAGTTGATACACCGTCAACCAAAGCTCCAAAGGCAGATACAAAAAATACACCGGATACAGGAGATAAGATGAATATCGGATTGGTTGTTATGCTTATGTTAAGTTCAGGCTTAGCAGCAATTTATCTTACTCTTAGAAGAAAAAGGATAAAATAATATTAGGTAAATGAAGGGCTGAGCATATGCTTAGTCCTTTATTTTTTTTAAAGATATATACAAAATTATATTTTTTCCGGGAAAAATTCAAAAATATATATTTACTTTTTATGTAACTGCTGTCGTGATATTTTAGAAAGTGATAGGGCTGAATACATTTTGTTTAAACAAAATAAAAAGGAAAAATTGGCAAAATCACATAAAAGAGATTCTTTGTGTATTTGAAACTATATATTTAAGTGGTTTATTATAATGTGTTTTATGGATAAAATAATATAGAAAAGATAACAGTATACACATTATATTAAATAAGTGTGTTTACAGTTTATAATATATACATTAATAGAAAAGGATATTTTATGATAAACACAATTAACAAGGCAGAAATGATGGTATAGTGCCTTGTTAAGTTGTTCATATGAAAATATTATTTAAAGACTTATTCAGGTTTCTTATATTCAAGAATATCATTAATATCACAACCAAGTGTATCGCATAGTCTGGCTAATACATCTAAATCAATTCTCAAGGTTTGGTTATTAATCATTTTGTTAAGCTGTGAATGTTGGATTTCGGCACGTTGACATACTCTGTTTTTGCTTAATCCGGATTTTTTAATTATTTCGTCTATATGCAATACTATTTTGCCATGTTCACTCATTGAAGCACCCTCCTTTTAGTATATTAATAATTATATGCTTTTATTGAATAAAAAATAGTTGTCTAAATTTATGAATAAATATATAATATTATTTAAACAGTATTATATAAACATTATTAAATAAATACAGAACATAAAGGAAAGAGAGGTAAGGGGAATGAAGTTTTTTCAGATTATTATTTAAGTTATATGAAAAATGAAGGCTATGAAATTATAAAAAAAGATAATGAAAGAGGGGTGTTAAGACTAATAAGTGATGTGGATGGGAAAGAAGAGTATTATAAAGAATATGATTCAAAGGTAGAATTGGATAGTTTGTTACTTACAGAAAGAGTAGTTGCTACAGAAAATATGATAAATATTGTTATAGAAACTTTGGATTGATAAAACCCAGTATGTTTTCTAAATATGGTCTTTATTTTAACGATGATGAATTAAAAGATTATCTTAATGGGCTAATTAATCAGGGTTTAGTAACAATAAATAGGTCAAATAAATATAAGGCATTGTTATCTCATGAGCAATTTAGGGATTTGTGTTTAAAAAGAACTGCAAAAATTATGGGAAGTTTAAAAGAATCAAAATTCTTTGGTTGTTATTTTTAAATTATATAAAGGGGGTACAGCATATGGACAAAATTACATTTGTAGAAGCGGAACTTGTAGAAATATTAGACGGTATGTCTGATATTCAATTAACGGCTGATAGGATAATGGCTGTATATTCGGATGTCTATGAATTTGTTTCAGAATATGACGATAAGACTTTGGAAGATGTGAATGATAATAAGTACATGATCTATGCAGATATTGTATTAGAACAAATAGAAAAATTAAGAAAATCCATAGATGATGTATCAAACAAATTATATAAAAGGGAAATATTTCCCGACAAAATATAGATAGAGTAAAGACACCGTTTGTGATGAAGGTACAACTCAGTACAGAGGATATAACCAACTATCCGATATATCTTTCGATATTATGCTTTGCTGTAGTACCGGCTATTGTCGAAGAATATGTATTCAGAGGAGTGATTCTTGGAGAGTTCATGAAGATAAAGGGAAAGTTTGGTATAGCATCAGCTGTCGTACTTAGTAGTTTATTTTTTGATTTCATACAAACTTTAGAAAAAGTTTTGCAATAACTCGAATGTTGTGCAATAATAGAGAATGCACGGGGATTTGTGGTAATAAATGTAAAATCTTTGTGAATTTTAAGCGAGAAGGGTTGACAAGAAAATGGTTATGCGGTATAATG
>JAFTFE010000003.1 GCA_017449765.1 Lachnospiraceae bacterium | reverse complement strand
GTTTCTTAGTATCCCGATAAATACCCAGCGGATGCGAGGCATGGATGCCGAGCAGGTGCGCCGGAGCCACGGAGGGCGACTAAGCACCTTGCCGCGTACGTCATTAAGGCTTTAACGGGATACTTAGAAACTCTTATCACCGTACAGAAAGTCATACAAAACGCACCATGCTGTCAGTTTACCTGTGTACGTGATAAAAAACAAAAATTCACTAAACAGTAATGTTGTGAGATAGATAGAAATGCGAGGAATAATATGGAAAAGAATAGTGTGTGGAAACGTATATGGAAAGTGGCAAAATATATTGTCATTCCGGCAGTATTGATGATACTGCTTTCTGCCCTATACAAATGGGCTGATGATGTGGCAATGGGCGGGGTGGCAGATTGGATAGATAAAAACATGATGATCGAATATAACACCACCACGCCTGATGGACAGGAAATGTTTGTGAGAATGATTGACTGGCCGGAGTTCAAATATTATTTTATGGAGATCATGATGATAGCAGTTCCTATCATTTGTATTATCTTTCTAATCATTATAGATTGGAAGATAAGAAAGACAAGACGTCAGGACAATGCTAAGATTTCCGGCTATATTGATAGGTTTATAATTGATGATGAGCCATTTCCGGCTGACATTCCTTCGGAGTATGCAGAAGTATTTGCTAAGTTTTCAGAGGTTAAGTATGAGGAGCAGAAGAAGGAGCAGGAAATACTCGCAGAGACTACAAGAAAGGATGACCTTGTAACCTATCTTGCTCATGATCTGAAAACACCTCTTACCAGTGTGATAGGGTATCTTACATTGCTGAAGGATGAGCCGGAAATTTCTGATGAAATGCGAAGCCGATATACAGAAATTGCAGTGAATAAGTCGGAAAGATTGGAGGAGCTTATCAATGAGCTTTTTGAGATTACAAGATATAATATTCATCATTTTGAACTTGAGAAAGGAAAAGTGAATCTATCCATAATGCTTGAGCAGATATTGTTTGAGTTTGGTCCAATGCTTTCAGAGAAACATTTACTTTTTGAATCGGATATTGAACCGGACATTGAGGCATATATTGACTCAGATAAAATGGAGAGAGTGATTGATAATCTCATCCGCAATGCAGTGCATTACAGTTATCCGGATACGGAGATTAAGGTCAGGCTTTCAAGAAATATTGAGACGCAGCAGGATGAATCCAAGGATAATATAATGCTGCAGGTGATCAATAAGGGAAAAACTATTCCCGGTGAGAAGCTTGACAGGATATTTGAACAGTTCTATCGTGTGGATTCATCAAGAAGCAGTGCTACAGGGGGCTCCGGACTGGGACTTGCCATTGCCAGACAGCTGGTGGAAGCACATGGAGGTTGCATATCAGCCGAGAGTGAGAATGAGAAAATCAGATTTACGGTGAAGATACCGGCAGGTATAAATGATGGATCTGATAGAGGAGTTCGATGTATAATTAGGTGATGTAAGGAATTTGTAAGGTTTTCAATAGAAATATATAAGGATTTATATAGAAATAACGTAAAATCTATAATTGTATATCTGATATCTTGTATGTACCGGGTGCAATAAGCATTCGGTACATTTTCGTTGTATACCCTGCGGCGCACGTTTCTAATGGGTGGGAAACCCTGAATACATGGTAGTTGAAAGGTTACATATGAGGACAAAAGTGTTCATCGTTAAGTGGAATCCGGATGGGCTTAGTATCGGAAAATGTACTATGAACGCAGTGTGGAAATAATTATGGAGGTGGCAGATATGCAAGCTGTAGAAATTAAAACATTTGACGATTATTGGAATAATCAGGATGTTTCAAGGGCGAATATGGAGAGGATTCGAGAATTTAACCATAGTCAAAATGTTGGAGGGATGACACAAGGTAAAAATACAAAGAGAAAGACAGATATAAAGCATAGTACAAAGAAACATGCAGTATCAAGGCAGAATGAACATAATAGGCGGGTAAGGCGATTTAAACTGAGAATGATCAGACTTTCAATTGTATTGATGTTTTTCCTTATTATTTACGTCGGTATCCATATGATCAGTTATATTGTGGGTAACATGGCAAATAGAGACGGAAGGAGTTCAGACGGCTACGAATTGTTAAGCGATGAAGCAGGTGTTGATTCAAGTTATGATAAAACCGAATATACTGGTGATTGGAAACTGATCGTGGTTAATAAGAATAATCCCATTCCTGATAATTATGATATAGAACTTACAACCCTTTCAAACGGTGTGAAGGTGGATTCTCGGATATACCCTGATCTTCAGCGTATGTTTGACGATATGAGAGCCCAGGGGATATATCCGGTTGTGGGAGAGGGTTATCGTACTCATGAACAGCAGGAGAAAATGATGCAGGATAAGATTGATGCATTTAGAGCCGAAGGCTATTCTAAGAAGGAGGCAAAAAGGCTGGCAAAGGATTGGGTTGCAGTTCCCGGAACATCAGAGCATGAGCTTGGAATAGCGCTTGACATCAATGCGGCTTTGGATTCTTCCACTACACATGAAGAGGTGTATCAATGGTTATATGACAATGCGTATCGGTATGGCTTTATACTTCGTTATCCGGAGGGCAAGGAAGCCGTAACCGGAATTGATTATGAACCATGGCACTACAGGTATGTTGGGGAAGAGGCTGCAAGGCATATATATGAAGGTGGACTGACGTTAGAGGAATACACGGCAAAATGAGCTGGAGAGCAGGATATATTTCCCTTGTGAAATATTTTATATTTGATAGAATCTAGTGGGGTGCAAATTACTTTTTAAAGGGCAGCAACCCCACTTTTATAATTAGGCGCATTTATGTCAATATATAAATTGAGAGGGCTGGGGAATGAGTAAATTCAGTTTGAATAGGAATCAGATCAAGTACATTGCTATAATTGCGATGATAATCGACCATATGGCCATGTTCTTCCTGTCACCTGGAGAAAATGGTTCTTTGCCGGGAATCGTTTTGTATTCTGCAATGAGAGTTATAGGAAGGCTTACGGGTCCGCTGATGTTGTATTTTCTGGTGGAAGGCTTCATTTATACTTCGTCACGAATGAAATATGGGGTTCGTCTGCTGGTATTTGGTCTTATATCACAGATACCGTATGCGCTGTCACATTATAATAAACTGCTTGTAATGGATTTCAATGTTATCATTACCCTATTTGTTGCTTTCCTGATGCTTGCAGCCTATGGGAATATTGAGAATCGTTTTCTGAAAGGCTTAGTTGCTTTTATATTGATAATGGCTACATTTTGCTGTGACTGGGGAGTGATCGGACCGTTTATGGCATGGCTGTTCTATAAAAATCATGATGATAAGAAAGCACAGATCAAAGCTTATGTTATAGTATGTGCTATACTGATAGTCAGTGCTGCTTATTTCCTTTATAGCAACGGACACCATTGGTACGGAGAACTGTGGCAGGCAGGAATGTTTCTGGTTATCCCGTTTTTGCTTTGCTATAATGGGGAATCCGGAAGTAAGTCGGCTGTCGATAAGTGGTTTTTCTATATCATTTATCCACTGCACCTGTTAATGTTTTGGGTAATAAAGTTTTAATAATTGTCAGAGCATGGATTATCACATACAGTTAGTGTGATAATCCTTTTTTGCCAGTGATACAAGACATGATGAAAATGTGAAAAAAGGAGCAAAGGTGCGTCATGCTTGCATGAAACGCACTTTTGTGGGTTAACATAATATATCGGTGATTAAGGGGAAATGTGAAATATTATATTGATAATTAAGGAAAAATGTGAAATAATACCTGTATAATATGATGAAATTTGTGAATGATAATAGTATGATTTGAAAGGGTTGTGTTTTATGGGAGTATTTCTTAAAAGGAAGATAGATAAATTCTTATATGATTGGAAGAATAATTCTGATAGGAAACCTTTGATTGTAAAAGGATGTCGTCAGATTGGAAAGACAGAATCAATAAGGCATTTTGCATCGGATTTTTATGATAATGTGGTGGAGATTAATTTTGCACTTCAAAAAGAATATTGTGATATTTTTGATGATGGATTTGATGTGGATACTATAATAAGGAATATATCATTTAAAAATCCTAATATCAAATTTGAGGCAGATAAAACCTTGATATTTTTTGATGAACTACAGGCCTGTCCTAACGCTGCAACAAGCTTAAAAGCTTTTAAGATAGATGGACGTTATGATGTAATATGCAGTGGCTCGCTTATGGGTATTCATTATAAGGAGATTGAGTCTAACAGTGTAGGATATAAGCAGGATTATGTGATGTATTCTCTTGATTTTGAGGAATTTCTATGGGCAAAAGGATACAATGAGAAGCATATAGAAGATCTGTATTCTTATATGGTAGATTGCAGACCGATTCCTGAAGCTATGTATTCACCTTTACTTGAATGTTTTCGTGAATATATGGTAATTGGTGGTATGCCGGAGATTGTTGCTACATTTATTACTAATAATAATTATTCGGGAATTCTGGATATGCAAAATCAGCTTCATCTGGATTTTGAAGAGGATATAACAAAATATACAGAAGGCTTGGATAAGGCAAAGGTACTTAATTTTTACAGAAATATACCTACATTTCTTGCGAAGGAGAATAAAAAATATCAGATTTCCAAGATTTCAAAAAATGCAAGAAACAGAGATTATATAGGTATAATAGAATGGCTATCTGATGCAGGTATAGTGAATGTCTGTTATTGTATGGATGATCCGGAATTACCACTTAAGGGTAATTATAAACCAAACGATTATAAGGTGTATTATGCTGACACCGGACTTTTGATTGCTTCATTAGATGATGAAGCACAGACGGATCTGCGACATAACAAAAATTTTAATACTTATAAGGGTGCAATATACGAGAATGTAATTGCTGAGATATTGGTCAAGCAGGGATATCAATTATATTTTTACAAGAATGAAAAGGGAACAATAGAGATAGATTTTTTTGTAAGAGATGCGGATACACTTATACCTGTTGAAGTTAAGGCATCCAATGATTCTACTCCATCACTTAACAAAATGATTAAAGAAGACAAATATGTGGATGTTAAATATGGTATAAAGTTTGCAAATGCTAATATCGGATATAATGGATTGATATATACTTATCCGTATTTTATGGCATTTATGCTGAAAAGGCTGCTGGCGGATAGGATAATTAATTGAAATTACAGGTGGGACTATGAGGAAACATTTTATTGACAATTTAAGATGTATGGATGTTTTTCTGCTTATCCCTTATCATGCTGCGCAGGCGTTTAACACATGGGGAGAATTGAATTATATATGTTTTGCACCCAATAAAGTTATAAGCAGTTTTATAGTATTTATGAGTCCGTTTTTCATGCCTCTTTTGTTCATGCTGGCAGGCATGAGTACAAGGTATGCCTTGGAGAAACGCTCATACTCACAGTACATTGTCGAAAGAATTAAGAGGCTGATGGTTCCTTTTGCGTTCGGAGTGATCGTGTTCTGCCCGGTTCTTGCCTACATAGGTGATAAAACCAATTTTGGCTATGGTGGTAGTTTCTTTGCTCATTATAAAGTGTTCTTTAGCAAGTGGACTGATCTGTCAGGCTTTGACGGCGGTTTTGGTGTCGGACAGTTCTGGTTTCTCCTTTTTCTCTTTGTGATATCACTTGTGTCTGTAATGATAATAGCATTAACGAAAAAGGTCTTTAAGAAAAGTCAGAGTGATGGGAATATACCTTTTTGGCTGATCGTGCTTATGGTTATTCCGCTTCCGTTTTTATATGATCTGTTGGCAGTAGGCGGGAAGAGCTTTGCGGAATATCTGTATGTATTTCTTGTGGGATATTACATTATGTCCTACGATAAGGCTATAGAAAAGGCTGAGAAATACAGATATATTACATTAGCTGTCGGTCTTGCAGCCTGTGTGGCAGATGTATATATGTTTATCTGGTCAGGTAAGGATTATGGGGTTATAAATGTTGCAGCAAAGGCATTTGCAGAATGGTTTATGATACTTGCACTTATCGGGCTTGGGAAGAATAAGCTTGATACGGTTGGGAAAGTGTCAACTTATATGTCCCGGAGATCATTTCCTTATTTTAGTTTTCATTTTCTATGGATAGTTCTGTTCCAGTACTGGTTATCCGGCATGTTCGTCGGTAATATAGTTTTGCTTTATTTTGTGCCGGTTGTTTTGGCTTATGCTGTAACATTTATCTGCTCAGAGATATGTCTGAGGATTCCCGTCTTGTGTTTTCTTATGGGAACTAAATGAGTATAATAACATAAAATTTGCATAATAACATTGTTTATGTAATTAATATAATAATTATGTTATTATGGGGTGTATAGATAGAAAAGAGTTTTGAAATAAGGAAAAGGAGGAATAATTCGACTAAAGAAAAAATAGAAAATGCAATAAGTTTTTGGCTGCAGTCTTATGAGACAAAATGGTTTGTCAGGTGGACTATTATTGATAAAACCATTTCAAAGGCAATAGGAACCATAGAGATGTTTCATAGAACATCTGATGATGACTTTAATGATATGGGAGTTCTTCGACTTGATTTAAAAAGTGATTGCGAAAAATCGGAAGTGATTCAAGAAATATTGTGTCTTTTTATTCCCTCTGCATTTGACTTGTTCGATTGTGTAGAAATAATCTCTAAAGTCCCCATTTATGCGGTTGAGCGTATAGATGCGGTTCAAAGGCTGGGTTTCAATGCGAAGGAATATTGAGGAGTAATGCAGTGAAATGTGGGCAGGTTGTAGATATGAAAATGTATGCTCTCATAAGAGAGTAATATGAAATAAAACTGGAGGTTTACAAATGAATGAAAAAGTATTAAAGCACCTTACAGACAAAGGGTTTTCTGATCGTGTGACAAGGCACGCTGAAACAATAGATACTGTCACACATGCAGCAATGCGTATAGGATGCAGCGAGGCAGAGATTGCAAAAACACTGTCATTTATAGTGGGTGAAAAGCCTGTCATTGTTGTTATGGCAGGGGATGGCAGAGTGAACAGTTCAAAATTCAAAAAACTGTTTCATACAAAGCCAAGTATGATACCAAGAGACCAGGTTGAGGAAATAACAGGTTTTCAGCCCGGTGGAGTATGCCCCTTTGGAATTCCGGATAATATTCCCATATGGCTTGATATATCAATGAAACGGTTTGAGTATGTCCACCCCGCCGGAGGTGACGAATACACTTCCGTAAAGCTTACTCCTTACGAACTTGAAAAAGCATCAGGAGCGGTTGGATGGTGTGATGTATGTAAAGGATGGGAGGATGAAAATGACTGAAATGATGTTAAAAAAGAAAATCAGTTGATGAGATTGTTGACTTTTGTGATTATCCTGCTTTGCTTATTGGCAGGAAAGGAAATAATGACAATGAAAGATAATAATAACGAAAATTTCAATGAAAATAAAGAGTATGAAGCACCAACGATCACAAATGGTTTGCTGCAAGTCGAAGCATTTTAAAAAATTATTGCATTATAGATAGAAAGATGGTATATTCAATACAAATAACTTGTGCAAAATCTAATCGAGAACAATTAAAATGATGGGAGGTACTAAAATGCATAAGGTTTATGGGAGTCAGATGTGTCCTGACTGTAGAAAATGCAAGGCAAATTTTGACGAGTATGGTATTGAATATACATTTATTGATATCACTGAATCTCTTGGAGGTCTTAAAGAGTTTCTAAGACTCAGAGATAATAAGGAAATATTTGAAGCTTACAAAGAAAAGGGAAAGATAGGGATTCCATTTGTAATGGGAGAAGATGGTGAAGAGTTCTGCGATTGGGAAAAGTATCTGGAAGATAAGGGCTTAGAAGTGAAAAGCGAGGCTTTCGGACAGGCATGCAGTATTGATGGGAAAGGATGTTAATAAATGAAAAATCTGATCAAGTCCCAGCAGGGTGAACTTGATGGTGTTGAGACATATCTAAAGCTTGCGGAAACTGTTAATAATGAGTCGGATGCAGACACTTTTAGAAGACTTGCCGCCGATGAGGGAAGACATGCAGCTGTATTCAGGCAGTATACAAAAATAATGCTCAACCCCAAAAAGTTTCAGGCTAATGCTGTATCGTTATTATACAGTATCTTTGGGAAGAGGCTGCTATATCCCATAATAGCGGGATTTGAATATGCTGCGATCCCAAGATATAAGAAAATGATGAGAGAATATCCTGATGTAGAAGGTGTTATGAATGATGAAAAGCGTCATGGGGATACCGTTAAAGAATTACTTTTCAATGGGGAATATAACGATAAGCCTTTATTTCCCTATATTGTATTTTTAATTGCTGCTTTATTTGTAATAAAAAAGATTTTTACGGACAGTTAGATCATAGAATCTAAGTTTTGACATGCGAAAAGGAGATATGAAATGGGAGCTTTATTAGCTGGTATCTTAATGATCTGCCATACGGGCTTCCGGAGCGTTACAGAAAAGCAGATGAATATACACTCATAAGTAATAATAAATGTGTATATATGTTCGGACAGGATGAAAGTTTACTTATTGAAAGATGGAACCAGTATACAGCAGCGTAATCACAATTAATAAGGAGGAATAAAAAAATGAATGAGACATTGAAGGTATTGGAGTCAAGAAGAAGCTGCAGGAATTTTAAATCGGACATGGTAAATGAAGAAGATTTAAAAGCAATTATTAAAGCGGGAACATATGCAGCAACCGGCATGGGAAAGCAAAGTCCTATTATTATCACTGTGACAGATAAGCAGTTAAGAGATGAGCTTTCTGAGGAGAACAGAAAAATCGGTGGCTGGAATGAAGGATTTGATCCTTTTTATGGTGCTCCGATAATTCTTATCGTTCTTGCGGATAAATCTGTTCCAACATATGTGTATGACGGGGCACTTGTAATGGGTAATCTCATGAATGCGGCAGAAAGTCTTGGAGTGGCAAATATATGGATACACAGGGCTAAAGAGGAGTTTGAGTCTGATTTTGGTAAGAATATACTTAAGAGGCTTGGTATTGAGGGTGATTATGAAGGCATAGGACACTGTGCTCTTGGATATGCTGATAAGCCTGCAAATGAGGCGGCATCAAGAAAAGATAATTATGTATATTATATCTGATTGGAGGATAGGCAGCATGAATGTATACGATATAACTGTCAAAGATAATAAAGGTAGTGATGTATCACTTTCTAAATATAAAGGAAAGGTATTGCTTATTGTGAATACAGCTACTAAATGTGGACTTACACCGCAATATGAAGGGCTGGAGGCACTTTACGAAAAATATCATGAGCAGGGTTTTGAGATCCTTGATTTCCCATGTAACCAGTTCGCATTTCAGGCACCGGGAAGTGATGAAAAGATCGACAGCTTCTGCAGGCTGCGTTACGATACCAAATTTCCCAGATTTGCCAAGATCAAGGTCAATGGAAAGGATACAGATCCCCTTTATGTATATCTAAAGGAGCAGAAGCCGGGTAATATTAAGTGGAATTTTGCCAAGTTTCTTATAGACAGAAAGGGAAATGTCGTGGAGCGTTTTGCCCCAACGGACAAACCGGATTCGTTAACTGCAGCCATAGAGCAGGAACTTAATAAGTCGGAATACTTCATGCCGGTAACAAATCATGATCATAATTAGGTTACTATGGCATATTAGGATGGGAAAGTGACAAAAAAGCAGCTTCTCATAAATGATACAAGGATTAAGAAAAGCAGTAAGTGAAATATAAAATCTGTTATTTTTAATAAAGAATTATAAAAATAGAATTATAGAAATATCCGGGAACATCTTATTGAACAAGCATGTACCCGGTTTTTTTTATTGAGATAGTATTTCATTCTCATAGAAGTATGAGATATTCCTTACGGTTGGATAGAAGTTGCATATTTTACTGCTTTCAATTTGGGGTCTTCTCAAAAATGGTCAATGGGATATAATTATTATTAACCGAATCGGTCAACAAAATGATGCTGTATAAATACAGGATATATAAATGCAAGATATATACAGTACAAATAGGAGATTTGTTGATATGAATGAAAAGTTTTACTCACTTCCGAAGGAGAAACAAAACCGGATCATCAATGCAGGTTTTCGTGTGTTTTCGCAGAACTCATATAAGAAAAGTCCTATGAATGAGATTGCCGCTGAGGCGGGAATCAGCAAGTCGCTTTTGTTTTTCTATTTTAAGAATAAGAAAGAGCTATATCTTTTTCTGTGGAAGACTGTTGAGGAGGTTACCCACAGAAAGCTTATGGAAAGCGGATGTTATGAGGAAACGGATCTGTTTGAGATGATGTATAAAGGCTTGCTTGCAAAGGCAGAGATGTTTCGGGAGTATCCTGATCTGGGTAATTTCTCTGTCAAGGCATATTATGAAAGAGATCCGGAAATCCGCGAGGAGATGCTTAATATCATCGAGCCATATACACAGCTGACTACGAATGTCACGCTGCCACATTTTGATAAGGAGAAATACAAGGACGGAATTGATCTTTCACTTATGTATCGTGATCTGTATCTTGCCTCTGAGGGGTACATGTATGAGATGGCACAGAATGGAGAGGTGGATGTTGATGTTATGATAGAGGATTACAAGAAAATGATAGCATTCTGGAAAAAGCTGTATCTTAAGAAAGAAGTGTAGAGGGAGGACAACCATGTATGCAATAGAGACTGACAAGCTTACAAAAACATACGGTACAAGCCGGGGAATAACTAATCTTCAGCTTAATGTGGACCAAGGTGATTTCTTCGGATTTATAGGACCAAATGGTGCCGGTAAATCCACCACCATAAGAACCCTTCTTGGACTTATAAGTCCTACTGGCGGAAGTGCAAAGGTGCTATCCTACGATATAGTAACGGAGAAGGATAATATCCTTGAAAATGTGGGATATCTTCCGTCAGAGATCAACTTCTCAAGCGGTATGAAGGTCAAGGATGTAATAAAGTATTCTGCTACTTTGAGACACAAGAATTGCAAAGAGATATCCGATGTGCTTTGTGAGAGACTTGGAATAGATGTCAGTAAAAAGGTGGATGCCCTTTCTCTTGGCAACCGCAAAAAGGTGGGTATTATCTGTGCCATTCAGCATGAGCCGAAGCTGCTCATATTAGACGAGCCCACATCGGGACTTGATCCCTTGATGCAGCGGGAGTTTTTTGAAATACTTACGGAGCAGAATAAGAAGGGAGCGACCATTTTCTTCTCATCTCACATTCTGTCAGAGGTACAGAGCCACTGCAATACGGCAGCATTTATACGGGATGGAAGGATTATTGTTTCTGACAGTGTTGAAAAGCTGGAGGAGACCGGGGCGAAGAAGGTTGAGGTCGTGGGAGCATTTGAAAGCGGAGACCTTAAGGGTATAAGTGATCTGAAACATGATGGCAACAGCACAAGTTTTCTGTTCAAGGGAGATATAAGTGAACTTCTTAGTACACTGGCAGACTGCAAGCTTCAGAATGTGAATATTACTGAGCCGACGCTTGAAGAGATTTTTATGAATTATTATGAGGCGTGAATTGAATATGAACAAGATATGAATGAGGCATGAGCAAGTCTGAGATTATGAGATTGAGAAATTCAATATAGTGAAGAAGGAATAAAGCTTTGGAAATGTCAATTAATATTGGCTAATTGCAAAGTAAGATTGTGAATACGAATGTAACATTAAAAGTAAAAACCACGTTTAAAATAGTAGAAGGGAGGAAGGTAGGCCCTAGTGTCATACCGTATGTATGGTTATATTCAGACAGGAGATAAGGCAGCAGAGACTGTCTCTTATAATATGGAGTCTGTCCATCGGTTTGCTGGTGGCGGTGTGTGTTCTTATGTATCCCGATATGAAATCGGAGATGGATGGAGTAAATGATATCTTTTCATCCATGGGGAATTTCACGGCGGCATTCGGAATGGATCAGCTTAATTTCGGAACGCTGATCGGTTTTTATGCTGTTGAGGGCGGTAATATTCTCGGAATAGGAGGTGCTTTCTTTGCCGCAATTACAGGAATTACCGCACTTATGAAGGAGGAGCGGGACAGGACGGCAGAGTTTCTCATGACACATCCTGTATCGAGAGGAAGGGTCATAACTGAGAAGCTTGTGAGCACATTTACACTTATTATTCTGCTTAATGTGATCGTGCTTGTCTGCTCATGGATCTCGGTTGTGATGATCAATGAGGAAATAGAGTGGAAGGATGTGCTGCTGATACATCTGGCATTTCTTATCCTGCAGTTTGAGATTGCGGGAATATGCTTTGGAATCTCTGCATTTATCAGCCGTTCGGGAATCGGAATCGGGATTGGAATTGCGGCTGTTATGTATTTTATCAACATTGTGGCTAACATTTCTGATGACGCAAAGGTGTTGAAGTACATTACAGCGTTCGGTTATACTGAGGGTGCGGATATTATTTACGACCACGGTCTTAAAATGGAGTATGTGATACCAGGTATGGTATTCATGCTGGTTGGAATTGTGGCAGGGTATGTGAAATACAGCAGGAAGGATATAAGGGCGTAGGAGTGAGCTTATAATATAATTCGGTTACAAATCGTAACCGTTTAAAAAATTGATATGACAAATGTCACTGTGTATGAAAAAAACAGTGATGTTTGTCATATTTTTATTTGACCTATTATCTGCTATTCTATCTTTAGGAGATAAAAGATAGTAATTGATTAAATTAAAAGAAACAAAGTAGAAGAATGATGATTTTGAAGGGATTAAGACTATGAAGAAAAACGATATTATTATAATATACGCTACACCGGCTTACGGACATATCAATCCGGTGCTGCCTATTGCAGCAGCATTAGTGAGTGACGGCTATGAGGTAATCTTTTATGCAACAGAAGAATTTCGCAAAGAAATAGAAGGAACCGGTGCCGTCTTTGAAGCCTACGATTTTGGCAATCTTCAATTTTCACCTCAGATTGGAAGCCATATTCTTCCTCTTACACGGTTGATACTTGAGTTCACCGAAAAACAATCGGATACCATGATCTCCTCAGCAAGAAATCGGAAACCGGTTCTTATAATACATGACACACTTGCATTTTGGGGAAGGATGACAGCTGAAACAATTGGTGTCAAAGCAGTATCAATCAATACAATAATAACGGCATATGGATATAATAGCAGAGCCTTTCGAATGTATATGAAGCAGTTTGCTTTGCCGAGTGTTAAAGAGATTAAGGAAATACCATATATATTGAAATATAGATGTCTGTTAAAGAGAAAATATGATCTGAAGCGAATTGATATTTTGGGAATATTGATGAATAAGGAAAATTTCAATGTGTTCACCTATCCAAAAGTCATGCATCCCGATGGCAGAACAATTGGGAGTGGCAATTATTATATAGGATCTTCGGCACTTCTTCGGGAAGAGAACAGTAACTTTGATAATGTTGAGCTGAATGAAATATATAAAGATAATAACAGACATAAGGGTGAAAATACGGATGTGTATGATGAAAGTGAAAATATAAAAATTATATATGTTTCATTAGGAACTGTTTTTAATGACAGCATTCAGTTCTACCGGAGGATATTTAAAGCTTTTGGTGATACCGGTTATAAATTGATAATATCCTGCGGCAGTCAATATGACAGACTTTCGAGAATGAATAAGCCTTCAAATATAGAACTGTTTTCGTATGTGGATCAGCATGAGGTTTTTAGTAAGGCAATTCTCTTCATCACAGCAGGAGGGATGAATAGCATATGTGAGGCAGCAGCATCAGGAGTGCCGTGCCTCTTATGTCCTCAGCAGGGGGAGCAGATGATAAATGCTGAAAGGTTTGAAGGACTTGGACTTGGAAGATTGTTGAAGGATGGAGAAAGTATATATGATGAGGCAGAAGAGCTGATAGCAGACTTTCGGCCGGAGGAGCGTAAGATAAAGGCTTTTTCTAAAGTGTATTTAGAAGAACTGATAATAAAAATACATGAGTATGTTAGAAAATAAAATTTTAGAAGTATATTGATGAAAATTAAAGATGGAGGTTTTTGTGTATGAAAACAGTACTTGTTACAGGCGCAACAGGATTTCTTGGGAAATATCTTGTGGAACTGCTTGTTAAGGAAGGATATAAGGTTAAGGCGTTAGGCAGAAATGAAAAGGCAGGAAAAAAGCTTGAGGAGCTGGGGGCGGAATTTTGCAGGGGAGATTTCACTGATAAGCAGCTTTGTGAGGGATACTTTGAGAATACAGATTATGTGATTCATGCAGGAGCGCTATCAACAGTATGGGGAAAATGGGAAGATTTCTATGACACAAATGTTTTGGGAACCCGTAATGTATGCGAGCTTTGTATCGGACATGAAGTAGAAAGGCTTGTATATATATCATCCCCAAGTATTTATTCAGGAAAAAAGCATCGGTTTGATATTGAAGAAAGTGACTATGATCCGAATAACCGACTGAACTATTATATAAGATCAAAGATCATGTCTGAAAAGATTATAGATAAATATGAGAAAAAGGGACTTTATGCGGTTATACTTCGTCCCAGAGGACTTTTCGGGATTGGAGATACAAGCTTAATTCCCCGAATATTACAGGCAAACAGTAAAATAGGAATACCTCTTTTTAACCAAGGTCAAAATTATGTGGATATAACCTGTGTGGAGAATGTGGCATATGCCTGCTTATTAAGCCTTAAGGCAGAGAATGTCAAGGGGGAGGTTTTCAATATTACCAACGGAGAACCCATGGAATTTAAGCAAATCTTGGAGCTGTTCCTTGCCTCAATTGGCGAGTCACCAAAGTATCTGAAACTGCCTTTTTCTGTAGTGTATGCCATGTCCTCTATTCTTGAAGGTATATACAGAGTATTTCACAAGAAGGGAGAACCGGTTCTTACAAGATATACCGTGTGTACTCTTGCATTTTCTCAAACACTTAATATTTCAAAGGCAAAGGAGAAACTTTCTTATAAACCGATCAAATCAATGAAGGAGGGGATAGAAGATTATGGAAAATGGTGGAAAGAAAATCAAAAGAATAAGGCTTTATAGCTGTGGCTGCTGTGTCAATAATTTAAGTGTGGTGTTCAGAAAACATAGATATGAAAAACGCCAGTTTCCCGCACTGTCAGTCTTGATAGAGCATGAGGATTTTGGAAATGTTTTATATGATACCGGATACTCCGGGCTCATTTATAAAAATCATATAGTTTCATTCATCTATAATATGTTAAATCCCACTTATGTGAAAGAGGAGGATCTTATAACCAATAAACTTAAAAAAGATTCCATTGATCCGCTGCTGATTAACAATGTGATCCTGTCTCATGCGCATCCGGATCATATCGGGGGGCTTAAGCTATTAAAGAATTACAGAATTATTTCCACAAAACAAGTGCTGCATACACTGAAATATGGAAATGCGTTTCAACTTGTATTTAAGAATATGGTGCCGGATAAAGATGTTACATACATGGCTGTGAAACCAGCTGCTGATTACAGTGTTGAGGCGGGAGAGTTGGCAGCATATTTTGGGAAGGTCTATGATGTGCTAGGGGATGGCTCAATACTTGGCATAGAGCTTAACGGTCATGCTAAGGGACAGCTTGGTATATACATACCGGAAATGAGAATCCTGTTTGCTGCTGATGCCTGCTGGGGGAGAGATTTAGTACCGGAAATCAGAAGGATGAGGCTGATTCCAAGACTTGTACAGAATGATTTTGCGGAATATATGAGGACTAATAAAAAATTTTACAGATTTTCGAAAGCCCATCCTGAGGTAAAGATCATTTATTTCCACGGAGCGATGAAGGAGAGATGTTATGAGTCAGATGATAAATGTACTTAAATACTATTTGAAATATAAATACACAAAATTTGAGGATGAGGACAGGCTTAAAGGATATCAGGAAAAGAAGCTTAAGAAACGGCTGGAATATGTCACGGAGCATTCAGGATTTTATAATAAATACAAGGGATGTAAGCTTGAGGACTTTCCAATTATTGATAAGAAGATCATGATGGACAACTTTGACAGTATCAACACCGTTGGAATCAATAGGGAGGAAGCGTTATCCTTTGCCATTGAATCCGAAGACCGCAGGGAATTTTCTTCAAAGCTTTCCGGTATAACTGTAGGATTAAGCTCCGGAACCTCATATAGCAGAGGGATTTTTCTTGTGGAGGATGAGGAGAAGGACAAGTGGGCGGGTTATGTGCTTGCACGATTTCTTCCGAAAGGGATACTTTCAAAATGTTCCATTGCATTTTTCATGCGTGCCAACAGCAATTTGTATGAAAATGTGGGAAAGGGCAGAATAAGGTTTGATTTTTTCGATATTTATAAGGATATGGAGGAAAACTTCAGAAGGTTAAATGACCTTAATGCAGATATTATTGTAGCGCAGCCTTCGGTTTTATTGATGATAGCTGCTGCGGTAAAAGAAGGCAGGCTTAGAATTTTGCCGGAGAAGGTGATATCGATTGCAGAGGTGTTGGAAAGACGGGATGAGGAATATCTGAAAAAAGTATTAGGGCTTGATGTGATACATCAGGTATATCAGTGCACAGAGGGATGTCTTGCCACAACATGCTCATGCGGCAGACTGCATTTAAACGAAGATATAGTGTACATAGAGAAGGAGTACATAGATGATGAGCGTTTTGTTCCTATAATCACAGATTTGGAGCGCACTTCCCAGCCGATAATCAGATATAGGTTAAATGATATCCTTGTTGAGGATAAGAAAAGATGTGAATGCGGCTTAATATTCACGCCGCTTATTGAGATAGAGGGGAGGGAGGATGATGTCTTTATCTTTGCGGAAAAGAATGGAAATGAAATTCCAATTTTTCCGGATTTTATAAGGCGGTGTATTCTGTTTGCCGGTGACATTACCGATTACAGGATTGTACAGGAAAAAGACAGCAGTATAACTGTCTATGCCGATATTGATGAAGAGCTGCGCAGTAAAGTATTTAAAGAGTTTGAAAAGCTTTCTTTGGATCAAGGATTTATTCTTTCGCGAGTAAGATTTAAATCGTATACATTTGATAAGGGAAGAAAGCTCAAACGGGTTGAAAGATCGTTATAGACAGACATGCATGAATATAAATGAGAATCATAGCCGGGCTTATATAAAAGGATAGTTAATAATAAGTAAAGATACGGAACTGAAATAAGGAGGAAAGCATATGAGGAAAATTAAGATAACAGGCTGTGGTAATGCAATACCGGAGCAAAAGATCACCTTTGGAGACCAGACCAGGTATCGTTTGTCAGAAGGAAAGACACTTTTAGATATTGCAGACAAAGCGATAGAAAATGCATTAGAAGATGCAGGTATAGAAATATCAGATATTGATTGCATCATAGGGGGGATAGCAACGCCGTTACAGGCTATTCCATGTAATGCGGCATTGATTCATGAGAGGATTGCAAAGGGTATGGATATTCCGGCAATGGATATTAACACATCATGCACTAGCTTTGTATCCGCATTGGATATGGCAGCCTATATGACGGATTCGGGAAGATATAATAATATTCTTATTGTATCAGGAGATACTGCTTCGGCAGCACTTAATCCTAATCAAAAGGAGAGCTATGAATTATTCTCCGATGCAGTCTCAGCATTTATCGTAAGCAGGTGTGAGGAAGAATGCGGGATAATATATTCAGCACAGAGAACATGGTCTGAGGGTGCACATGATACAGAGATAAGAGGTGGCTGTGGACTTATGTCGGTATTCAAATTCAACGAGAATAATAAAGAGGATTATTACTTTGATATGAAAGGGCCTAAGGTACTTAAGCTTTCAGCAAAGAAGCTTCCCGGTTTTTTGGATGACTGCCTTAAGGAGGCTGGAGTAACCATGAATGATATTGATAAGGTGGTGCCCCATCAGGCAAGTAAGGCACTTAAGGTAATTATGCCGAGATTAGGTATTTCTGAGGATAAGTATATAGATCATGTTAATGAATATGGTAATATGATCTCAGCGGCTATTCCATTTACTTTATGTAATGCTATTCATGATAATGAGATAGTGAAGGGTAATACAGTAATGCTTCTGGGTACGGCAGCGGGACTCACATCCAATGTGCTAATTCTTAAATATTAATAATATTAAATTTCAATATTTTTTTTAGATTTTCGGCTATAATTTATATAAAAGGAGGTCGATGATCATGAAGAGATGGAAAAAGATATGTGCTATTGTGACTTGTTGTATGTTAGTTACGGGCTGTTCGGGTACAGAAGTGTCAACAGATACGGCAGGCGTGGCAGAGCAGACAGCGTCACAGGAAAATGATGCGAATGAGCAGGATTCTACAGATGATACGCAGAATAAGGATGATACACAGAATCCGCAAGATGATGACTTTGGCGGAAGAAGGGGTGGTGAAAACGGCAAAGGTGGCGGAAGAAACGGCGGAGGCAGAGGAGGCAACGGAGGAGATATGGGCAGTCAGAATGATGAGGAAATCCAGAGTATCCTTGATGAAAATGCCGGCAAATTCCAGCAGCTTGAATACACCGATTCGGAAAGTGGTACGACACTGGAGTACAGTCTCTACATTCCGGAGGATTATGATGCCAATAATAAGTATCCTCTGCTCATGTATATCCCGGATGCATCAGGTTCAGGCAAAAGCGCAAAGGAGATAGTGGAGCAGTACTATGGAGCAGCGGTGTGGGTGACAGACGAAGATCAGGAAAAGCATCCGTCATTTGTGATGGTGCCTGCATTTACTGAAACTGTGACGGATGACAACTGGAATATTTCCGATCAGGTGGAAACGGCAGTGAAGCTGATTGGCGAGCTGCAGACAGAATATAACATTGATTCCGACAGGATATACACAACAGGACAGTCAATGGGGTGTATGACATCTCTTTATCTGAACAGTACTTACCCCGATCTGTTTGCGGCAAGCATGTATGTGTCGGGACAGTGGGACATATCCGTCCTCAAGGAAATGGAGAATCAGAAATTCTTCTATATTACGGCGGGCGGTGATGAAAAGGCTTCCGGCGGGCAGAGTGAGGTCATGGCAATGTTCGATGCAGACGGTGTATCCTACAGCTATGGTGAATGGAACGCCCAGAACAGCTCTGATGAGCAGACATCAGCGGTAAATGCACTGATCGCTGAGGGGAATTCTGCCAACATGATCCGCTTTGAGACAGGTACAGTCTTCAAGGATGGACAAAGCGGAATGGAGCATATGGCTTCATTTAATTATGCATATAAGCTTAACGCTGTCCGTGACTGGCTCTTTGAGCAGAGTAAATGATATATTTTAGGATAAATGTTATGCATGGAAAATGCAGCCTTTTATTATCGAGATGATAATGATAGGCTGTTTTTTCTTGTAATATAATATACAGTATGCTACAATTATACCACACAACGAGTGGTAAAGCCGACACTATATAAAATATTTTGAAATCAATCTATTAAGAAGGTATGGAGCAGCATAATGATAGAAAAAAGAGAAGAGTTAAATGAACAGATAGAGACGATGAAAAAGCTCAGAGAGGAGGCGGGGTTGAACCGCAGGGAGTTTTCAGATTATATGGGGATACCGCTTCGAACTTTGGAGGAATGGGAGGCAGGAAGACGGAGAATGCCTAATTATGTGCTTCGCCTTATAACTTATTATGTCAGGATGCAGAAGTACATTATGGAAAAGGGGATTACTGATAAGAAGATTAAGGAATGGGAGATTAATGATAAAGAGACGAATGGATAAAAGTGAGGTGGATACATGGAGAGAATAGTATTGCCTAAAATAATATTCAAAGGTAGGCAGAATATTCCTTGGAATGATGTTGAGAAATATTTAAAACGTTATTATGGAATGGTACTTGTTAATAAAAGTTATAATGATAAAATAAGAATAAATGCTTCGTTTGCAGATGAATATACTCAATCACGTTATACAAAACATTTAAAAGGTGGTTTGGCAAAAGTAAAGGCAAATATTGTACAGATATTACCACAATTAGTTGAAGGTGCAGAAAATAGAAGATGGATAGAAAATAAAGCAGAAAAACATAGCGGAAATGCATATTATGGCTGGTATAGATATGATACATTTTTTTCAGTTCCGACTAAGGCATAAAACGAGGATGTGGTAAGATGGAATGATTATCGGGCAACGGTTATTGTGAAAATAAATGATAGAGGATTATTCTTATACGATATAATAGACATAAAAAAAGAAGCAAGTACACCGCGAGAGCCATGAATGGCAAACACACGGGAAAAACTGCCTCTTTTAATTAGTATTATATGTTAATTCATTTGTTTTGTCAAAGAAAATATTATTATTCAATTTAGCTGTACGATAATATCGTACAACTAAAATTAAAGTTTAATACGATAGATATAATTATAAATGTAATTAAGGGGAGAAATATATATGAGATTGTTTAAAATAAATAAGATTACATATGGTTGGTTTGAAGCGGAGTTAGGGAAGTGCACCAGATAAACATTCTGATGTTTTGTACTACTTTTCTAAAAAAGAATAGCTTGTGGAATAAATGAGTAATACAGAAGGGGATTATACGAGATAACATGAGTGAGAAATTTCAACGAATACTTGATGACATAGAAAAATCAGAAAAAAAGGTGGAAATTCTTCCAAGTGACGATGTAATAAGAGAAGAATTGAGAAAGATATATGACATCAATCCTGAAAGCCTGCTGGGAATACTATTGGATAATACAGGAGGTATCATAATAGATTACTGGATACGGATATATGGAACAGGAGAGCTTAATTTTATTACAAGAAATACATTGTTTCCGTTTGATGAGATTGTGATTGCAGAGGATGTACTGGGTGGTCTGTTTTTGTATCTTTCTGATGATAAAATAGGATATTTTGCACCGGACACCTTGGAACTTGAGGAGCTTGGTATTGGCATGAGCCAGTTTATGTATTGGTGTCTTCATGGGGATACGGAAACCTTCTATGATGATTACAGATGGAACAACTGGAGGGAGGAACTCACTGATATATCTTGTAATGTGGGTGTCTCATTTTACCCTTTCTTGTGGGCGGAGACAGAGAAATTAGAAAGCAGGTCAAGAAGGATTGTTCCGATGGAGGAAATTATTGGGTTGGAGTTCGATATGCTTAAGCAGTTGACAGATAAGGCAGATTAGTAACGGAATGGTAATGTGGACGAGCACCGTTAGAATTCGATTTTGAGTTTGTTTGTGATGAAGATATTAAAGGTCTTTTTGGAATTTCAGGATTTGATAATTCGCTTTCCTTTGATGATAATGGTTACACACCTGCAAAAGCGGTATATGTGGCAAGAAAAAATGATGAAATAGTTGGAGTAGCGGGTGCCTCTGAAACATCGGTTGATGCATTATTGGAAATAGGAGTTGATGTTATGGATAATTACAGATATGCACATTTAGCGACATATCTTGTAAGTAAATTAACAGAGCGATTGTTATCGGAGGATATCGTTTCATTCTATTCCGCATCTGTTACCAACATAGGTTCCCAAATGGTTGCAAGCAGATGTGGCTATATTCCATGTTGGATTGATACATACGGTACTACATTAGATGGAAGTTCGGTATATAACGAGGTTGTGAAGAAGATGAATAAGCTGCTTAAAAAGAATATTGATAGAACAGGTGAAGATATTGGAAATAATGATATTAAGGAATAGAACAAAATATCTCATGGTTTGTATGATCGTCCTTGTATTAACAGGCTGTGGCAACACAAGTTCTGTTTCGATTTCGGAAACAACAGAGGAAGTATATGAAGACGGTGTCGATAAGAGCAATGATGAGAGTAATTCCATTAAGTCAGAGCAGAACGCGGGGTTTGAGTGGACGCCGTATATGTGGAATGATTTGTACACGCAGATATACGGTGAACAATTTCATGATGACTTTGATGCCTATGTAAATGCAGCACTTAATTATGAGGAATCATTTATATGTGGAAATGAAGAAAATACATGGAAATTTTATGACTTTCAGGAATATGTGTGTCCGGTTCTTTCAGTGCTGGTAAATGATACATCTTATGAGAATGGAACATGTCATATATCTTATTCGGTAAGTCAGAACGAGGCTTGTAAGATCATTGCCGCATTTAGGGAGAGGATTGAGAAGCTGGTAAATGAAAGTACAGTGCTTAGTGATTCTGATTCCATGAAAGCATTTCTGCTATATTATAATTATTTGCAGAAGCTGAATTATGATTATGATGCAGTCTATTCTGCGGAAATAACTGATTGGTTTCCCTATCGCGGATTGATGGAATATACCGGAATATGTCAGTCCTTTGCAGGCGGCTACAGTTATCTGTGCAATCAATGCGGCATTGAAGCAACGGTTGTATATGGAAAATCTGACACGCAAAATGAAGCCCATGTCTGGTCATTAGTGCGGCTTGATGGGGACTATTACTATATGGATCCAACATTTAATCTGCGTGATGAAAGCGGGGTGTCCTATTATGGAATGACAAGGGACAGGCGGATGATGGAGGGAGATTTTCTTCCAGGTAATTATAACATTTGTTATTCGGGTGAGCTTAATGGGAATGACATCAATGTGGAGAATAGCAAATATGAAGCCCTTTGGGAGAGCGTGAAGGTTGTTGCGGTGGAGAGAAACGGTGACAGGGTTATTGTGAGATATGAGAATGATGACGGAGAAGAGAAGATTTTTGAAATTAGGTAGATGGTTGACATAATGCAGTGAATGGTCATTGAAATTGTGGTAAAACAAAGAAAATGGTCATTGAAAATGTAAGGCATGCTTATAAGTGTCAGGATGGCACTTGACTTTGTGTGAAGTATAGGTGATGAAATATGGCAAAAACACGATTTGGAATTATAGAGGATATAACGGAATCACAAGAATATTTTTATGATCCCGAAAGATATCATTGCGTAGCGATTGCGGATGACATCTACATAGATGATTGGTGGGACAGACTTGTCCTTATGAAAACATATTTTCACAATCTGAACCGTCCGGAATTAGGTTTGGCCAGATACGGAATAACATTGATTCCGCCGGAATCATTACCGACTTTTTTAGAGATTGTGTTGTCGGACAAGCGGAAGAATGAAGACGAGAATTTGATTGCACTGGCTGAGAAAATACATGATGCGATTAACAGAGATAAATACATGATTCATTTTGGAGTGTGATAAGAGGATTGATAAAAATGAAGAGATTAAATGATACTGAATCAGAAAAAATAAAGAATGAATTCTTTTCTAAATTATATGAAACTGTAAAAGGAAATCAAGTCCCATTAGCTTACTGTTACATTTGCAGGTAAATGGTTGGTGAGGAAATTGAAAATGAGTATTAACGATTATGGATTATGAAAATGGTGTTATTATTTAATAATTCTATGCAAAAATACGCGTAATATCTGATATTGATAAATCTATAATTAAAATATATAATAAAAATAATTAAGTATAATGTCTTATATAATTATTGGAGGTGTTCTGTTATGAGTGATTTGAAAAAATATTCGAAGATGTATGAGGAAATAAAGAATTTACAACCTGAGGATACGCTACAACTTGTTATGGAAGCAAAGGATAAGGATGAGCAGGTTTTTTTCGAGATGATTGGTAATTTTTTGTTGCAACAAAAACAGAAACAGATTATTGAAAGGAATCTATTTTAATGAAGAAATATATTTTGATTGCCGGCGTTAATGGTGCCGGCAAATCTACTTTATATCAGACTTTAGATTCGTTAAAGGATATGCCAAGGGTCAATACAGATGAGATTGTTAAAGACTTTGGAGATTGGAAGAATCCTGCTGATATTATGAAGGCAGGTAAAATTGCTGTTAAAAATATATATAAATATTTCGAAGAGGGTATAACATTTAATCAGGAAACAACTTTGTGTGGCAACAGCATTATCCGAAATATTGAAAAGGCAAAAACATTGGGATACAAGATAGAAATTCATTATGTAGGGGTGGATTCTGTTCAAATTGCCAAGGAACGTATAGCATATCGCGTAGCACATGGAGGTCATGGTATTCCGGATGAGGATGTGGAACGTAGATATGAGGAAAGTTTAAAACGCCTATCACAGATTATTGGTTTATGTGATTTAATTGTTATGTATGATAATACAGACAGTTTTAGGCGTTTCGCAGTTTATGAAAATGGAGAATTACATAAGCTGATGGATGAACTACCGGAGTGGTATAAAAGAATAGTATGATATAATGAGCAAAGCGGCAGAACATGCTTGCATGTTCTGACATTTTGCGAAAAAACACATGGAGCCGACAGGCGACATGATATAATGATTGTGGAGAAGTTACTTATGAACGGAGAAGTGTTTCAAATTTCAAAAATAGTATTAACAACAAGATTAGCATTACAGGGAAATATAGATTTTTCGTTTTCTCTCTCTCAATATGATAATAAAATTGTATTCCGTTTTCTTAACAAAAAAACTATATTAGGGAATAGAGAGGTAATCGAATGCACCCCTGAAAAATGGTATAAAAAAATTGTTGCTAATGGATTAAAATATATTTATCTGCTTATCAATGCCAGTGTGAAAGATAGTTATTTGCGAGGCTTTGCAAACACATGGCCAATATGTATGGCGACATTTTATAAGAATGGCCACGTTACATATTGGACACCAATGTGGGAATTTGATTCAAAACAGAAAATGTGGAATATCGAATATACTGAACATGAGTGGTCCGATCCGCCAAAGGAATTACCGAGGTTTGATGATCCATCAGATGATTATGGTAATGTGCTTTGTCAAATTGAGAAGTTAGCGAATGTAATAGGATGTGAAGGGTTTGGGAAAATATTTCATGATGCTTATGAAATTCTTGTGAGAGAAGATAATGTTGAAATTCCCGAGTGGATGGGAGATGTTAAAAATATTTTAAGTGGAAAGAATCTTCGGCTATTCTTAGCAGCTTCAAAAGCAGATGTTTTTGGTGGAATGGGCTCTTGGAATGATGATCCCTCAGGCATGGCACACGAGAAAGGAATGCTTGAGGAATATGAGAGGTTGTCTGCGGAATTGCTAGTGCAGAATGAACGAGCTATAATGTATGCGGTAAATGTCACTAATTGTAAGCCATAGCCTACAGTTCCTCCATAGTTTTAGTTATAACTTTCCCTTCTTTTTCCTGCTGAAAGGAATGTCTGAGACGTTCCATGTTAGTTTCAGAATAAAATGGGGCGGCAGGTGCTTCGATTGTGAATGGTATCTTGCGAAGTCGAAGAACTGTTCCCCAATTCGGTAGTATATAGGTGAGAAATGGAGGTGACAGTGTGGAGGATCGGATATTCAAAAATATCCACTGCCTGACATGGTATGTCCGGTGCGATAATAACGAATTCTCATTTTATGTCGTGGACTTATGAGTGTGCATGAGGTAGAATTATATATATTTTATGAAGCAGCAGTATTGAATATTGATGTTGCTTGGTAAAAAATATTTTTGAAATGCAGCACTGCACACAGGAGGCATATTTTAATGGATCAGAAAAAGACCGGAGAATTTCTCAAAGCTTTAAGGAAGGAAAAAGAGCTTACACAGACTCAGCTTGCCGAGGTTTTTAATGTCAGCACAAGAACAGTATCACGCTGGGAAAACGGCAGCAATCTTCCTGATATATCTACCCTTGTGGAAATAGCTGATTTCTACGGAGTGGATGTGAGGGAAATAATTGATGGAGAGCGAAATGCAACAAATGAAGAAATTAAGGATATGGCTTTGAAGATAGCGGAGTATGCGGGAAATGAAAAAAGCAGACTTCTTAAATGGATTCAGATAATATGCTTTTTGGGTGTGCTTTTGCTTACAGGATCTATAGTACTTCAATGTAGTGCCTATAGTCCTGATCTTAGAAGGTCCGGCGCCATTTTTACTTCATTTATTGCACTGGCAGCCATGGTTGCAATAACATTATATGTAACAGGCGTTATTCAAAAGCTGAGCCAAAAAACTAAGCTTGTTACTGCCATAAAGGTTGTGACTATTGTACTTGTATTTTTAGGCATTAGGCAGATTGCTATGATTGGCTTTATTTTTGGCATTGAAGCATGGATTGACAGCAAGCCCTATGATGTGGTTTCGGGAATTGAGAACTACGATAAGTCATCAATTGTTGAAAATAATAAGGGGGATATGGATTCGGCATTCATGATATTTCCTGATAGTACTGAGAAAATGTCAGAAGCAGATTATGTGTCAGCGGTGAAGAGTGGTATTTTTGATTCTTACGGATACTTCATTTTGACGGCTGGTTATGCGGCAGATGATTACAAGCAGGAGGTGGAAAGGCTTAGCGGGATCACATGCGAGATCAAGAATGGCGATAACACATACACCGGCAAGATCAGGTTTGACGAAACCATGTATAACTATCCTGCATTTATCGCCAGTGACGGATATAGTTCCGGGTATGAATATGCGCTTCTTGATGAGGATAACAACACCATTATATATGTGCATCTCGCTTATCCGGATTATGAAGAGCTTTCTGAATATAAGGATTACCTGAAAAAGAATAAAGAGGCTTATGATACCGGGGATGGAGATACCCTTGACAGATTTACGATATATGCGCACAGATTTCCGGGGGAAGATTACTGGACCGAATACTCTGATGAATAGAAAAAGGATTAGTTGGAAATAAATGCCACAACTACTTGACAATACAAAGTAGCTGTGGTATTTTTATTTCAGAACTACTTGATAATACAAAGTAGCTAATCAGAAATATCTTGTAAAGCCAATAATTAATAATACAGATACAGTAACTGAAACTGTGAAACAGAAGATTCATTATAGTATTAGTGTAGTGAATCAATAGAATATCATGGAGTGAATATATATGGAAGATACACAATTAATGAAAGGAATACTGGAGGGATGCGTGCTCGCAATCATAGAACGGGGCGAGACATACGGCTATGAGATACTGCAGGCGCTTGACGGATATGGCTTTCATGATCTGTCTGAGGGGACCATGTACCCTGTACTGACAAGGCTTGATAAGAACGGGTACATTTCATGCCGTAAGGCAAAGTCACCGTTAGGTCCGGTGCGGAAGTATTACTCGATCACGGACAGTGGGAAGGAGTATCTGGCAGGCTTTAGGGAGAATTACAAGAGAGTTACGGCGTGCGCTGATGCGGTACTGAAGAGTGGAGGATAATTGCTATGTGGCTGCAATATGAAGAACAATTACATATACAAGACCGGTATATCGTTTGAGAGTATGTGTTTGATAATCAAATAGAACTAAAACAGCATTTATATTATGAGATGAGGAGGCGAAGAATATGAATCTGGGATATATAGCTTATGAGGACAAATTAAATAAGGAGTATAGGGAAGCGTTTGATATTGTTGAGGCGTATGGTTCTGCTAACAACATCGATGCGGAAGTTGGTGGTGAATGGTTGATGGAATTATTGGATAGCATGCTGGAGGCACAGGAAGCAGGTGAGCCTGTGGAAAAGATCGTTGGTACAGATATAGACCGCTTCTGTATGGATTTTTACAGCAGGTATACACTTAAAGATCGTATACAGGGTACATTTCGCTGGATATATGGCATGGCGAAATTTCTGTTTGTCTTAGAGCTTATTGATGGTTTGATCCTGATGGATGAGGAACCGTTTTTTACAGGTGGAAGTGGTGTATTATTTCCATATATGTGTGGAGTTGCCTGTGGTATGATAACTGTTTTATTGATCAATATAATACTTAATCCGCTATTTCTCAAGAAAAAGCTTTCTGTAAAAATATATGATAGGATTACGGCTGTTGTTAGTATTGTATCAATTATTGCAGCTGTAATAACTGTAGGTATTATGGATGACCGCTTAGATATAATATTTCCCCGATATATACTTCTTGCAGTTCTTGGCGTGTATATTATCATTTATGCAGTTATGCGGGCAGTTAAGAATTATAGGAAATATGGAACGGTGCGTGAGCCTAAGGTAGAGAAGATTACTATGAAGGATATGATAAATGCTAATTTGGAGACGGAGCTTCCAAAGACCTGGCTTAAGCAGTTTGAAAAGAAGAATAAGAAAAGGGAAAAGAAGGGAAAACAGCCTTTTACGAATGAAGAGTTTATGGATAAGCTTACTAAGCGGTATGATTACAGAAGAAAGAAGATTACGACTATTGCATCGACTATCGGTGGAGGATTGTTTGGCGCCGGACTTGTTATGGTCCTTGATGCATTGGGAATATTATCCGGTGAAGCGAATACTGATTTCTTTGAAAGTGGACTTGATGCAGTTTTCTTCTTTCTTATGATCATATGTATATGTCTGTTGGTTGCTTTATTCCTTGCAGGACTTTCAAAATCGGACTGTGAAATTTTTGCTGCGATGAAGAAGGAATGTGACGAGAATGGGTGGACTATTGCAGAGTATGTGGAGAATTTGGAGAATATGAAGAGTACGGAGAGTACGGTGAGTGCGGAGAGTATGAAGAGTATGAAGAGTATGAAGAGTATGGAGAGTAGATAGACGGGGGGTTATAATAAAAGGTATTTATCACAGTTTATCACATAAAAAACAATTTGACGAATATATGAAATAGTGTTACTATAAATGCGAAGGCACTATCCAGTGACGGTTATGCCTTTGGTTTGTTAGTTACAAAAAGAGCAACCTTAAACCTTTGGCTGAGGCGGTTGCTCTTTTTGTTTCTTATCTTTCTTAATGTCATGCATATAGGTTAATATTGCAAAAACAGCACATACAACCGTAGCTATGGCACCGATGATAGTCCACATATAAGCATATCCTTTCTAAATACTTTCCTCATTCGCATATCACCCCCTTACATGCCAAGGAAGCTTTCGCACATAAGTTATGTACATAAAAAGGCATAACCGCCACCGTATGGATAGCACCCGCATTTATTATATCAAACCCGCAGTACAAAAAAATGTACTGCAGTTTTGATATAATGGGTTCAAATATAGTATATAGTATAATATATTGACTAATGCGTATATAATGCGTATAATTATATTTGAACTCAGGAGAAGACTTATGAAAAAGAAGGATTTGATAAAGCTTTTAAAAAAGAACGGCTGGGTTTTGTTAAGGAATGGTTCCAATCATGATATATACAGCAATGGTAGTTATAATATATCTGTTCCGAGACATAAAGAGATCAAAGAGATAACGGCAAGAGGGATACTTAGCGAAGCTGGAATTGAATGGAGGTAATGATAATGGTTAAGGTATATCCTGTTATACTTTCAAAGGATGGAGAGGGATATGTAGTAAGAATACCGGATTTCAGGTCTGTTACTGAAGGCAAGAATCTGGGAGATGCTATATTTATGGCAAGAGATGCGATTGGGCTGTTGGGTATTGAACTGGAGGATGAGGGGAAGGAATTACCAGAACCTTATTCAAGAACTATTGATAAAGAAGATGGGGATATTGAAACTCTTGTGGATGTGGATTTTACGGAATATCGAATGAGACATGATAACAGAACAGTTAGGAAGAATTGTACAATACCATATTACCTTAATGCTGAGGCGGAGAAGAGAGGCTTTAATTTTTCCAAGATATTACAGGAAGCATTAGCGGAGAAGGTTGGCAATACATTAAGGTGAAAATTAAGAAGTTAGATTTTAAGTAATAATTAGGTGTAAAAAACTTATATAGGGATAACATACTGTTTAAAATAATAATTTCATAAAACATAAAAATATAAAGTTTAATATATGCTTGATTGTTACCAATTATTATGATAAATTTTTTGAATAGATACATTGTATCGTAAATATTTTATATTGGAATACAATGAGGTGAAATATTAAAGTAATATTATTTACAACTTATATATATAACTGTAATTTAATATAATTATGAAAACAGGAGGATATATATGATAGATAAAGTATTTGTACCGCCGATAAAGATACAAGGCATTAAGACGAAACTCGTTGATCTAATATCTGAAAATATTTATATGGAACAGAATAGTACTTGGTATGAACCCTTTATGGGATCAGGTGTTGTTGGATTAAACTTGGCACCTCATAAAGCTGTTTTCTCGGATACAAATCCATACACAATAGATTTATATAATGCGATTAAAAAGAAAAAAATTACTTCTCAAATAGTTAGAGAATATTTAGAATATGAGGGAGCTATTCTAGCTCAAAAAGATGGTGAACATTATTATTATATAAGAGATAGATTTAATAAAAAACATGACCCTCTTGATTTTCTGTTCCTAAATAGAAGTTGTTTTAATGGGATGATTCGTTTTAATAGAGAGTACAAATTTAATGTACCATATGGGCATAAGCCTAATAGGTTTGCAAAAGCCTATGTGACTAAAATAGTTAATCAGGTTAAGCATTTGGAAAACATATTTCCTGAGAATGATTGGGAATTTGTTTGTTGTCCTTTTGAGAAAACTATAGAAAAAGCTGGAGTTGAAGATTTTATATATTGTGATCCTCCTTATATAGGTAGGCATGTTGACTATTATGATAGCTGGGACGAAGAACATGAAATTGCACTGAAAAATGCTCTGTATTCGTCTGGAGCAAGATTTATGTTGTCTACATGGGATGAAAATAAATATCGAAAAAATGAGTATATTGAAAGAATATGGAGCGAATGTTATAAATTGAATAAGGAACATTTTTATCATGTTGGAGCAAATGAAAAAAATAGAAATTCAATGATGGAAGCTCTTTTGATGAATTATGATCCGACTACTTGTAATAATAATTCAACGAGAAATGGTCGGCAAATGATGATTACTGATTATCTAAAAAATGAAATTGCAATATGAAAGGGATGAAATATGGATTTTATTAAAGTCTTTAACGAAAAAATTTTAGAGAGGAAAATTGATTGGGAAGTAAGTGCTTTAGCAGCACCAAATGGAAATCTATATTCACTTGGTAGTGATTCAAAATTAATAGGACGTATTTTTGAACTTATTTCAAAGAGTATACTTCAGGAAATAGCAGATGAATATGGATACATTTTATATACTTCTCCAGCACAAACTGTTTATCCAGATTTTACTCTCATGAAAAGTAAAGAAGATACTAAGAAAATTGCAATAGATATAAAGACTACATATCGTAAGTTTAATCGAATTGGAGAGCCTTTAGGATATGTATTTACTTTGGGCTCATATGCATCTTTTATGAGAGATGGTAAAAAAAATATTGCATTTCCATATAATCAATACGCAAATCATTACGTAATTGGTTTTGTTTATACTAGAAATATTGATGCAAGTGAGGGAGATATATATTCATTTAAAGAATTAAAATCTTTACCAGTACCATACAAAGATGTAGAGGTGTTTTGCCAAGAAAAGTATAAGATAGCAGGAGAAAAACCTGGAAGTGGTAATACTGAAAATATTGGTTCTTATAAGACTAATAGAATTGAATGTTTAGTTAATGGGGAAGGACCGTTCTCTGTATTAGGCAATGAAGTGTTTGAAGATTATTGGGCAGGGTATCCTAAATATAGATCTGCTACATCAAAATATACATCTTTAATTGAATATTTTGATTACGAAGAACAGATAGGAGAGGATGTAACGAGATATAAGAATATATATAAGAGTTGGAGTAAGAAACATCAGCAGTAATGAGATAGGTTGATATGGATAATTGACTGGATTTCTTAAAAAATAATTAGTATTATTAAAATTGTAAATATGATTATTGATGGCATTTATTGAATGCGAAGCTCTATGACGCCATTGCCGCATGGGCGGAGGATGATTTCCGGTCAGTCAACGGACAGATCGAATATCTGCTTACAGAGTGTGTGAAGCAGCGCAAGAAGGACGGCAAGTATGTGTCAGCCAATCTGGACGAGCCGCCGGAGTTAGATATACGTTGAGGAACTGTGACCATACATGTAACATTAGAAAACGTAGAAGGAGTATCGCTCACAGCTTACTGTGGTGAATAGCAACTTACAGTATTAGGAGATAACGCTATGAAGAAAACGTATATGGGTTTGATTATATGGATAATAATTTATTCCGTTTTGATGAGTGCGGTGGCCTTTTTGCCTATTAGGGACTGGATGCTCTTAAGCAGGATTTTGATGGTATTTACTGCGGCTGCTGTTGTTTGCTTAATGGCGATCATATATGTACAGGAGACTGTATACTGGATGAGTGGAATATCTTTTGAGCAAGCTGTGAGTGTGGGAAGTGAACACAGAAAAAGATTTGCCTTTTTGCATATGCGGCTGTTTGGAATATTTGCTGTTTTTTATGCGCTATACTCGATAGTTGCACATGTGCTCCATATTGAATGGTGGGTGGATATAATAGTATTCACTGTTGCTTTGATAGCAGTTTGTATATATTCAAATAAATATAAGTTGTAATTAGATAATAATTGAAGATGATAAATTGAAAAAAGTCCCAATCTTATGCTTAGTGAGATTGGGACTTTTTGCGTTGAATTATTTTATTGCGGTAAAAAAGTGCTTGACATATGAGTGTGTTAGTGATAAGTTTATCGCAACACGATAAATGATTATTGATAATAGGAAAAATTTTATTTTAGGAGGTATATAATTACTATGAAACAGGATTCGTTGGCACAGTGGCTGAAAGGAATAATTATAGGTATTGGGATATGCGGATTTCTCATATGTCTGGTGATATTACCGATACTTGCAAAGGATATTCTGTATGCAGGATCGGGAATGGAACATTATTACTGGCCGTGGATGGTATTTATATGGATCAGTGCAATACCATGTTATGTGGTTCTTTTCTATGGCTGGAAGGTTGCTTCTAATATAGGACGCGATAATTCATTCTGTGAAGACAATGCGGTCTATCTCAAGAGGATATCATATATGGCGGTAATCGACAGCATTTATTTCTTTGTGGGGAATATCGTGCTGACTTTTATGACTATAAGTCATCCGTCGGTGTTCATAGGATCGTTGTTTGTGATCTTTGCAGGCATTTCCGTAGCTGTGGCAGCAGCTGCATTATCACATCTTGTTATGAAGGCGGCAGCACTGCAGGAGCAGAGTGACCTGACCATATAGAACGGGTTTTGTCATAATATAATGATTGATTTATTAGTAAAAATGGTGTCGTAAGACTACACCGTAATATTGAAGGTGATATTAAATATGGTCAAGGTCAAAAATATAATAATATGGACTATGATTGTAGCATTAGTACTATTGAGTGGCTGCGGTAAACAAAACTATCCTGATTTGCCGGATAATGCTATTGCTTTTAGAATGAGTAGCTTTGAAGATAAGGAACATGATGATGAATTAATGGAAACTATTGAATATAATGGCAGGATATATGCTTGGTATGGCGGGCCTAATTCTAAGTTTAAACAAACTGACATAGATAAATGCATTGGTTATATTATTCAAGATGAAAATGTATGTTCTGTTCCTGATATAGATAATAAGGATTGGAAAGTATATACACTTGCTTGTGACAAGGATAATAATTTTCTGATGGATTATATTGATGATGGTGTGGATTTAATGCCGCCGCCAAAGACATTTTATAGAGCCATAGATACAAAAGAAAAGGATATAGAGATACCTGAATATATAGATAATAGAGGTTATGACTATTGGAAATAGCGATATTATCTTAAAATGAACTGAGAGATGCTGCTAAGAAAAATAACAAACAATACTAAGCAAAGTAACAAACAATATTAGGAGAGAGAATGATATATGGGAACAGATAATAACGAAGAAGAATTAAATGGGGAGATCATCTTTAATATAGATGTGATGTTAGCAAAGAGGAAGATGAGTGTGACAGAGCTGGCTAATAAGGTGGGAATAACGATTGCAAATATGTCGGTGCTAAAGACCGGTAAGGCAAAAGCTCTTAAGATTTCAACTCTGGTTAAAATCTGTGATGCCCTTGATTGCCAGCCGGGAGATATTCTGGAATTTCGGAGGAAATAATATGTTCATAATGGGGTTTACCATGCGTTTGATTATCATTTATCTGATACTGACGGCATTAACAGTTATTGCTTTTGTCAAGGGTAAGAAGTTAATTGGAATGATAATTATTACGGTAATGCTTATTTCTGTAATAGTACTTATATGTATGTGGATGAGTACACCAATGTAAGGATAGTGTAGTAATTGATAAAAATAGGTAGTAAAGAGTATGAAGACAATAAATGATAATAATAACAAAAAAGCAATATATATTACTGTGGGAGCCATTGTATTACTGATCTCTATGGTGACCGGACATTTCTTTCTTGCGGCACTTATAATTTCAAGTATTGTAATGCCGGTGGTTCTTACTATATGGAATGTTGTCAACCTGCTATCGCATAATAAGAGAAAACCAAGGGTAGCATTGCTGCTCACAGTATCTATAGGATTAATTGATTATGCAATGCTTTACGGTATTACTTATGAAACGGCGGGCGATTATAATGTGGCTGTCAATACTATGCAGGTTCATAATGCCATCTCGTCAGAGTATGTATTATCATTTGCACTGCCTATGGTTCTTGGATTCATTGGACTTATAGTGATAGGCTGTGTTCCGGTGGAGAAATTGTCACCCCTTGTATCGGCAGTCTCTACAGCATGTATTGTGATCGCTCATGTTGTGGGCATATTTTTTGAGATACAGACATGGCGGGAGGATGAGCTTCCGTATATTTTACTCTTTTATCTGTTTCATCTGAATATACTGATTCTTTCCGTAAGTCATATTCATAGAGTTATGAGGGAGCATATAAGAATACTGCATGAAAGAAAGACTGTATTCCGTTATGAATGGATGCTTAAGCTGTATCCTCATATACTTAAAATGTCTCAGATGAGGGAGTTTTATTTTTTTATGCTTTTTCCGGTGGCAGCCATATTGGAAATTATCTTGATCCTGTTCGGTCAGGGACCGGATGGAGTGGTGAAAGCATTTACAATGACTGCGGATTGGAGATTTTCAACCCAGATACCCCCACCGCCGGTGGAGTATGAGGGACATTATCTATGCACTGTGGCAGCGGGAGGGCATAGGAAGATAGTTAAGCCGTTGCGGTTTGGAAAACGGAGAGGTGCTGTGATCGTTGTGAACAGACAGCTTATGATCGCCAATGCCTTTGAGGAATTGCTTCAGGATAGGTTGCCATCATTTCACAAGAAGGTAAGGAAATTCTATGACCATCATGGATATCCGTTGTCACAGGTCATTACCACTCCTTTGCGGGCAGATATCATTTATTATCTTATGAAGCCGTTAGAGTGGGCATTTCTTGTGGTGTTATATATGTTTGATATTGATCCTGAGGGGAGAATCAGCAGGCAGTACGGGATGAAGGGAGAGGGTTTGAATGTATAAAAAAATGATGATGATAGTAGGGTTTTGTTTGATTGCCATGCTGACAGGCTGTGGTCATACGATTTCATTGGAAGGTGGAATAGATGCAAGCAAAGGCAAGGTGATATCAGAAAATGACAGTCATGGAGGATTCCATGGTGACGGCTTATATTTTTCGGAGCTTAAGTTTTCGGATAATTCTACTCTGGAACGAATAAAAACTAATACGAAATGGCACGAACTTCCCCTCTCAAAGAATCTAAACGAGTTCATATATGAACCGCTAGATGATGGAATAAAGATGCCGAAGATTACCAACGGGTATTATTATTTTTATGACAGGCATTCAAAAAGCAGTAATCCATATGACGCTACGGAACTGCTTAACAGAGGCTCATACAATTTTACGGTGATGATATACAACTGTGACACGGATACACTTTATGTGTGCAGGGAGGATACCTGATATAGATAAAGCTGATTATGTATGCCGGGAATATACGTGATATATAGCTGATGACTGGTTTATAGGTATGGTCATCAGCTTTTTTACTTTCAGAATGGATGATTATGTGTTAAAATAACACAGGATGTTATATTGTCACTGGGGATTTTTGTTGTCTTTTTTATTATTGTAAGGGGCGGCAGATATGAAGAGGAATCCCTTACTGTCACCGGAACTTATTATGTGACATTTAACGGTGAGATCTTTGAAAATGTGGATATGTCAAAATAAAAGAAGAGGATGAAAGCCCGAAGGGATGACCTGGCTTACATAATGTGATTCTGGCGCATTATTAATGTAATTAATATGGTGCTGGAATAAAGATATATAACGTGGTTGACATAATACGGGAGAAGGAATAAATAATAATTATAGGCGTATGTGCAACACAAAAAATGCAGGGTTTTGCAAATGCCTAAATAAAGACATAATAAGGAGGTACGCTTATGCCGGGATACAGATTTGCAGGAATGAATGGTGACATATCTAAAGGTGTCGGAACCAGGGAGGAACAGCTTGAACGCCTGAAAAAGGAGCTGGAAAGTGCTGATGCAGTTGTGATCGGAGCAGGAGCCGGTATTTCCACTTCGGCTGGGTTCATTTACGCCGGGGGAAGATTTGATAAGTATTTTAAGGATTTTTCTGACAAATTTGGTTTCAGGGATATGTATTCAGGAGGCTTCTACCCGTATAGTACATTGGAGGAGAACTGGGCATACTGGAGCCGCAACATATATATAAACCGTTTTGTGAAACCGCCAAAGCCTGTTTATGAGAGACTTTATGAGCTTGTGGATGGGAGGAATAAGGGTGACCTGTCCAGCCAGCCTAAGAAGGATTACTTTATTCTCACGACTAATGTGGATCATCAGTTCAGAAAGGCGGGCTTCAGCAAGAGAAGGATCTTTTATACACAGGGGGATTACGGCTTGTGGCAGTGCAGTAAGCCTTGCCATAAGCGTACATATGATAACAAGGATAAGGTGATTAAGATGGTATTGTCCCAGGGCTTTTCCATTGGAGATGATGGAGAGCTTATTCCGCCAATGAAGGAAAATGGTGAGACAGATTTTGATAAGCTCAGTATGTCAGTACCATCAGGTCTTGTGCCCTACTGTCCTGTGTGCGGTGAGCCCATGTCTATGAATCTTCGCGCTGACAACACCTTTGTTGAGGACGAGGGATGGCATGAGGCAGCAGGTAATTATGAGGAATTCCTGGATAGCTACAGTGGACAGCATATACTGTTTCTGGAGCTGGGGGTTGGTGGCAACACCCCCGTGATAATCAAGTATCCATTCTGGAATTTGACCGAGGATAATATTAATGCTGTGTATGCCTGCCTTAATTACGGAGAGGCATTTTGTCCTAAGGATATTGAGGACAGATCTATATGTCTTGATGGGGATATTGGTGAGATACTGGAGGAGCTGTGACAGTTATGGATAAGAAGGGACACTTTTATTTTGTGAGACACGGACAGACTGTGTGGAACGTGGAAAATAAAATATGTGGAGCTACGGATATAGAACTGACAGAGCTTGGGCATCAGCAGGCAATGGAAACCGGTTATAAGATATTAGAGATGGGAATTAGTGCAGATGAGATATTGTCATCACCTCTTGTAAGAGCCGCAGATACAGCCAGACATATTTCGGAGATTACAGGAATTCCCATGAGAATAGAGCCAAGACTTATTGAGCAGAATTTTGGAAAATATGAGTCTACTGCAAGAAATGGAGCAGAGTTTCACGAGGCTAAGAAGCACTGTGCCAGCCGTTATGAGGGTGGTGAGTCCATGCTGCATTTAGCCCAGAGAATATATAATCTGTTGGATGATATCAAAGAAGAATCAGATGAGAAAACCTATATTCTTGTGGCTCATAACGGAATTGCAAGGATTGTGGAGTCCTATTTCAGAAGCATGGATAGCGAGGAGTTCTCATCCTTTGGAGTAAAGAACTGCGAAGTTGTGAGGTATGAATTCTAGATCCATACCTCTAATATATCGCTCTGGTCGGCAGAGGTTCTTGGGTATTTAACCCGAAAGCCCTTACTCCATGCATAATCTCTGCATTCCTGAAGTGAAGAACGATAGTGCACATTCTTATTATCATCAGGAGTTCTTATCTGAATTGAAAAATCTTCATCGTAATGACGTATTATACATACATCTGTCTTGGCTATATTAACGAGATCACTGATAAATGTTGTAAGAGTTATATTAGTATCGCGCTCATTATAAGCATAGCCGGTATCCTGCTCCAAGGTCATATTGAGAGATTCCTTGATGGCAGTTTCAATCTGCTCAATCATGGATTCTGTAATATTAGTCTTAACCCCATGGTTAAGATACTCCAGAATAGTAAGCATTTCGCTCTCGGCATCTGTAAAATATCCTGTTCCGGTCTTATGCATGTCTCCGGAATTTTTCACCAGCTCGTACATCTTGTTGGGCAGTGTACGGTAACC
>JAFTFE010000033.1 GCA_017449765.1 Lachnospiraceae bacterium | reverse complement strand
TTTATTACAAATAATGAGAATGCTGCGCTTACTATACCGCGGCCCGCTGCACCGGCGAGTATTGCTCCGATTAAGCTACCCACGAGTATTGCAGGTATGTTGGAAAGCATAATCTGTAATATAAGTCCTCCAGAAGTCTGTCCTAAAGCCTTGCTTATGCCCATTCCTCTCCACTCGCGGTTTATCTTGGCTCTAATTACAAGCGACTCTACGAAGATTACGATAAATACCGTGATAAAGACGATTATTATGCAAAGCATCTTCATTGACATCGCAAGAGTACTTATTATACTGTCCATAGTCTTTTCATCGCTTGCTACAGTAATTTCATATCCTTTCTCTTCGGCAAGCTTATTAATGTCTTTTTCAATTTCTTCATAGCTTACACCGTCTTTTACGGATATATTGTATTGATAAAGCGGCGTACCCGGAACAAGCTTCTTTGCAGCTTCTGTTGTCATAATCAATGTACGTCCCATACGTTCCATACGCTGATTAATACCGACAACTATAAATTCTTCCTTTGCTCCGCCATACTCAATCTCTATAACATCTCCGGTCTTTATACCCATATCCTCAGTAACACCGGAAGTAACAAGTACCTCATTATCCGCCTTAGGAAGTCTACCCTCCAAAAGTATTGTATGTTTTGCATCACCGAAATCATCATAAGCATATGCGTAAACCGCATTATTATTACCGTCAAAGTAAACCGTAGGCTCAAAGCCCGCATATACCAGTACACTGTCCACCTTATCAAGGGTGAGTAAAGCATCCTTTACCTCTTCATATTTTCCGGAAGCTTCGTTCATTGTTGCGGTTGCTATTTCAAAGCCCATTATCTCCAAAAGGCCCTTCGGTTTTTCACCGAAATTCTCCATCATGCCAAAGCCCGTAAGTACGGAAATTGTAAGAATAACAGTTATGAATACCATGATAATATTTCTTCCGATGCCGCCAAATGTGTCCTTTAACGAAAGCACGATTGCAACAGGAAGCGGTGTCTTTTCAAATGTAAAATGATTCTTCTTGAAATTATGAGTGTTTATTCCTCCCCTCAAGGCATCAAGTACGGTAACCTTTTTGTAAAGTCTGCCGGCTACTCTTGATACAATTGCTATAAGAAGGACTATTCCAATTACTGTACCTACCGCAGCTACTATATTTACCGGTTGATTCCAGCTAAGACCTGCAACTGAACTTATTATATCGCCGAAGGCTTTAAAGGTAAACATCGCAACAATTATTCCGATTACCGACCCGACAAGTGCAACAAGGCATATCTCTATGGTAAGTGCTCCGCGAAGCTCCTTAACGGTGTATCCGCTTGCTTCAAGAATTCCGGTACTCTTCATATTTTTGTTAATGAAATTCTTGATGCTAAAGGATATGATTACAATTGCTATTATCATTATTAAAAATGAGAACATGAGAATAACTGCTACTACTATAAGCGGTACATACTCTGAGCCCATTCTCATCATCTGCCAGTTTAATAAAATGTAATTTGTGTAATTATTTTCATCCTCTGTCGGAACAAGCTTCATAAGCTTTTCCTTATATGCATCGCCGATTTCTTTTTCGAGGTCGGCAGTCTCAAATCCGTCTTCAAGCTCTTTCTCATCGACTCTTCCCTTATATACCTTGAATTTTTCAACAATCAAAGGATGCTCATCAAGAAATTTGTCAATCATTTTTTGTGACATATATACATAATCTATGGTTATATTTATGGTTGAACAAAAATACGGATCCTCCACATAACCTGCGACATTTAATTCATAAATATCATCTTCAATCTTATAAACAAAAGTGTCGCCGATATCAAAGTTTGCCTTCAAGTGAAGTGGTATTAAAATATCGTTTTCTTTTAATTCCTTATCCGGCATTTCAATTTTCATAAGTGATTTTTCTTCGGTAAAGCTTTCTACAAAGAATGAAAACTCTCCAAACTCATCATCTTTTTTATTCTTATATGATACGGACATTGAAACCATAGGGGTACTTTCATATTCGACAATATGCTCGTTTTCTTCAAAAACCTCCACTGCTGCCTTATTTGCGATTTCGGTATCATTTATTAAGAGCAGAATGTGTGCACCGTTTATCTTATCAAACCTGTCATCAAGCACCTTTCCGAGTCCAAAAACCGCAGATAAGCTGTCAAAGATTAAAAATGCAGCTATAAAGGTAAGGATAAGAAAGGTAATCATGTCACCCTTTTGCTTTTTCATATTGTTTTTGGCTATTACAAATAATTTATACATAATATTCTCCTCTCATAATTACCATCCCTGCTCCTGTAAGAAATCCTTGAGTTTCTTATGTCTTTCAATTGCCTTTTCCTGATTAGGATTTTTCTCATCCTTATAATCACCGACATATTCACCAAGTTCTATCTCATTGGCGATAACTCCATCCGAAAGATATATGATTCTGTTGCCTCTTTCCGCTGCCTTAATCGTATGAGTTACCATTACGATGCTCTGTCCGCTTTGGTTTAAGTCGCTTAAAATGTTAAGTACATTTATCGTATTTTGTGAGTTAAGTGCACCGGTCGGCTCATCTGCAAATAGCACCTCCGGCTCATTTATAACTCCTCTTACAACCGCAACTCTCTGCTGCTGTCCGCCTGAAAGCTGTGTCGGAAACTTACGCCAGTCGTTTTCCTCTATCTCAACTTTCTTAAGCAGCTCCTTTGACTTTGCAGCGAGTGCCTTTCTGTCCTTAGTTCGAAGAAGTCCGCTTACCATTACATTGTCAAGTGCGCTCATCGAGTCATTTAAGTAATTCTGCTGAAATACGAAGCCAGCGTGATATCTTCTGAAAAGTGCCAGCTTATCATTGCTAAACTTTGAAATCTCGATTCCCTTTCCATCTGATTCTTTTTCTTTCGAAGCCTTTTTTGAATTTATGTCATCCACAAAGTATGTAATGCTTCCAAGCGTCGGTCTGTCCATTCCCGAAAGCGCATATAATAATGTACTCTTACCCGAACCGGAGTTACCCATAACAACCGTAAAATCTCCCTTATAAACATTAAGGTTCAGATTCTTAAGTACATGCTGCTGAACCGATTCATTTGAAAATGTCTTTGATAAATCCTTTGCCGTTAAAATTATTTCTTTACTCATTTAATTCACCTTTTCCTTTTTAATGTTGGAAGCCATTCGCCTTCTTCTCTCCCCGACAACAGGCTTCTATCCTCTTTGTTGAGTCTAATATACACCAAACTGAAAAGGAAGTCTTAACCTGTCTCTTCTCTATTTCTTAATTAATTCTTAATTCGATTTCAGTTTACACATTTTAATGTAAATTAATGATATTCTTACCATCGTAAATTAATATGTTAATATTTTTTGAGACCAAACCGCCATTTATTTTATCTAATCAATGTAAGCGCTTAAAAGGTACGTGCCTTTAAATCAAAATATGGAGGTCATAGACAAATTGACTAAAGAAGAACTTGCAAACCTTATTACAACTGAGCAGGAAAGTTTTTACCGCATAGCGAAAACTTTACTTTATGACGATTATGACTGCGGTGATGCAATTTCCTCCGCCATCGTAAAAGCATTTGAAGGTCTAAATAGTCTGAGAAAACCCAAATATGCCAAAACCTGGTTTATACGCATTTTAATTAATGAGTGTTACGCTATCCTTAATCAGCAAAAGCGTATAACAGCTTTTGACCCTGATACCATGTCCGAAAATGTGGTGTCCATAGTAAATAATGACTACTCAGAGCTTTACGAGGCGTTAGAAGCATTATCGCCAAAAAACAGACTCGTTATCTCTCTATATTATATGGAAGGCTACAGCGTTAAGGAGATAGCAAGCCTTACAGATACCACAGAAGCCTCGGTTAAAAACCGACTTTTACGTGGCAGAAAAAGATTAAAGGACGACTTAGAAGAAATGGAGGGTGCCTAATGAACCTAAATAATATGAAAGACGAATTCCCTCAGATGCCTGAGGAATTGCGTATAAGAATTAATTCTGAAGTTCACAAACAGTTAAATAAGGAGGATTCTGCTATGAAAAAAACAAATATAAAACAACAGATTAATCGCAGGTTTACATTTGGTAAAATTGCTGCAGGTCTTACAGCCGCCGCTGCCGCTCTTGCCATATGTATATCCATAACACAGATGAATAATAAGGATGAAAATGACAAAACAAAAGACATAGATGATACTGTTATTGCTAACGAGACAACCTATCTTACCGAACAGCAGCCACTTGCTCCTAACAGCTTCAAAATGGTTGCATATGAAATAAACGATAACGATGGTTCACTCACTCCCGCATATACTGAAGATGAGGATAGTGAT
>JAFTFE010000032.1 GCA_017449765.1 Lachnospiraceae bacterium | reverse complement strand
ATATATTAACTCAGAAATCGATATGTCTGAGCGAAGCGAGTTCATCGATTTCGTGTTAATATAGAGATGTTGAGATTACTGATTTAACAAATTGATTGCATGTTGCATAACTGCCTGCTTCTTATCATGCCGGTATTAAGTTGGCAACCTATTAAAGTATACCATGCCCTCTAACCGACCACTATCCATATAAACATTTATTTATAAATCTCCTGTCAGTCGTACATTGGATTCAAACATTTTATTATAACCAAGCCATTCCTTCTTACCGGAGTTCGCATTAATAAGTTCGGTGAAGGTCTGCATCTTGGCATCAAGATTGTCTGCATGGGCAAGGGCAAGCGCCTCAATCAGTGCCGGCTTCTTAGGTGAACCGAATTCAAGTTCACCATGATGAGCAAGTATACAATGCTTTAATTCATTAGCAAGAGTAATCGGAAAGCCCTCTATGTCTCGTATCTTCTCGTCTACCATCATTGCGCCCATCACGATATGACCGATAAGCTGTCCTTCATCCGTATAATCATTTTCCGGGAAATCAGAAAGCTCATTAATCTTGCCTATATCATGAAATATGGCAGCTGACACAAGCAAATCCCGCTTAATCACAGGATAGTTATCCGCAATGTATATGCATAACTTAGCAACAGATAAAGTATGTTCAAGCAGCCCTCCGATAAATCCGTGATGTATGGATTTAGCAGCAGAATGATTTTTGAAAGCCCTAATAAAAGCCTCATCCTCCACAAAAAATATCTTGAGAAGCCTGTTAAGATGCTCTTCCTTTATGCTGTCAATTATACCAAGCAATTCCTTGTACATATCATCAGCATTTTTCTCTGTGCAAGGCATATAATCCGATACATCATATTCGCCCTCATGAGCAGCTCTTATTCTTCTGATATTAAGCTGAAGAGCATTATTGAAAGAAGTCACCTGTCCATCAACCCTTATGTACTGCATTGCCTCAAAATGCTCTATAGCATTATTAAGCTCCCAAACCTTGCCGTCGAGTATTCCCGTCTTGTCCTGTAATTGCAGAGAGTAATAGGTTTTGCCTGCCTTTGTTGTAGCAGTAACCTTATTCTTGCATAAGTAAACCTCTGATATTACTTCTCCCTCTCTTAACTCGCCAATATAATTCATAACATTTCCTTTCTGATTGCCTACTATCGTGCCAAAGTTAATTTTATCATCACTATTCTTCCACTACAGCTTCCTTCTCAAATGCCGACTTGGCAAGTGAGAATGTAAACTCAGTTCCGACACCTTCCGTACTTACGACATTTATATTTTCATTGTGTGCCTTTATAATCTCCTTGGTTATGGAAAGCCCGAGGCCGGTACCCTGCTTATCCTTACCTCTTGAAGAATCTGCCTTATAAAATCTAACCCAAATCTTCTGCAAATCTTCCTTTGATATACCACAACCCTCATCTTTGACCGACACAAATATTTTCTCATTCTTCTCTGTAAGAGTGACATATATACTCTTGCCCTCAGGAGTGAACTTAATCGCATTGTCCAAAAGATTATAGATTACCTGCTGAATCTTAGTCTTATCTGCGTAAACCTCCGGGTGCTCAACATGATTATTAAGCCAGATTTTAACACCCTTCTCAATGCATTTACCCTCAAAGGTATTAATTGCTTCTCTTACAAGATTAACTATATCAAAATCCTTAGCAACCAGCCATATACCATATGAATCATATTTATTAAGCTCAAGCAGGCTGGTAGTAAGCTTGCTAAGTCTGTTGGTCTCATTTACTACAATCTTAAGGTATCTGTCTTGTTTCTCAGGGGGTATTGTGCCGTCCTGTATAGCCTCAACATAACCCTTTATCGAGGTTAGCGGGGAACGGAAATCATGTGAAATATTCGATATAAAATCCTTACGGTATTCATCTAATTTGGAAAGCTCGGATGCCATATATTCAAGTGCGGTTGCAAGCTGTCCTATCTCGTTATCGGAATTAATGTCAAGCTTCACATCGAAATTACCGGTCGCATACTGTTCAGCTGCCTCATTTATCTTCTTCATAGGCCGCATTATACGATTAGATATTATTCCCAATACTAAGAAGGATATAATTATCATTATCAAAAACGGTGCATAGATCGCTCTTATTATATTGCTCTGGACTTCTCTTAACTCCTGCTCTGTCGAATGTACGAAAAGCATTCCGCTTCCTTCATCATCGATTATTATCGGCAATGCCACAGTAATTACATCCTCTTTAAAGTGCTCATAGAAATTACCTGCAAACGACTGAGGTGTAGTAATATCAAAATCCTGATTTAAAAAAAATATATTCTTAGGAGCCTCCGGATGTGAGCTTGCTGCTGATGATGCCACAACTATTCCTTTATCATCTACTATCCATATACTTGCATCAAGAGTTTTACTGTAATAATCCAGATTATTAACAAACTCTCTACGTGAAATGCCGCCTCGAAAATACCCTGACACTGCCTGATCAGCAATAAGAAGTGCTTCATTGGTAAGTACCTTGGTTTTATCCTTGACCATTACATTTCTTGTTACATAGGTAGCATAAACTACAACCGATATAAATAAAGCTATCGATAAAAATAAAAAGCCAAGAAATATTTTATCAAATAATGAACGCTTCATCCGTTATCTCACCTCAAATTTGTAACCCTTCCCCCATACAGTTGTTATCGCCCAATTACTTCCGTCATGTATCTTTTCTCTGAGTCTCTTTATATGAACATCTACAGTTCTTGAATCTCCAACAAATTCATACCCCCACAGCCTGTCTAACAGTTGTTCTCTTGTAAACACCTGATTAGGATGGTTGGCAAGAAAATACAATAATTCCAACTCTTTAGGCGGCATCTCAATCTGGTTTCCTTCAAAAACAACTGTATAGTTCGTAAGATTAATTAGCAGTCCGTCATATTCAACGAAATCTCCGTTATGATCCGTCTCTGCTGCCAGATTATTACGCTCAGGTGCATAATTAGTTCGCCTAAGTACCGCTTTAACCCTTGCGACAAGCTCATTTGAATCAAATGGTTTTATCATATAATCATCAGCACCAAGTTTTAGTCCTAAAACCTTGTCAAACACCTCGCCCTTAGCCGAAAGCATAATAATCGGTATCTGCATAGTTTTTCTTATCTCAGTACAAACCTCATATCCGTCTATATCAGGGAGCATTATATCAAGCAACACAAGATTCGGCTTAAACGTCTTTACAAGTTCTAATGCCTCTTTACCATTATAAGCTACCTCTGTAGAAAAACACTCCTTCGTAAGATAAAGCGAGATAAGTTCAGCTATATTCTCATCATCATCAACAATCAAAATTCTCTGTTTGTCCATATGTATTATTTCCCCCTGACATACTTCATATTCTCATGTTAGCCTTTAGGTCGCGTTAAAATACGTATTTCGGCTTACAACTCAACTATAGTTACACCGTATTCACCCTCACCGTATTCACCGGCTCTATATGATTTAACAAGCGGATGCGATTTAAGGAACTGATGTATACCTGTCCTTAATGCACCTGTGCCCTTACCGTGAATAATCGTGACCTTCTCAAGATGTGAAAGACACGCATCATCTATATATTTATCTATCTCCATGACCGCTTCGTCTACAGTCTTACCCATTACATTAATCTCAGGCGATATATACATAGCTTTTCCCGATACAACACTGCCCTTGCCCTTTTTAACATAAGCATTCGAAACAGGCTCATCCGGTATAATAATCAGATCACTTATCGGAAGTCTGGAATTAAGGATTCCCATCTGTACAGCTGCCATACCACCTGCATCAGGAAGTGCAGTTATTGTTCCTCTCGTATTAAGACTGATTACCTCGACTGTATCACCTATACGGAAGTCCTTTGCCTTGTGATTCGAGCTTCTCTTCGGCACATTCTTTTTACCGTTCTTCTCATAATCCTTAAGCTTATCGCGAAGTTTACCCCTGCTTTCTTCCATAAGTTTCATATCTGCTTTATCGGGATTATTGCGCCACTTGTTATAATCACGTATTGTTTTATCAGCTATATCCTTAGCCTCTTCTACTATCTCCGCTGCTTCTTCACGTGCTTTTTCCAATATTTCCTTCTTTTTATCATTTATATTTTTTTCTTTTTCTTCTAATTCTTCTTTTAACCTTTCAGCCTCTAACCTGTATTGTTCCGTCAGCCGTTTATTATCTTCTATGGATTTTTTGCTTTTTTCAAGATCGGATATAAGGGTTTCCATATCTACAGTATCCGAATCAAGCTGACTCTTAGCAGACGCAATAATATAGTCAGGAAGTCCTAATTTACCGGATATGGCAAATGCATTGGACTTACCCGGTATCCCTATCATAAGCTTGTACGTCGGCTGAAGTGTAGCTACATCAAATTCACACGAAGCATTCTCCACGCCTTCAGTAGACAGAGCATATGTTTTTAACTCACTGTAATGTGTAGTCGCCATACATCTTGCTCCCATTCCTTAAGAAAATTAAGGATTGCTATCGCAAGAGCCGCACCCTCAGTAGGATCAGTACCTCCACCTAACTCATCAAATAAGCACAGAGAATTCTTAGTCGCATGATTCACTATATAAACAATATTACTCATATGTGACGAAAAAGTCGAAAGACTCTGCTCAATGCTCTGTTCATCTCCAATATCAGCAAATACATCTTCAAATACCGCGAGTTTCGAACCTTCACGTGCGGGTATATGAAGTCCTGATTGTCCCATCAAAGTAAAAAGTCCAAGAGTCTTAAGAGATACCGTCTTACCGCCTGTATTCGGACCGGTTACGATAAGCAGATTATATGCCTCTCCAAGTCTTATGTCTACAGGAACCACACTGTGTTTCTCAAGCATAGGATGTCTGCCTTCTCTAATATCTATAATTCCTTCTGTATTGAATTGTGGCTCGCTGCCATTATAGGAGCGTGCGAATTTGGCTTTTGCAAAAATGAAGTCAAGGTCGGTCAGAATTTTCAAATTATAATCTATATCCTCTACCGCTTCTGCCGCAAGCTCACTTAAACCCGCAAGAATTTCTTCTATCTCTATGAGTTCTTCGTTAGCAAGCTCCTTTATCTCATTATTAAGATTAACCACTGCCATAGGCTCAATAAAAACCGTCGAACCTGACTGCGACTGGTCGTGTATCATACCCGGAAAATGTGAACGATACTCCTGCTTGACAGGTATACAGTATCTTCCGTTTCTCATGGTAATTATGCTGTCTTGAAGTTTGTCCTTAGATGAATCACTTTTTACAATCTTAAGAAGCTGCTGATGTAATTTATCGTTAGTAAGTTTAATACTTTTTCTTATATTTTTAAGTCTTGATGATGCATCATCTGCAATCTCATCTACAGAGATTATACATCTTTTTATCTCTGAGGATATATGTTCTAACGGAATAAGTTGATTAAATCTCTCGGTGAGAGAATCATATACATTGCCAAACTCTTCCGTAGCCTCAGCTGAATTCCTTGCTGTAACCGTGTCTGCAAGATCGGTGCCATCCCCATAGCTTTTAACTGCTATGGCTATATTGATAATTGCTGCCACATCCAGCAGTTCTCCTGCGGTAAGCGTTCCCTTAACCTCCAGTCTTTTTATAGAAGCACGTATATCCTTCAATCCCGAAAACGACACATTTCCCTGTTTGTTAAGTCTAAGTAATGCATCTCTTGTCTCACATTGAAGTGTCTTGATTACATCTATATCACGCTGCGGCTTTATCCGATCGCAACGTCTTTTTGCCATATCGGAAGTCGCATACTCGGTAAGCATATCTAAGATTTTATTAAATTCAAGTACACGCAGACTTCGTTTATTCATCATACATTTCCTTTTTATCGTTAAAAGCCGCGTACCACATAGATAATGCCTCATCGCAAACACGCTCCCGCTCTGATTCCGGCGTAACGGTACTAAGCTCGAAAATACCTCGCTAAGTACCGACGCCTCCATACGGTTTGCTTATGGGGCATTATCTATATGGCACTTAAGCTATAGTAATAATCAATATGTTATTTCTTAAAATATATTTTTATATTGTATTTAAAAAATAATTATTCTTCTATGTCATCTGAAGATATTATGCTGATGCCCAGCTCCTCAAGCTGCTTTTCGTCTACTATGTTCGGGGCCTCACTCATAAGGCAGGATGCATCCTTAATCTTAGGGAAGGCGATAACGTCACGGATTGAGTCTTCCTTTGCCATAAGCATAGTAAGACGGTCAAGTCCGTATGCAAGTCCTGCGTGCGGCGGTACTCCGTACTTAAATGCGTTAAGTAGGAATCCAAACTGTTCGTAGGCCTTCTCCATGGTAAATCCAAGCGCCTTAAACATCTTTTCCTGTATATCGTTTTGGTGGATACGCACACTTCCTCCACCGATTTCATTTCCGTTTAATACGATATCGTACGCCTTTGCACGAACCCTGCCCGGATCACTTTCGATATACTCAAGGTCTTCCTCCATAGGCATAGTAAACGGATGGTGCATAGCCTGATATCTTCCTAAATCCTCGTTCCACTCAAGGAGAGGGAATTCGGTAATCCATACAAATCTGTACTCGTTCTTGTCAAGGAGTCCGAGCTGGTTTGCAAGCTCTACTCTTAAAGCACCAAGCACATCATATACAAGCTTATTCTTATCGGCTGCAAATAAAAGCAAATCTCCTGCTTCACCTTCCATAGCCGAAATTATATTCTTCATCTCGTCCTCTGTCATAAACTTTGCAAAGGATGACTTATAGCTTCCATCCTCCTGGATAGCTATATAGGCAAGTCCCTTTGCACCGTAGCCCTTTGCAAAATCAACCAAGGCATCTATCTTCTTACGAGGCATAGCTCCTTGACCCTTGGCATTGATACCTCTTACGCTTCCGCCATTATCTATAGCCCCCTTAAATACTACAAATTCGGAATTTCTAACTACATCGGTTACATCCTTAAGCTCCATACCGAATCTAAGGTCAGGCTTATCGGAACCGAATCTCTCCATAGCCTCCTTGTAGGTCATTCTCTGTATAGGAAGCGAAACATCAACTCCGATAGTCTCTTTAAAAAGCTTGGCAAGAAGTCTTTCATTTACATCTATTACATCATCCACATCCACAAATGAAAGCTCCATATCTATCTGGGTAAACTCAGGCTGTCTGTCGGCACGAAGATCCTCATCACGATAGCAGCGTGCTATCTGAAAATATCTGTCATAGCCTGAGCACATAAGAAGCTGCTTATATATCTGCGGCGACTGTGGAAGAGCATAAAATGTTCCCGGATGCACACGGCTCGGTACAAGATAATCTCTTGCTCCCTCAGGAGTAGACTTACAAAGTGTAGGAGTCTCAATCTCTAAAAATCCTTCGTCTGCAAGAAATGCTCTTGTAAGAGTTGCAACCTTGCTTCTAAGCATAATATTTTTCTGAAGATCAGGTCTTCTTAAATCAAGATATCTGTATTTTAATCTTAATTCTTCTTTAGTCTTGCTGTTTTCCTCAATCGGAAACGGAGGTGTATCTGCTTCGGAAAGTATTCTTATATCTGAAGCTATTACCTCTATATCACCTGTTGCAATATTTTCATTTACGGCACCGGCCCTTTTGGCAACCTTACCGGTAATTGCAACTACAAATTCACTTCTTAATTTTTCTGCCTTGGCATACTTTTCGGAGCCGACATTTGCCTCCTCAAAAATAACCTGAAGTATACCTGAACGGTCACGCAAATCAACAAAGATGATACCACCCTTATTTCTGCTCTTTTGCACCCATCCCATAACTGTAACCTCGTTACCTATAAGTGCATTACTTACCTCTGTACATCTGTGACTTCTTTTAAGTCCCTTCATTGACTCAGCCATTTTTAAATCTCCTTATCCTTGAAAAACTCCACGAATTCTGTATAGCCTTCCTCTGCCATCTGATCTTTCTGGAATTTTTTATTTTTCTTCATAACAACTACATTGACAGATTTTCCTGCTGCTCTTTCTTCCTTTGCCTTCTCAAGAATCTTAAGAAGCTTATCGGATGGCATACCCTTTTCTACAAGATATGCTTTTTTCTCACCCTCTCCCGGAACCTTGAAATCATTTTCAAGTAAGAGCATTATAATTCTCTCGAATCCGATTGAAAAACCACAGGCCGGTGTAGGTGTTCCGATGAACTTTCCTATCATCTCATCATAACGTCCGCCGCCTCCTACAGAGCCGCCGTACTCATCCATGGATATCTCAAAGATAGGTCCGGTATAGTAAGACATGCCTCTTACAAGTGTCGGGTCGAACTTCATCTTAAAATCAGCCGCCTTGGCATTTTCCACGCTGGTTATTATAGTTTCAAGATTATCTGAAACTTCATTATCCAGGTAATCGCCAAGCTCCTCCTTAATAAATCTTACGCCCTCTATATCACCTGTTGCCTTATCAAATAAGTTAAGGTATTTATCCACTGCTTCACTTGAATATCCACAGCCCAAAAGCTCTTCCTTAACTCCTTCAAGTCCGATCTTATCCATCTTATCAAGTATGATAAATACTGTATCGTAGTCGCTTTCAGGAAATCCCGAATAAGCAGCCATAGCCTTAAGTATTCTTCTGTCATTTATTCTTATAGTAAAATTCTTAAAATCAAGCTTGCCAAGCAGGGTTGTGGTAGCAAGTATAAGCTCTATCTCAGCTAATATAGATGCTTCTCCGAGTATATCTATATCACACTGCATGAACTGACGGTATCTGCCTCTCTGAGGCCTGTCGGCACGCCATACATTTCCCATCTGTAGTGCCTTGAAAGGACTCGGCAGATCGTTGGCATTATTTGAATAATATCTTGATAACGGAAGTGTCAGGTCATAACGAAGTCCGCTGTCTGAAAGTGTGCTGACATCTATATCCAAACCTGTTTCGTTATCCTTATCTGATTCTTTCGCTTTATCTGTATCAGGTACACTCTCCGCTCCGGATTTAATAAGCTTATCTACTGCGCCTGTAAGCTTGTCGCCCCTTTTCAATATCTTAAATATAAGCTTTTCATTTTCTCCACCCTGGTTGCTGGAGAGGTTTTCTATATGCTCCACACAAGGGGTTTCAACCGAGGTAAAACCAAAGGTCTTGTAGGTCTCCTTAATAAGTCCTATACAATAATCCCTTATCGCCATCTCCTTAGGAAGTATATCCTTCATGCCTGTAACAGGCTTCTTCTTCATAGCCATTTATCTATCCTCCTACTATCTCTTTCTGTCTATCATCTCGTCAAATCTGTCTATATAATCATCAATCGACTTACAGTTTTCTGACCTGTCAATCCTTATCACATTGTCCTTTTCGTCCCTAATTACATACTTTGAAGAAGAACCCGCTCCAACAGCAATTATATCAGTAAGCTCTTCCATAATAAGCACGTTATATATGCACTCCTTACCCGGTACGGAGTATCCGACATTTTCAAGATTACCGCCTATATTTTTCTGCCTGTAAAGGTAATAAGGTTCCATACTAAGCTCTGCCGCCGTCCTTGATACCATATCAAGCATTTCATCAACATCATGATTGATATCCGCTTTATACTCGTCCATTTTTTCATTTAGCTTTGCTGCTCTTTTTATCGCAAGCGAATGAACGGTGAGACTCTCCGGCTTTAGTTCTTTTACTTTGTCAAGAGTATGCTGCATCATAGGCTTATCTTCTCCCGGAAGACCGGCGATAAGATCCATATTGATATTATCAAAACCGCACTCCCTCGCAAGAGAAAATGCATACTCTACATCCTCTACCGTATGTGCACGGCCTATGGTCTTAAGTGTTGCATCATTCATGGTCTGAGGATTTATACTAATCCTTGTTACATTATGCTTTTTCATAACAAGAAGTTTTTCTTTGGTTATGCTGTCAGGTCTTCCTGCTTCTATCGTATATTCAAGAAGCTTGTCAGCTTTTATTAAGGTACTGTCTATATGAGCAAGAAGCCTGTCCATCTGCTCATAATTTATCGAGGTTGGAGTTCCGCCACCCATATAAATCGACACAAGCCTCTTATCCTTATACTTTTCTGCAACATATGTTATCTCTTCGCAAAGCCTTTCGATATACCTGTCCACTTTATCATCATGCAGTGCTATCGCATAAGCCGTAAACGAACAGTAAAGGCATCTGCTCGGACAAAACGGGATTCCTACATATAAACAGTAAGAATTTTTAAGGTCAATATCTTTTATAAGCTTAAGCTCCTTGTCCGCAACATCAAAGCTAAGCTTTGCCTTACTGCCATCGGTATCATATGTATCTTTATAATAATCCACTACTTCATTACGAGTCTTACCCTCGCGGATTTTCTTCATGGCAATCTTGGTCGGTCTGACACCGGTTAAGTCTCCCCACGGAAGCTTTCTTCCCGTATATTCGGATAACAATCTGTAAACCGATAATTTCAAATGATTTCTGAAGCTTTTCCGGTTCTTGTAATCTCCCTCGGCAATAACAGTATTATCCCTGCCGTTTTTTATAATATTTTTTATTACAGTATCAGCATCTAACAACTTATCCGGGTTATCAAGCAACGCAAGATATGTCTTTTCAACCTCAAAAAAGGTCCATAAAACCAATCGTTCTTTTTCTTCATCTGTGCCATTTTGATTAACAAAAGCATGTTTTATAGCTTTATCATAATCCTCGATTTTTTCTCCGGGAAAAAACGCCATAAGCATGGAACGTAAATCATTATTGTAATCCTGTACATTTTGCTTAAGCAAAATCATTTCATATACTCCAAACTAAAAATCCGAAAAAAACGGATTCATTCTCTTTTCTCTTCCTATAGTGGTCTTTCCGCCATGTCCGGAATAAACAACCACATCCTCAGGGAGTGTAAGAAGCTTAGCACTTATATTTTCAATAAGGTCTTCCCAGCTTCCGGTCGGAAAATCCGAACGTCCGACACTCATTTCAAAAAGTGTATCGCCGGAAAAAACTATCTTATTATCCTCAAAATAATAACACATGCCGCCCTTGGTATGTCCCGGCACATGAAGACATTTTATCTTTGCACCTATTAATTCAAGCACCTCATTATCATCAACATAAACATCTGCATCCAATGTCATCTCAGGCGGAAAATCAACCGTCATATTGACATGGACATTTTTAAGGACATCCTCTTCTTCCTTACCTGCATACACCTTGATATCCGGATATTCCTTCTTAAGTCCCGGTACCGCTCTTATATGGTCAAAATGTCCATGAGTCAGCAAAATACCGGCAACCTTATACTGCTGTTCCTTACATCTTTTTATTATAAAATCCGCCTTATCAGCCGGGTCGACTATAAGAGTCTGCCTCGTATCAGTATTAACAACCATATAACAATTTGTTGCCAAAGGACCAAGTACATTTGTAACTGTAATTATATTTGCCATAAAAACCTCTTTAATTATTAGCCTCTCGGCTTCTTATTTTCCTTTAGATTATAAGTATTTTCACACGATATGTCAACGATATGTGGGAGCTATAATCTCCGTAGTTTATAAATTCCAATCTAATCTATTCTGCTATAGTACAATATATATTTAACAGCTCAGCAACGGAAGATTTTTGCATTGTAATATTGTTTATTTCTGATATATACCAGTCATAACAAGAGCTTATTCTGATAATATAAAAATTATTTCCTTCTTTCAGATTGAAAGAAAATAAATCCTGATTACCATTTTTATATGACACTGCTACATCAAAATTGTCTACTTCCATATCTGAATTGATTTCAAACACCAAATAATTACCTGATGATTTATCAACCTCGTCAAAATCTTCTATTACACATCGGCTTTTCTCGCTATGTATACTTTTTTCTATATCAACACTATCCAAATTTGCCCATATATAAGGTATAAATCCTAAGCTATGTATATATTTTATATTTGAACTGTTATAATCAAATAAATTATCAGGGTCAATTTTTTTACTGTATTCTTCCCATCTGTCTTTTTTACACCATATCTCATTATAATCACTTATAAAAAGAGGCTCATAATTCGTATATATATATTCTGCCAACAGGTAATATCTGTCCATATTAAAAATTCCATCGATACTAAATACAGATGAATTTGCTTTTATAACTTTATAACCATCTTTATCCAGTGCGTTAATCTGATTTTGCATTAGAACTAACGGCACAGTATTTTTATAATGCTCTATCTCATAAATAGCTTCTAATTGTCCATACTCTCCATTAATTAATGCAGGAGTTTGATTTACATATAAAGGATTTTCTTTTTTCAAAACAGTGTACAACTCTGTTGAATTAGAAAAATCAAGGAAAGTCTCATCCTTATGCAGCAACATATTTTCTATTTTGCAAAATTCATCAACATCTTCCGGCAATTCAGGAATATTATCATCATATTTTGTTTTTATGCTTTGCGTACAATACTTTATATTTACTCCTATTTTTTCATTACATTTCATAAAATGAGTGACAAGCATTAATGCCAAAGCTATTACTGCCAAAGTTACAGCTATATCAAAGACTTTAGCATCAAACAGACTTATTAAATCCTTAAGATGCATATCTTTTTTATCTAAATTCTTTAATTTATCCTTTTTTAAAATCTCTGTTATGTTAATTTTTTTACCAATGAAATACATATATATTTTATCAACTACATAAACCCCTGATATAAAATATAAAAGCATAAAAAACTGCTTTAAATAGTTTATATCTTCTATCAGAGAATGCCGTACAACCAGTCTGGTAGTATTGAATAAAAATGCAAGTAATATATAAATACAAACCATGTTCTGTTCATAAGTTAATCTGACGCATTTTTTTATTATCAGATAAACAATCACTGAAATAACCGGATAAATAATATAGTTCCATAATTCATTATCATTATTTGTCAAAACACCATAGCCCCAGTTCTGATTAGAAAGGCATACATTGACAAAATTTTTAATCCACACACTAAAATTTTTTCCATATATACTCAAGATACCATTCAATACCAAAAGGCAAAATGCTGCTACAGATATGCCAACAGCTAAAAATCTGTAAAAACGCTTGAATTCTTTTTTTATAATTATGTATGCAAATGCCATTATAACAGCAGGTACACAAAACGCCATAACGACGTCCAATCTAAAAATAACACTTATTGCT
>JAFTFE010000031.1 GCA_017449765.1 Lachnospiraceae bacterium | reverse complement strand
CTTTCATAAGCCTGTTCATAATTATTAATATCACCTGAATTATCACTTATATTTCCAAGCTTCGCATTTATACCGTCTGTCACTCCTTCATAGCCTGAATTATTGGTAAAATACATAGTTTTGGAAAAAGATTTACTGTCTATACCGAATAACTCCTCACCAATTTTCTCGGTATAGTCACTGCTTTCTAAGTTTTTATCCAAATCTTTAAGTATAAATGTATCATCCTTGTCCTTTGTTCCGAATATCCTTGTTATCTCATAGTGTTTATCTTCCGCCTCAAATGAAAGCTGTCCACCATATACGCCGTTTTGCCAAGGCTTATACCTCTTTCTTTCATTCTCATAATCATCCCTTTTGGATTCATTTTCAAAGCCAAAGAACATAACCTTAATAAAGGCTGCAAGCGTACTTTTACCCCAACCGTTATCTTCACATATTATATTCAGATTATCCCTGTCAAACGATATGGTTTTATCACTTAATTTTCCAAAGTTTTCGATATGACATTTCATTATCTTCATAAGCTAAATCTCCTCCTTTGACAGAAGAAGTATTCCGTATTTTATTATCTCTGCCTTCTCATCTTCGCTGTACTTATCAGACGACATAACACCTCTTACGAATTCACCCTTCAGAGACTCATCAAGCCTGTAATCCTCATAAGAAACCTTTAGCTTTGTCTCATCATATATCTTTACATAATAATAATCATCATCAAACTGCTTAAGAAGATAGTCAACATCCTTATCACAGAAGGCATCCACCTGACCTGTAAGAACTATTTTAATCAGACTTGACAAAGGACAAGCTGACCTTTCAAGTTCTTCCCTTATCTTATTTGAGATTTCTACGGAATTATTCAAATCCGTTATATCTGCTTCTATAGTATACAAAGTTCTTTTTGCAATCGGCAAAAATTCTCTGGTAAAGGTTTTATTCTCTTCATCAATATCAAGAAGTACAAATCCATGCTCACCACACTCATCGAAACCTCTTCCCTCCAGACAGCCCGGATAACAGTATACACCACGCTTGTCCAATGCTTCCTCTTTATAAGTATGTATATGACCTAAGGCAAGATAGTCTATTCCCTTATTCTTAAGACTTCTAAGCGGTATTATCTCAGTCTTATCTTTCCTGTCTGCATCGCTTTCCTGTCCATGAAGCGTAACTATATTAAAGTCATCATTATTTAATACAAGCTCGTTGAAAACTTTATCAGAATTATCCTTGCTAAGCTCAACACCACTTATAACAATATTGCCATAAGCTCCAATCCTATATGAAGTCCATGAATCGGAAAAGGTTTTAAGATTCTCAGGAAGACTTATTGTATCAAATAATAGCGCAGCCTCATCATGATTGCCCTTAAGATAATAAAAGGTAATCTCAGGATTATCCGTAATCGACTGAATAACCGTATTAAATGCAGTCTTGGATACCGAGCTTTTATCAAATAAATCTCCTGCGATAATAATGCATTTTACATCATTATCCGAAGCATATTTAATCATATTGGTAAATGTATTAAGAAGCTCAATCTTTCTTTCCTTTGCCTTTTTGCTGTTAAGATTGGCTGTCATCTTAGAATCAAGGTGCAGGTCCGCACAATGAATTATCTTCATAATAAACCTCTTTCGCCATACTATAATATCTCTTAGAATTATATATAATATAAATGTAAAAATCAACCAAAACAAGAAGACTGCCCTACTTGAAAAATGACTTGTGTCAAATTCTCCGTACTGACAGTCTCCCCGAAAAAGTATGTTAAAGGAAATCTTTTAAGCTTGTTATAATAATTTTACTTTTTTACATGAAACGCTTCCATCTGAGGGTATACGCCATTTTCACCAAGATCTTCCTCTATTCTCAAAAGCTGGTTGTACTTAGCCACACGTTCTGAACGGCTTGGAGCACCGGTCTTAATCTGGCAGGTATTAAGTGCTACTGCAAGGTCAGCAATAGTTGTATCGGCAGTCTCACCTGAACGATGTGAGGAAATTGCTGTATATCCGGCATTGTGAGCCATCTTAATTGCCTCAAGTGTTTCTGATACCGAACCAATCTGATTAAGCTTGATTAAGATTGAGTTACCGCAGCCAAGCTCGATACCCTTCTTTAATCTCTCTGTATTAGTAACAAATAAATCATCACCTACAAGCTGAACCTTGTCTCCAAGCTTGGCAGTAAGCTTCTGCCAGCCTTCCCAATCCTCTTCGTCAAGTGCATCCTCGATTGAAATGATTGGATACTTGTCAACAAGACTTGCCCAATGCTCGATAAGCTCATCTGATGTGAACTCTGTACCTGCCTTAGGAAGCTTGTAATAGCCTTTTCCTTTTTCACTCTTCCACTCTGAAGAAGCAGCATCCATAGCAATCATGAAATCCTTGCCCGGCTCATATCCTGCCTTCTTAACTGCCTCAAGTATTGTCTCGATAGTCTCTTCATCACTTGAAAGGTTAGGAGCGAATCCTCCCTCATCACCTACCGATGTAGCAAGACCTCTCTCCTTAAGTATTGATGCAAGTGCATGGAATACCTCAGCACACCATCTTAAACACTCCTTGAACGAAGGAGCACCTACAGGCATTATCATAAATTCCTGTGTATCAACTGTATTAGTAGCATGAGCGCCACCATTTAATATATTCATCATAGGAACAGGAAGTCTGTTACCTGAGATACCGCCCAAAAATCTGTAAAGAGGTATATCAAGCGCTGTAGCTGCCGCTCTTGCTGTAGCAATTGATACCGCAAGAATTGCATTTGCACCAAGCTTAGACTTGTCCTTTGTTCCGTCTGCATTAATCATTGCCTTATCTATAGGATTTATATCTGATGCGTCCATTCCTACTATAGTATCGTTAATTATTGTATTAATATTTTCAACCGCCTTGGATACACCATTTCCAAGATATCTGCTCTTGTCACCGTCTCTTAATTCAAGTGCTTCAAACTCTCCTGTCGAAGCTCCGCTTGGTGCTGTACCTCTTCCCACTGTACCATCAATAAGTGTAACCTCTGCCTCAACTGTAGGATTTCCTCTT
>JAFTFE010000030.1 GCA_017449765.1 Lachnospiraceae bacterium | reverse complement strand
TCTGTAATTGGTTTACATAAATTCCAGTCACATTTACAAATCTTAAATACGCGCAGCGTGTCGGTTAGAGGGCGGTATGCTCTAATGGCGATTATTTGTTCAGGCATGATAAGAAGCAGGCAGTTATTGCAACAATTTGATTGCATGTTGCATAACTGCCTGCTTCTTATCGTGCCGGTGTTAAGTTGGCAACCAATTAAAGTATACCATGCCCTCTAACCGACCACTATCCATATAAACATTTATTTATATTACTAATTACAACATTTCTGATTTTTAATAATTTGTTGCAATATCATAACATTTTCCTAAAATGCAACCAAATATAACACTAATGTTAATTTTGTTTTATTGACATTACATTTTAAGAATGCTTAAATAGCATTATGAGGTGATAAAAATGGATATTCAATATAGCAAATTAAAAATGTTAAGAAAACAAAACGGCTATTCACAAGAAGAAATTGCCGAAAAATTAGGTGTATCCCGTCAGGCTGTGGCGAAATGGGAAAAGGGAGAATCGCTCCCGGATATAGAAAGCTGTGTAAAATTAGCAGATATGTACGGAACTTCGGTGGATATACTTATTAGGAAAATAAAAGAAGAAGAACACAGAGACGGCAAGCATATATTCGGTATGTGTAAGCTAAATGATAAAGGGCAGATTACTCTCCCTGTGAGTTGCAGAAAGGTGTTTAATTTAAATCCCGGGGATTCAATTTTAGTTCTTGGTGACGAGGACAAAGGTATCGCACTCATCAACATGAAGAATTCTTTTGAAAATATATGAAACAATGAGCAAAATTACGATTATGCTTGCATAGATTAACATTTTACAAACAATAATATTGAGCCATAGATGAGATATTAAATATGAGGTATTATATGAACGCTATCGAAACAAAAAATCTGACCAAAAAATATAAGGATAAAACTGCTGTTGATTCTCTTAATTTGACAGTTGGTGAGGGGGAACTTTTTTCGTTGCTCGGTGTAAACGGTGCAGGAAAAACAACTACCATCAGGATGTTATCCTGCCTGTCCACTCCTACGTCGGGGGAGGCTTATGTTAATGGCAAAAGCTGTAAGGACAACAAGGATGAAATCAAAAAGATAATAGGTATCTCACCACAGGATACTGCCGTTGCAGATAATCTTACTGTACGTGAAAACTTAGATTTTATGGCATCTGTTTATTACACTGATAAGGCTTCCATCAAAGAAAAGGTTGATAATATCATTCAAACATTTAACCTTTCGGAAGTTGAAAACCAGAAAGCCAAAACCCTGTCGGGCGGTTGGAAGCGTAAGCTTTCTATAGCTATGGCTTTAATAAGCGAGCCTAAGGTTTTATTCTTAGATGAGCCGACTCTCGGACTTGATGTGCTTGCGAGAAGGGAACTCTGGCATACCATAGAAGGCTTAAAAGGAAAAATGACAATCATTCTTACAACACACTATATGGAGGAAGCCGAGCACCTGTCAGACCGCATTGCCATTATGATTTCAGGCAAAATCAGAGCATGTGGTACAGTTTCCGATTTAGAAAAACTGTCAGGCAAGAAGGGGCTTGAGGAAGCATTTGTTGCCATAGCTGAAAGGGGGATGTCAGAAGATGAATAAGATTAAAGCATTTTCAACAAGAAACAGAAAGGAAATACTCCGTGACCCGTTAAGCTATATCTTTTGTCTCGCATTTCCTTTGGTTATGCTTATAATAATGACAGTTGTTAATTCGAGCATTCCTAAACAAGCCGGTATGACAGTTTTCCGTATTGATAATCTGTCAGCAGGAATTGCTGTATTCGGTCAGACATTCGTAATGCTCTTTACTGCCCTTACAGTAACTAAGGACAGGTCAGGTTCATTCCTTGTAAGAATGTATGCAACACCCATGAACTCATCTGATTTTACCATAGGATATATACTTCCTATGCTGATAATAAGCTTCGCTCAAAACATAATAATATACATAGCCTCCTTTATCATTTCGCTTATAACGGGAGTTGATATGAATATTGGCGGAATGATTTTATCTGTTATTGTACTCATACCATCCTCGATTATGTTTATATGTTTTGGACTTTTATTCGGTACTTTGTTTAATGAAAAATCAGCACCGGGTTTATGCTCGATAATTATTTCATTAAGCTCCTTCTTAGGCTGCATATTCTTTGATGCCGATTCAACAGGAGGCGCTATGCTGAAAGTCTGTAAATCACTTCCGTTTTACTATTGCACTAAGTCGGCACGTTCTTGTGTAAAGCTTGATTTTTCCGGCAGCACATTCGTAATTCCAATAATAATAGTAATTGCATGTGCTGCAGCTCTTGGAATAATATCATCCGCAGTATTTAAATCAAAAATGAAAGCAGACCTCTCATAGAGATCTGCTTTCCCATCATCAATTCAATGTATCAATACTTTTATATGCTTCATCTATCCTGTCAAATATTACAACATAAAAATCATTTATGTAATCTTGTTTTTCTTCAACAACTCTATCTGTCAATGTAAAATCTTTTACATAAAATTCATTTAAAACATACATAGCTATATCATTTAATATTTCTCCTCTGCCACTGCTGCGAAGCTTTAACATCCTGTCACCTATATATCTTATAAAAGAATGCCACCTCATTATATATTCTTGGTTCTGAGACACCTGTTCAGTATCAATCCACTTTTTCACCTTTATTTTGATGAGATTAGCCTCTTTAATACATTCTCCCTTTTGTACAAAATACTTAAAACCCTTATCATCATAAACTCTGCCAAGTGGAAATATTCTACAAATACCGGGACGGTCTTTATGTACGCTGCACCTTCCGTTTTCATCCAAAAACGAACACATATCGCTTTCATTCATTTTAATATTCGGTAAAATCAAACCATCTACCATATTTAATTCAATATAATTCATTTTGAGTAATTCTTCAAAACTAAATCCCAATGTATTTTTAAGCCTTACTATATCAATAGGATCAAGAATTATTGAATTACCCATTCCCATGCAGCATTTGTGGCAATCCTTACAATCTCCCGTATCACACTTTACCATATCATTCAATTCATAGGTTCTGCCATCGGAGATATCCTCCATGGTAACTTCTCTAAGCATAGCTCCCTCCGAATCTTCCTAATCATTTTTACCTGTCTTCTTCAATAATTCTCCCTTAAGCTGTTCATATCTTAGTCTCTTTTCTTCCTTAGCAAAATGAACCTTCCTTGACTGTTTGGGATTATCCTCATAGCTAAGCACCTCGTCACTGAACTGCTCACTCGTTAAATCAAACACCCTATCTCCCACTACGTTATAGCAATGATAGTTTCCGCCGGGTCTTAGAACACCATATACCTCTCCACCGAATATATCCTGTACAAGAAACGCCGTAATCGAGCACTGTCCAAGAGTCTTATTCTCAGGTGTCCATTCATCCCTCAAGCGTGGTGCACAGGTTTCTACACACCAGATATCGGATAATACGTCATATAAATCGTATGGTGTATTAATACCCTTGTATATATCATTCACAGCCGTAACACCCGCATTCTCCCAGCCATAGAAATTATAATTTTTTATCGTGTCAGACATTTTCTTACTCCTTTATTATTTTTATATTTAATTGAAGCTTGTATGAAAAATTCTTAATAGAAAATCATTCAATTCTTTATATATTCCACAAGTTTTCCTGACTCATCATATATAAGCTTTAGCGAGAAAAAAGGTGCATCATCTATCAGAAGCTTAAGAAATATCCTGTCGCCCTCCCACAGATTAAGTTCCATAACCTTGTCAATATCAATCCAGCTAAGCTCGCCCTCATCACAATCTGTCAATTCACCTGTAAACTCATCTGCGGTATACAAATGCATATACTCCACTATATCTCCATAACAGAATGTTATAATTCCTCTTGCTCTGTATTCGGTAAGATTAAGCCCTGTCTCCTCATTTACTTCTCTTAACAGACATTCATCAGGACTTTCTCCGAATTCAAAATGACCGCCGACACCTATCCACTTACCCTCATTTACATCCTGCTCCTTCTTATTCCGAAGCATCATAAGCATCTTTTTGTCTTTAATTATATAACAAAGCGTTGTATGCTCGCTCTTATTAATCATTCCTGCTCGTCCTTTTTATAATTTGGTTTTGCTCGTCAAAGTGTCGCCTGCGCAAGCGCAGCGATACCTTTCCTCGTATTATACATTTTGCTATATGATAGGGTAATTGTCAAGATAGCAACACCGCATATCAATCATCAAAAGCATCTGTAATGTCATCAAGAGCAACCGTTATATTTGCCTGTCTTACTGATTTTTGATATAATCAGTACATATGGGGATATAAAAAAAATTTTCTTTATAAAACATATTAAGGCGGGATTTGTATGTTTGAACTGATTGAAAAAATTATAGACTTTTGTTTCACTTACATGACCATATTAATATGGTTTCCATTAAGCATAATATTTCTTATTGTTGTGCCAATTTTACTATCATTGTACGGGAAAAAGAAAAACAAAAAAACCTTGCGGAAAATATTATTATCGTACGAAGAACCATGGTATATTGCAACTGACACAGTCACAAATGTTACATCACAAGGAAAAACAATACTCGAAGCACAAACCAATCTAAAAGAAGCCTTAGAACTATATTTCGAAGACACATCCCTCTCCAATCAGATATAAACAAAAATTTCATTTTATCAATTATAAAACTATATCAGCTATGTTCATCCGCACGAAGTGCGGAATGAGTCCGCCACACTTGGTAATTCGTAAAAAAATGAAGTGAATTAAAAAGGCAGTTTAATCAACATTTTGCCCGATTTGTGTAAAATCAGAAGTGAGTGGTTCGCATAGGATTGCTCAGAAACTGACTTGTTTGAGCGAAGCGAGTTGTCAGTTTCGTGCAAATCCTAAAGAATCCGAGCTTTCTGATTTCACAAATTGATGGCAAGTTGATAAAACTGCCTTTTTATATCCATTCATTTTACGGATTACCAAGTGTGGCGGACTCATCATCCCACTTGGTGTACCCAAATGAATCGAGTAGGGGATTTTCCCCTACTCGATGTCGCGTTGGTCATCAAATGTGCACTTGTGCAAGCACAGTGCACGCTTGATGACCGTATCGCGCACATAGCTTATTTGTTAGCTATCTCTGCTTTGATTGCCTCAGTAAGTGCCGGTACAATCTTGTTGAGGTCACCAACTACGCCGTAGTCAGCTACATCAAAGATTGGAGCATCCTCATCCTTGTTGATTGCGATGATGATATCAGACTCCTCCATACCTGCAACGTGCTGAATAGCACCTGAGATACCGATTGCAAAATAAACATTTGGACGAACAGTCTTACCTGTCTGACCAACCTGAAGCTCCTTTGGCTTCCAGCCTGAATCAACAACGGCACGTGAACAAGAAACCTGTCCGCCGATAGCCTCTGCCAAATCCTCAAGAAGCTTGAAGTTCTCAGGTGAACCAACACCACGTCCGCCTGATACTAGAATCTTAGCATCCATGATATCCTTGATATCTGAAACAGCCTTAGAAACCTCAAGAATCTCTACATATCTGTTATTTGGAGTAAATCCAGGATTGAACTCGATAACCTCTGCCTTAGCTCCTTCAACCTTGTCAAGCTTCTGCATAACGCCCGGACGAACTGTAGCCATCTGTGGACGATTATCAGGACAAGCGATAGTTGCTATAGTGTTACCACCAAATGCAGGACGGGTCATAAGAAGCTGATTATGCTTCTGCTCCTGTCCCGGAATCGGGTTGATAGGGAAATCACCTATCTCAAGTGAAGTACAGTCTGCAGTAAGACCGGTTGCTACTCTTGCTGATACGGTAGGACCTAAATCTCTACCGATAGCTGTTGCACCAACTAAGAAAATCTCAGGCTTGTACTCATTAATAACTGAAGCAAGTGCATGTGCATATGGCTCAGTTCTGTAATTCTTAAGCTCAGGATCATCTACAACGATAACCTTGTCCGCACCATAAGCAGCAAGCTCATCTGCAAGTGCCTTAACACCTGAACCTACTAAAACTGCTGTTACATCTGTATCTAAATCCTTAGCAAGTCTCTTACCTTCACCGATTAATTCGAAGGAAATGTTACTTAAAACGTTATCAACCTGCTGTGCAAAGACATATACGCCCTTATATTCTTCTAATCCCATTTTATTCACCACTTTTCCTTTATATTATATTACGTGCTTATCTTTTAACTTATCTACGATATACTTAACTGACTCTTCGGCATCAAGGTTAACCTTTTCTCCGCTGCCCTTTCTTACCTTATCGGAAGCTCTTGCAATCTTAGTCGGTGAGCCCTTAAGTCCAAGGTTTGCATCATCAACATCTACAAGATTTGCTCTTCCCCAAGTAGTAATCTCAGCCTTAACTGCATCAAAGATTCCACCAGGAGTCATATATCTTGGATCATTTAATTCTGAAAGTGCTGTAATAAGACATGGCATCTTTGCCTTTAACATATGATAACCGTCATCATACTGACGCTTAACGATAACGCTGTCTCCTTCAATCTTAATATCCTGTGCATAAGAGATAACAGGAAGTCCGAGATGCTCAGCAATCTGTGGTCCAACCTGAGCAGTATCACCATCGATAGCCTGACGGCCTGTGATAATAAGGTCATACTCAAGATTTCTTATTGCGCCTGCGATTGTAGTAGATGTAGCCCAAGTATCAGCACCACCTAAAACTCTGTCTGTTACAAGGATTCCCTTATCAGCTCCCATAGCGATAGCTTCACGAAGAACATCCTCAGCCTTTGGTAATCCCATTGTAAGTACAGTAACCTCTGCACCGTACTCATCCTTTAATCTAAGTGCTGCCTCAAGACCAGCCTTATCATCAGGATTCATGATTGTAAGCATTGCAGCTCTGTTTAATGTACCATCAGGGTTGAACTGAACGCCGCCCTTTGTATCAGGTACCTGCTTTATACAAACGATAATCTTCACGTTCTCTTCCTCCTACTTTAATAAGTTTGCGCTGATAACCATACGCTGAACCTCAGAAGTTCCTTCGTAGATCTCAGTAATCTTAGCATCACGCATCATACGCTCTACATCGTACTCCTTGATGTAACCGTAACCACCGTGTAACTGAACACACTTAGTAGTTACTTCCATAGCTACCTCTGCTGCACAAAGCTTAGCCATAGCAGCCTCAACCGAGTATGAAGCCTTAGGATTAACAGCAAACTCAGCCTTCTTCATAGCAGCCTTATATACAAGGAGCTTAGCAGCCTCAACCTTAGTAGCAAGGTCAGCCAAAACAAACTGTGTATTCTGGAACTGAGCTATGCTTCTGCCAAACTGCTTTCTTTCCTTAACGTAGTTAATTGTAGTTTCAAGAGCGCCCTCTGCAATACCAAGTGCCTGAGCAGCGATACCGATACGTCCACCATCAAGTGTATGCATCGCAATATTGAAGCCCTTACCCTTCTGTCCAAGAAGTGCATCCTTAGGGATACGGCAATCAGTAAATATAAGCTCATAAGTTGATGAACCACAGATACCCATCTTATTTTCCTTAGTACCGAATGTGAATCCCGGAGTTCCCTTATCAACTATAAATGCTGATATTTCTTTCATCTTCTTGCCACGCTTCTCAACAGTACCTGTAACTGCGATAACGATATATACATCAGCTTCCTTACCGTTGGTAATGAAACACTTTGAACCATTAAGTACCCACTCATCTCCGTCAAGTACAGCCTTAGTCTGCTGTCCCTGAGCATCAGTACCTGCACCCGGCTCAGTAAGACCAAATGCACCCAGCTTCTTACCTGAAGCAAGGTCAGGAAGATATTTCTCCTTCTGTGCAGGAGTACCATAAGTCTGAATAGGATCAACACAAAGTGAAGTATGTGCTGATACGATAACGCCTGTAGTACCGCAAACCTTAGAAAG
>JAFTFE010000029.1 GCA_017449765.1 Lachnospiraceae bacterium | reverse complement strand
TTTATTTTTTCTCAAACTGCTCCAGTCGTCTGTTTGCCATGCAAACAAACAGACTTCGTAACACGGATTATAACACTTTTTAAGGTGCTTTTGTATAGGGTATCTTCAAAAAATTTGCTCAAAATCGAAAATACGAGGTCAGATCAATCCGAACTGGAATTTAGTTTTTCATTTGACCCATTTTTTATCTTATCATCTAAATATTCGTCACATTTTCTCTTAAACTCTTCCGGGACTTTATAATACGCTTCGCCCATGGCAGCCGCTATATCCGTGAGGGTATCGCAGTCACCGCCCAGTGAAACAGCGGTTCTTACCACATCCTCAAAATCCTCACCCTCGAGAAATGCGGTTATAGCCTCGGGAACTGTTTCCTGACAGCTTTCCACGTGCCTGTAAGACGGACGTATCTCATCACAGCTTCGAGACAAATCGTAACCGAAGTTATCTAAAATGTATTGCTTGATATAAGGCTTGTCAAAACCATTTCTTGCAAGGAAGATTATAGCGGCAGTTGACTCTGCACCCTTTACGCCCTCAGGATGATTGTGCGTAACCTCTGCGGTCCAACGTGCTACCTTTCTGGTTTTTTCGATGGTGTCATAGAGCCAGCCTGCGGCTGATACACGCATCGCCGAGCCATTTCCGTAGCTTCCGTACGGCTTGGAATCATCAGAAAAAAGCCAACCTATAAATCTTCCGCCGTATCCTGCATCAGGGTATGCCCTGCCCCATGTCTTTATGCTCTTTATAAGCGCATTTTTTGTCTCCTGTTCAGATGCATCCTTTCCCACTGACATAAGTGCCTCGGCAACAGCTATCGTCATAACTGTATCGTCTGTAAACATATTGTCCTTCGTGAACATTTCAAAGGTCTTCTTTTTATCTCCTCTGTCGAACTCAAATCTGCTTCCTACTATATCTCCAATTATCGCTCCGTACATATACTACCTCCCTATTATCACATTCATAAACTCCGTCTGTGCCGGATTATCATCTGAATGATATATGTATATACTGTCTATATCGCTGCTTCTATCTGCAAATGCCGGAAATAGGAATCCGAATTCCGGTTCACCCGGCTCATACTCACCCTCAAGCGATGCTATGGCGCATATGATGAAATCATACACCTCTTCTGAGCCCTCAAGCCATGATTTATCCTTTGCCTTTACCGGCACATCATACGAACCATAAAATAAGAATATGCAATACTCGCCTGCTGCCCTGTAATTTTCGCCTATGATTTCATATAAAGTAGCAAGCATGGCATCGTCTTTAAGTCCGTTATCCTTTAATGTCATAAGAAGCGGCCACAGGCTTTTCTTACGATCCTTACCGAATTTATAATCTTTTAAATTCTCATTCGTATTCGAGAAAATCACAGCCTTTGCCATATCAAGCTTTTGTTTTGTCTCTGCCACCCCAAGCTTGCCAAAGTGGATGTTGAAGGTTCCGGTGTCAAATCCATCTTCATCTATGTATGCACCTGCAACCCTTGAAAAGCAGTTGCGTGAAGGTGTCATACGGCGTGTGAGTTCCAACATATCGTCGCGGTTTATCATATTTTTTATTTCCTTGCTTATAATTTCGATTAGTATTTATGTGTGTTATTATAGACTATTTGATATTGTAAATACAATAAAATACATTATATATCGTTAAAAATGTTAATCATATCTATCACATATAGCTTTAATGTTATTTAATAATAACTAAATAAACATATGGTATTTTATTATTTTCCTTTTATTCTCTGCACTAAATTGTTCAGCATAGTTTTCCTGTGCCATTTTATATGTCTCCTCACCTAATACTTCCTTAATTGTGTCCATTGCTACAATGAATTCACTATCTTCCTTTTCGACCTCACATATATTGAACTTTTTGAACAGATTCTGACTTGGAATATTATCTAAATATATCCTTACGGTACATACCTCAATGAGACCAATACTTTTTAATTGTTCAATAAATAATGATATCGCTTGAAATCCATAGCCTTGCCGTCTATACTCCCTTGAAATATCTATTCCAATTTCAGGTTCATCATTTGAAAGATTTTTTAGCATGATTTGACCAATTAGCATATTATTTTCTTTATTAATAATACATAAAATTAAATCCTCTGATTCCAATGAATATTTAAGTATAATATCTCTATCTTCTTCTGTATCATATGTTTTTTGTATTTGTGATACCTCGCATATTAAATCTATATATTCATTCTTATATTTCACAGATAATCTTTCTAATATTATTTTATCATTTTCAGCAAATATTTCTTGCTCTTTGCACAATTCATCTTTCGTCATATATATTACCTATTTCCTAATTTGTTGGATAAATTGATATGATATCCATTCTAGACAGTTGCGCCTTTATCATATCTTATATTATAAATATAACAATATATCTCTGCCTACAAGTGTTTTTCCAGTCAAAAAAATCTACACTTTTCTAATACTTCCATCAATAATTGAATACCTACCATTTTCCAACATCAAATCCACATAAAAATATTTATTTTTTTCCATAATAGATAAGTTAAATCTTGCTTCTTTCTTTGTAATAACATTATCATCTGCATTTTTTATGTATTCAATTTCTCCGTTTTTCATTTCTGCTAAAACTCCATTTATTCTCCCTTCAACAAATTCATCATTTGCCCAAATTCCATCTCTCAATAAAAAATATGAATTATCATCATAAAATGAATAACAATATTCCTTACCCTTTCCATCTCTTTTATCATTTACATAATATCCATCATAATCATATGTATGTTTATAACCTGTAAATCCCCCTTCTTCAATTTTACCTCTGCAGATAATTTTTTTGTTGGCGTCACAAGCAAATAACTCATCTTTTGATGTTGAAAATATAATTTCATCATTTATAAAACGTTTCTCTTCATAATTGATATGATTTTCGAAAGATAATATATTTATTAAGTCAACAACATTTTCTTTAAGTATATATTCTATTGGAAGCTCTATTATATCTTCTATAAACTCAATATATAATAGCTCTATACATTCTGCAATTAATTTATTTGTAAATTCCCATCCAGACATATCGTCAGTTCCAATTTTAGACATTTTCAAATAAAACATAATCTTATTTACCAATTCATACTGTTCCTCTGTAAGAAGGGTTTGAACCTTTTCTACCAACGCCATCTGTGTTTCACTGATAGGAGGAATATTGTCATATAATTTATCACTGTCCCTTTTTTTACTCTCTATGTATGCTTCCCAAGAACTCCTAATTCCTTTTCTGATTATTTGTCCAAGCAATTTACGTGCCTTACCCGTTTCGGCTGAGCCACCATACAATCTATGTTCTTCATCTAATATATGTATTGTCTTTTGAATACAAGCTATTACATAATCACGCATTTTATCCTTATCTTCTAAATTAAAAGATGTTATTCTTTTGTGATTTATATCAAAGGGCAATTCTTCAATATCCCCAAAATCTCTATCATATAATAAAATAATTCTATCCCAACCTAATGTTTTAATTGCATATCCGAGCTCAATCATTACATTCGGATTTGGTGTCTTCCTTCCACTATAATCGCTATTTATAATAGTAACATCTGCAATAAAAACATCAGAATTATCAATTTTCCCGTATATTGAATCTCCAATATCCGGTGCACCTACTAATCCTTGAGTATCACGATCTATATCGCAAATCATAAATTCTTTTATGTTCTTTCTTAATTTTTTTAAGCAGTCAGAAATAAAATTTCTACTTTCTTTTATATCTGACTGCCAGGAATAAAATATTGTACATTTTTTGTCCATAATACTCACCCTTTTTTGGTTTATAAAACTAAGATAATATATGAATCTTCTATAAGCAAAATCAAATTTTTTATAATAATACTGTCTTCTTTCTGCATAATCATCAATTGATGAAAAATAGTCGTCAATATATTTAACATCAATATTTTCTATTATTTTTATACAAATTGCATTCCCCTACACCAATCTCCTCAGTCTCTCAAACCTATTCTTAACCATAATGCCATTTTCTTTTACAATCCCCTGCATCCATTCGTAATCATCTGTTCTATCAGGATCCGTGAAAAATCTTCTAATAAACCTCTTCAAATGGCTTCTAAATGACCAATTTAGCTTAGACTTCTCATTAATATTGTTAAAATCCTCTACTGTCTGATATTCATCAACTATTCCCATCAGATATCTGACTATTAATATATCTGCAAAATTAAAAGGCCGTATATCATCATAAATCTGCAATAAAGACATATATGGTCCGCCTTGTTTAATATCATCTGTCACAAGAGAATATGTACCTAAGGTTTGCGCAAGCGCAATAGCATAAACCTCACCCATATCACCGGAATCATATAATAGTTTATTTTCTCTTATATTATTTTCAAACATTTTAAATACAGATTGATTCTTTAATTTATCATTAGTATATATTTCTATCTTTCCGGCTGCTATGTCGGCATCAACTAATTTAAGTATATCTTGTCCATGATTTTCAAGTTCAACATTCCTGATTTGTTCATATATAAAAACTCCATCCTTGAAAAAATCAAACATTATGTTTTGCAGACCAGCTCGATAGAAATGAATAATTACATTCGTATCTAATGATGCTCTCAATCCTCTAATCCTCCTATCAATTCATCAAGGTCATCCTCATCATCTATGGTTTCTTTAAGTCTGTCGCTTATATCATCAATCTTCAGATTATAACACGATAATGCCTTCTCCAAAGTCTCTCTTGGTATAGCATCATGGTTGTAATTATATATCACATAATCTATATATTCATAAGGTATAACTGTCTCCTGGCTTGGCTCATTTAACCTGCTGTTTCCACCCACACTTTTTAACAGATTTCCTACACGCATTATGTTTTTTTCGTTATCAAATATAACCTTTTCATCAGCACTTATTTTATCTAGACTCTCCAATCTGTTTAATGCCATTTCAAAGCTTACACTGAATTCAGACATAATTCGTGCTATATCCATTATTGATATTTTTTCGTCTCTATAATCTTCAAGTTCTAAGTCAAAAAATTTATCCACTACATCCTTAGGCATAAGCAAACATGCTGCAAAATAATTTGCCTCCTGCTCCTTCTCATCTGTATTTTTTTCTGAAATTGTCATATCATTGTCTATAAATGAAGCAGTATTTTCCATATGAAGAATTATATGTCCGATTTCATGAGCAAGTGTAAATATTTCTCTTGATAAACGACTGCTGCTGTTTGTATAAATAATAATATCCTTATCCTTCTTCAGTGCAAATCCCAAATCCCCGTTTGTACCATTTGGATATCTTATAAGTTTATACCCGCATCTATCACACTCTTTGAATAAGTCAATAATCCCATATCGGCTTACTTTACATTTTTCTCTGAAATCATCTGCTTTTATTCTGATTTCCTGTCTTCTTTTATTTAACATCATAAGACTCCTTTATTCGTTATAATTTTGTTGGAGTTTCTCATATAAATGTTTATTAGCATAGAATAAATCAATCATTTCAAATATTTTTTCTGATGACCCGTCTGCCTCTGTACTTCTATATTCAACTGCCGGTGTTTCATCCAAAACCTTTGTTATATCTCCAACTGAAACATCCAAAATCTTTGCTATTTTAGAAAGCAATTCAAGGGTTATATTATTAGTTCCACTTTCAATTCTTGCGTATTTCTGTCTGCTTATCCCAATTTGATCGGCAATTTGTTCCTGAGTAAAATGTCTTGCACTTCTAATTGATTTAATGCGATTTCCTAATAATTCATTCATAACATTTCCTCCCTTTTACTGTATATATTTATATTACTCAAATTATTTGTCATTGTCAATCAAATGTTTCGTTTTTATAACATTAATACCGATGTATGTTACGCTTTCATAACATATATCGGTATTAAATCTGCATAATTAAATATATCATCACAAATCATCATCCATAAATACTTCCATCATAATCAACATATCGTCTTCACGCTCATCCTGAGCTTTTCTCATCTTTCTTTCAAGTGCTTTTCTCTCGGAATTCCTTACTTTATTGCGACTGCTGCCGCCTAAAGTAAATATGAATTTAAGCAAATCAAAAGCTATTGTAATCGGAAGGAACATTAGTTTAAACATTAATCCTATTAATCCCATACGACACACCCCCTGCTATGCATAGCTATTCTTCCTTATCCTTCTCCAACTCTTTCATATATCCTGCCGTTATGATACCGGCGGGCAGAGCAACAACTGCGATTCCGAAAAGTGACGATATCATCGTTATGATTCTTCCGACAGTTGAAACAGGATAGATATCTCCGTATCCTACAGTAGTTAATGATACTGTCGCCCAATACACCGCATCGAAGAATGTATCAAATGAATCAGGTTCGACGTTGAAGATAACCAGCGCAGAAATAATTATATATCCTATAGCCAGAGCACACACTGCAATTAATGAATCCTTTGAGGATCTAAGTACATTTCCGATAATTTCAAAATTCTTTGAATATCTCACTGCCTTAAATACACGTACTACTCTTAATGCACGAATCATTCTAAGAACTCTTAGCACTTTGAAACCGCTGTTAATAATTGATAACGACGGAAGAATTGAAATAAGATCAATTATCGCCATAAAAGAAAACGGATATCTTATAAACGAAAAAAATCCCTTTTTATCAAATCTGTAGTCAGCAGTTATCCATCTCAATAAATAATCTACTATGAAAATACTAACAGTAGCCTTATCAATTATCTTTAATGCAGTTATCTCTTGCTTAAAAAGAAGCGGCACAAGGCTGAGTATGATTATTAATATCATTGATATGTCATATACGTGACTTAATTTATCCTCATCCTCTGCTTTTTCAATTATTTCATATATCCTTTTTCGTATTTTCAATACTCTCTTCCTACCCCTTCCTCTCCTCAAATCTCCACTTCTGCTTTATCTCCGGGTATTTTTCTCTATCCACCTCACTCATAAACATCTCATACGGCCTGGCATATATTCCGAAGTCATCATAAAGTGCCTGATATATCATCATCGGCTCCTTGGTTTCGGTATGCTCTGCGACACCGATTATTTTGTATAGGTATTTGTTTGCGTTACGCTCGACATCGCTTAAGGTTTCCCTTTTGTAATGCTGTACTATATCGCCCGGGTTTAATTTTCTTTCTTCCATTGTCTTTACCTCTCTGCTACAATCAATTTCATTAATCTCAATTTTCTTTGAATATCTCCTCTATATATTTCTCCAAAAAATCCTTAAATAATTCTTTATTATTCTCATGTAAATACATAGTCCAACTCCAATTCATAATAATATTTGAATATGCTTACAGGATATTTTCTAATATATTCATCTACATCTGTCCTTCTAATCTTGTGTAGATTAATATATTCTGTGAATTTTACTCTTGCATATTCATATGTATCATCAAGGTAATTGTCAAGATTTTTTAGCAAATCTAACATTTGAAGAACAAAAACATTATCTGCGTCCACCTTAACAATTGGTTTCCTTATATAAAATCGCCTTTCTCCTATACTAACCTCACGCGGCGAGGAATTCGTATTATTACTGGCTATCTCAACAACCATAGGTACCTGCGTCGT
>JAFTFE010000028.1 GCA_017449765.1 Lachnospiraceae bacterium | reverse complement strand
TTAAAAGATTTCTTTTGCTTTTTCTGCAGTCATACGACGCTTTTCTAATGTTCTTATGAACATTTCATCAGTTACATCAGGAAGCTTTTCATATATAACCTTGCTTCCTTCTTCCGTTATGCCGCCTTTTGTAGCAACACGAGAGACAACATCACTGAAACTCATATCATTTTCAAGAAGCATCTTCCCCATACTTCCATATCCTATTATTCCAACATTCATAATACGCCCTCCACTACTTATGCTTGTATTAGCCATTATACCACAACATTTCTTTCATACAAACGATTAAATGTTAGCTCAACATCACGATTTTATCGTGATGTTTGAGCTGGCGTGGTAGAGCAGGCTCTCAGTCTTAGAGATAATAGGTCGTTTAATAAAGTTATATATGTATGCCTCTTGTCAATGGCGTAGGGGTTATGGGTTTGCGAGATAGCCGTATAAAAACGTAGGTACTTAAAGAAAGCTGAGAGGAACATATTTTACGAATAGTAATTATATGTTTCTCTCAGCTTGATTTTAGTATCCTTTACGTTTTTATCCGAGTGAAAACGGGTTATCGGCAAACCCATATAACACCGAAGCCTTTAGACAAGGGCATACATTTAACAAACTATAGCAACGACCTATTATATTTAAGATTGAGAGCCTGCTCTACCACGCCCATAATGTGAGAATATCAGTTGATAGCATCCATCACAGCTTGAAGGATAAGAGTGGTCGTGTATTTATTGTCACCGGAATATGTTATGTCTTCTATTGCACAGCCGGCATCAAGCTGTGCGTTAATCTCGTTTAAGGACGGAGTTATAAGCGGATACATAACGGTAACTGCGTCACTCAGATTAACTATATCTATATGGGATACTCTTCCGTTATCTACAGTAGTAAGAAGCTGGAGTTCGGTCTGACCTCCAACGTTTAATATAGAAGAATATACTCCTGATTTATATGTACCGCCTGTATTGGATGTAATAACTGTTTCCTCAGTAGATATTTCTTCAACTGCTGACTCAGTTGAAACATCCTCGGTTGAAGGTGCCTCTACTATTGTTTCACCCGCGATATTCTCAGAATAATCAACTTGAGATGTTCCTGCATTCTGATCAATATAAGATACATCAGCAACTTCATCGGAATACACTATTTCTGCATTCCCCACTAAGTTTTCATCGGATGTTTCTGTCTGCATTTGCTCATTTGCATTCTCATTTAAGTTTTCATTATCCTTATCTTTCTTTGACGGAGAAAACATATAGACAAGTAAAATAATAAGAAGGATTCCAAGTACGACAAATATGCCTGTGTATATGAGTTCTTTTGACTTTAATACAACTATTTTTGTTTTTGATGACATAATAAAAACTCCCTACTAAGATTATTATAAATATATTCTGAGTATGGGAGTTTTATTACAATTTATACTATCATAAAGTTTACAGTTTTGAATAACCGAAGCTATTAACTATCGCTGTAAGCGGTTGCTTCGCCTGACACATTGGACAGTTATTTGCAGGATATGTGAGATAATTCGGTAAATCCTCTGTCGTAAATATACAGTTAATCTGCTGTCCACGTATTACCTTTGCAGCTGAGAATATAGCAGACACACCGGCTATCTTACCACCATAATATTCTATACATTCGAGCGCCGAGTTGATAGTCTTACCGGTAGTTGCCGTAGCAAGCAAAACAAGTATATTTTTATCCTTTATCATACCGAGATAATTTTCTCTGAACATAAGCTGTCCGCTTGATGTCTGCTCAGGAGTTAAAATATACACCGTATTGTGAATGTTAGCAGAAAGTATTCCCGCACTCGTAAGTTCATCTCCAAGATAAGCACCGATAATATTAGTTCCATCCAGACATACTATAGCATCAATTACCGTAGTTGTAACATATTCCTGCACCAATGCCTTCGCTACAGCTTTAGCTTCATTTCTTCTCGTCTTCAAAGAAGTCATATCAATATAATAATTAATATGCGAAGATGATGTGGCAAAATGTCCGGGAATAATTTTTAATGCTATAAGATTATTGTGATGTGAATAAATTTTTAATACATTAGTATCGTCCATAAGTCCCCCTCCTAAAATTGTTACACACCGTAACTTTCATTCAGCTTCAAATATTGAAAACATTAATTAATCTTTTCAATATAATACATTATATATTGATTTTATAATTAAGGCAAGTTATTTCACGTCGAATCAATCTAAAGATGTCCCCAGTCCCCTGGGACATCACAGACAGTGATGTAAACTTTTGTTTACATTGGTTCGTTTTTTGGTCTTGCTTTTTGCTTTTTCATATACTACTATGAATCTCAAGCAGATAAAATCTTTAATAAATGTAATTATCATTTGGGATTTCTCCTACAATCCAAAGTATTATCCTGCTTAAAATCACAATCATTTTATTATATTGGCAGATACTGCATTTATCCTTTCCTCATATAAGGTTATGCCGTATGTGCCATATATGAAGGAGGAAAATTTATGAGTTCTGTTTTAAAGAAATATTTCCCTATGATTAGGGAAAGACAAAATGTACTTGACGAAATAAAAAGCAGACCCAATCTGCTTGAAAAGTTTAACTTATGGTCTGATGATGAACGCGAAACATTCCTAAAATACTGCACTGGTGAGCGTGGTCTTAAGATTACATACGACCAGTATTTTAAAGAAGTTTTTAATCCCGATTATACCACCGAACGTCTGAAT
>JAFTFE010000027.1 GCA_017449765.1 Lachnospiraceae bacterium | reverse complement strand
CATTACTTCCTTATTCAGGTGACCGTTACTTATCAACTCCACTTTTCAGTAACAACTAATAAGTAACCAAAACTAAGTATTCATAATAGATGCCAGAGGTTATTTAAACCTCTGGCATTTCTAACAAGGATGGCGCCATGGCCGCTGGTATGGCATAGGTTTGCAAAACCGAAGATGGTGGTTCGAATCCGCCTGGTGCCGCTAAAATTTGTCAGATTGAAGAGGTGTAAGCATTATTGCGGACTCTTTGATTTGACTTTGATTATGAAAGTAGGTGTATGATGCATGAGCAATACATACAAGGATTTGCAGAACTCGCATCCGTGCTTTGGAGGACATACGAATAATGTCGGAAGAATTCATCTTCCTGTCAGTCCGGGGTGTAATATCGCATGTACCTTCTGCGACAGACAGATAAATGATGTAGAAGAAAGACCGGGAGTCACTTCGAAGGTGCTTAAGCCGAAGGAAAGCCTCGATATCTTAGAGAAAGCACTTAAGATATGTCCTGAGATAACGGTTGCCGGTATAGCCGGACCGGGAGATACTCTTGCAACAGATAATGCACTTGATACTTTCAAGCTGATAAAAGAGAAATTCCCTGAACTTATAAAGTGTATGAGTACAAACGGACTTTTGTTATATGAGAGGGCGGACGACATACTTGAGGTTGGGATTGACTCGCTTACGGTAACAGTTAATGCTGTAGATCCGGAGATAGAAGCAAAGCTTAACAAATACATTATTTATCATGGTAAGAAAATCGAAGGTGTCGAGGGAGCAAAAATCCTTATAGAGAATCAGCTTAAAGGTATAAAAAAATTAGCTGATGCCGGAATGACACTTAAGATTAATACGGTACTTGTACCTGATATAAACGGTGACCATATAGAAGAGATAGCAAGGACAGTCGCAGAGGCAGGAGCGAGTATATATAATATTATTCCGCTTATTCCGCAGGCAGAGCTTGCCAACGAGCGTGCCCCGGTATGTTCGGAGATAGATGAGGCAAGAACGATAGCTTCCGAGTATATAGATGTGTTCAGACATTGTCAGCATTGCAGGGCTGACGCTGTAGGTGTGCCGGGCAAATCCGAATACGGAGACCGGATATACCAGAGAAGAATAGCGGTAAAGGAAACATTTTCACATGGATAATATAAAATATTATGTTGCTGTTGCATCTTCGGATAAAATTGTGGTCAATAAGCATTTCGGAAGAGCGGATACATTTCACATTTACGGTATTGCGGAGGATAACAGTTATAAATACATAGAAAAGATCGAATTAACCCCCATATGCGAGGGTGGAAATCATGATGAAAACAAGCTTGTTAAAAATGCTGAGGAACTTAGTATGTGCAGGTACGTGATTGTCAGCAGGATAGGTCCCGGAGCGTCAAGCGTATTAGCTTCCAAAGGAATAACCGCTATGGAAATTCCTGATTTAATAGATAACGCTATAAATAAAGTGATTTCATATGATGAAATCCAAGACTTGTTTAAATGAACCATGAATGTTATTTGTATGGTTTTGAAAATAAAAATTATTGAAAGAAGAAAGGAAATAAAAAAATGGGAGAATTAAGACAGATAGCGATATATGGAAAGGGTGGTATAGGTAAGTCAACTACTACACAGAATCTTACCGCAGGCTTGGTAGAGCATGGCAAGAAGGTTATGGTTGTAGGTTGTGATCCGAAGGCGGATTCGACAAGACTTCTCTTAGGAGGTCTTGCGCAGAAGACAGTTCTTGATACTATCCGTGATGAAGGCGAGGATATTGAGCTTGATCGTATTATGAGAGAGGGCTACGGCGGAACCAGATGTGTGGAGTCCGGCGGACCTGAGCCGGGTGTAGGATGTGCCGGCAGAGGTATCATAACTTCTATCAATATGCTTGAAAACTTAGGTGCATATACTGAGGATTTGGATTATGTATTCTATGACGTCTTGGGAGACGTTGTCTGTGGTGGTTTTGCAATGCCAATCAGAGAGGGTAAGGCAAAGGAGATATATATAGTTGCCAGCGGTGAGATGATGGCTCTTTATGCTGCAAATAATATTGCCAAAGGTATTAAGCGTTATGCAAGAACCGGTGGAGTAAGACTTGGCGGTATCATCTGTAACAGCCGTAATGTAGACAGAGAGCTTGATCTGCTTCGTGCATTTGCCAAGGAGCTCGGAACTCAGCTTCTCTACTTCGTACCGAGAGACAATATCGTACAGAGAGCAGAGATTAACAAGAAGACGGTTATCGAATATAAACCTGATTCAGCACAGGCACAGGAGTACAGGAATCTCGCAGAGGCAGTTATCAACAATACCAATTTTGCAATACCTACTCCTATGACACAGGAGCGCCTTGAGGAGATATTGTTCGAGTTCGGTCTTATGGAAGATGATTATCATATCTGATACATAAATTCAAATAAGATTTATGTTTAGAGAGGAAATATTTTTGGGTATTTGGATTAATTTAAAGTATGTATAAAGGATTTTTTAGGAGGTAAGAAAATGGCACTTAATTTGGAAAGTTCCAATGTCGCAACCAGAGAGAACAGAATAGGCTCGATAACAGGCTATATCGGAAGCCTGAGTGACTTAGCCCAGAAGAGCCAGTGCGGAACACTTAAAGGATGTTCAAGATGCTTCTCACAGTCAAGTACCTGTCTTTCGTCATGTGCGCTTGGACAGCTGTCAGCTATACGAGATATAGCGATTATACATCATGGACCTTCGGGCTGTTCGGTGGCTTCGGCAGGATCTTATTATCTTGACAAGGTAATGGCTAAGAAGCGTGGAGTTACGAATAATACGGTCTATGTCGGAACTGATATGAATGAGAATGATACGATATTCGGTTCAGCGGATGCACTAAGAGATATAATACTTGAGGTAAACAGAAGATATTCACCTAAAGCGATATTTGTAACAAGCTCATGTGCCACAGGTATAATCGGTGAGGATATCGACAGTGTGGTTGATGATGTTAAGGATGAGATTGATGTGCCTATAGTTGCGGTTCACTGCGAGGGCTTTAAGTCCCGTATCTGGGCGACGGGCTTTGATATATCCGACCATGCAGTATTAAGCTCTATTGTACAGCCTCCTAAGCAGAAGCGAAATACAATTAATTTTAAAAACTTCTATGAGAGTGCCAGACCTGAGATTATAGAGATATTTAAAAATCTGGATTTAGAGCCGATCTTCTTGTACTGTAATTCGACTGTCGAGGAGTTAAGCCATATATCAGAATCACTTGCCACAACCTGTATCTGTGGTACACTCGGTAACTATCTTGGCAATGGTCTTGAAGAAAAATACGGAGTGCCTTATATAAGGACTATTAATCCGCTTGGAATAGCAGGCTTTGAGACCTGGCTTCGTGAGATAGGAAGAGTGACTGAGCGTTCTGAGGCGGTTGAAAAATACATCGAGGAGCAGAGAGCTATATATATTCCTCAGATTGAAGAGATTAAGGAGAAGCTTAAGGGCTTAAGGGCAGTGCTTGGTATGGGACCGGGTTATACCTTTGAGGTATCCAGAGTCTTAAATGAACTTGGTGTAGAGGTTGTATGGGCACTTGCTTGGCATTATGACAAGAAGTATGAGAATGGTGACGTACCGCCATCTATGAAGTATCTTCTTGAGAATGACGTGGATTTCGAAGCGAGTGTTGCAGACCAGCAGAATTATGAGGTTATGAATATACTTAAGAAATATCAGCCTGATTTATACTTATCAAGACATCCGGGTTCAACCGTATGGGCTATAAAGAACGGAACACCTGCGGTATATGTTGCGGATGAGTATATGATATTCGGATATAAACATACGCTTGAGTTTGCTCAGGCAATCTTAGACAGCATCAACAACAGAAGCTTTGAGAAAAATCTTGCAAGGAGAGTTAAGCTTCCTTATACAGACTGGTGGTATCAGCAGAATGTAGATAAATTCTTAGAGGAGGCTGGTAAATAATGGCAAAGTTATTAGATAAACAAAGATATAAATGTGCACTTGGTGCTATGCAGACGGTTCAGGCGATAGACAGAGCGATACCTATACTGCATTCAGGTCCGGGATGTGCCCAGAAGCTGTCTGACTCAATCGGAAGCTCAGGATACTTCTCGCCGAATATATTCCCATGTACGAGTATCAATGAGAAGGACGTAGTATTTGGCGGTGTCAAGAAGCTTGATACAACTATAGAGAATGCACTTAAGGTTATAGATGCGGATTTTTATGTGGTGCTTACAGGCTGTATACCTGAGATAGTAGGTGATGACACAGGTGAGGTGGTAAGTCGCTATCAGGAGGATGGAAAGCCTATAGTATATGCCTCTACGGCAGGATTTAAAGGCAATAACTACAAGGGACATGAGCAGGTTATAGATGCAATTATCGACCAGTATCTTGAGAAGTCTGAGGAGAAGGAGAAGGGACTTGTCAATATATGGGCGGATGTACCTTATCAGGATTTGTTCTGGCTCGGTAATATCAAAGAGTTAGAGAAGCTTTTGACTGAGATTGGTCTTACACCAAATACAATATTCGGCTATAAGCACGGTATAGATAATATTAATAAGATACCGAAGGCAGAGTTTAACCTGCTCGTGTCACCTTGGGTTTCACTTACTAATGTTAAGAAGATGGAGAGAAAACTCGGTATACCTTATCTTCATTATCCTACGCTTCCTATAGGAGCATTTGAGACGAGTAAGTTCTTAAGAGCTGTAGGTGAGTTTGCGGGGGTTGATAAGGATAAAGTAGAAGCAGTCATAAATGAGCATGAGAATTACTATTATTATCTTATAGAAAGATATGCTGATTTATTCCTTGAGACAAGAGTTATGGCTAAGCAGTTCTCGGTTGTTGCCGATGCCCAGTATGCTCTCGGTATAACCAAGTTCCTTGTCAACGATCTGGGGCTTTTCCCTGCGAAGCAGTTCGTAGTCGATGATACTCCAAAGCAGTACAGGGATAAGATTAAGGAAGAATTTGAGAATCTCAACTATGGTATAAAAGCCGAGGTCAGCTTCGAGACTGACGGTTATAAGATACATAATGAGATAAGAGAGCATGATTATCACGGATATCCGCTTATACTTGGAAGCTATTATGAGAAAGAGGTTACAGGGGAATTAGCCGGACATTATCTTAATATCTCATGGCCTGTACAGGATAAGGTTGTGCTTGATGACTTCTACGTGGGTTATACAGGCGGTATCAGACTTATTGAGGATATATATTCCGTAGCAGTTCAGAGATTCAATTAAAGCATTTTGTAATTTGATAAATTATACAGATAAATTGATTTTAGGTTTGTCAGGAGATGGATATGAGTTATAAGATAGCGGTCGCTACATCGGATGAAATAAATGTTGATGAAACCTTCGGTCAGGCAAAGCGGTTTATTATTTACGAGGCAGAAGGAAGATCGTACAAAAAATTAGAGGAACGCATAGTGGAAGATGATAATCAGGATGCCGTACAGGATATATCGGATGTCGGCAGGGGCGAACTGGCAGGATGTAATCCTGAAGCTGTCGGCTGTGATGTGAATTCCGGATGTAGTACCGAAGCGGTAGGCTGCGGAAGTGGTAACGGCTGTGGTTCGGGTTCCGGGTGTGCCGGTGGAGGTGCCAACCATGCAAAGCTTTCACTTGTGCTTGACTGTCGGGCGCTTGTATGTAAGAAGATAGGATTTTCCGTACAGAAACAGTTAGAAAAAAAAGCAATATCTTCCTTTGATGTCACATGTACAGTAGAAGAGGCATTGGATAAGATAACATTTTACTATGACAGGATGGATAATCACCGGTCATTACGAAACTAAACTATATAAACTATAGTAAAATAGTGGGAATTGTGGTATCATAAGCGATAAGCGGCGAGGCAGGCTCGCCGATAATCAAAAATACTGAGGAGGTAACATATGAGGATATCAACAAAGGGAAGAAATGCAATTAAGTTTATGCTTGACCTCGCTATTTATAATAACGGCGAACCTGTCAGAATCAAAGATATAGCATCCAGGCAGGAAATATCAGAGAAGTATCTCGAGCAGATAGTATCCACCTTGAATAAAGCGGGACTTGTTAAGAGTCTGCGTGGTTCAAGAGGCGGTTATTTACTTAGCGAGAGACCTGAGGATTATACAGTGGGCAGAATATTAAAGACCATTGAGGGAAGCATGTCTCCGGTGGAGGATATGGGAGCGGATGTATCTCCATCCGATAAAGTAAGCCGCAGGATATGGAATCAGCTTGAGGATGCCATAAATGATGTGTTGGAAGGTATAACACTCGCTGATTTACTCGAATGGTATTATGACATGAATATTGATTACTGTATATAAAACCATACCTGTTCTGTCTTTTGTTTATTGTTGTTAAAAAAGTGTGAAAGGAAAGAAATATGGCTGAGAAAAAATATTCGGGAGTAAGGGAAAGCAAGCCCGGAAGAGTAAATGACCTCGGTGACAGCAGTACAGTCATTGAGGAGGAATTTAAAAAGGGCTGTCTCAAGCGTGCGGACAGGAGCTTTGCGCAGGGACTTCAATGCCAGCAGATTAACAGTATGGCAGCACTCATGTCTCTTGATGATGCAGTATTTGTGTCGCATTCGCCACAGGGCTGTGTCGGCTGTACCATAATGGCAGTGGATATGTACAGAGTAGGTCAGGCACATCGTGGTATAAAGAATATCAAGAATCCGCGAATTATTGTAACTAATCTTGACCAGAAGAGTGTAGTATTCGGTGGCGAGGAAAAGTTAAGACAATCAGTGAAGAAGGCTGTGGACAGATATAATCCAAAGCTTATATTTATATATGCATCCTGTGCATCAGGTATAATCGGTGATGATATAGATGCGATTGCAGCTGATTTACAGAGTGAGTACGAGAATGCGATTATTATACCTATTCATTGTGAAGGTTTTAAATCTAAGATATGTGCATCAGGATTCGATGCAGCGTTCCTTTCAATAAATAAATATATATTAAAAGGCGAGAAAAAGCCTAAGATAAAAGGATTGGTTAATCTTTTTGCCCCAACTACGGTAAGCTATGCCGACCAGCTTGAGATGGAGAGAATGCTTGAACTGATAGGTATAAAGGTTAATTATATTCCGTTTTACAGTTCATTGGAGAAGATTAGGCAGATACCGCAGGCGGAAGCATCAACTTCGATATGCAAGGTATTTGCCGATGAATTTATGAAGACATTATGGGAAGATTATGAAATCCCATATTCACATACAGTTATGCCTATCGGTATCAGAAATACAGACAAATGGTACAGAGGCATAGCGAAGGTACTCGGTAAGGAAGATGAAGTCGAGGAAATAATTGCAAGAGAGCATGAGCGAATCGAGCCTTTGGTTAAGAAGATAAGAGAGAGACTTGAGGGTAAGCGTGTATTTATATGCGGAGGTACGGGACGTTCATTTGCGGCAGCGGCACTTATAGATGACTTTGGTATGAAGCTTGTCGGACTCGAGACCCCGACCTATGATGATGACGCTCAGGTGGATATAGAATACCTCAACGGTATACATAAGGACTTTGTCGTGGATGTGGCAAATATGCAGCCTTTTGAACAGGTCAATCTGGTTAATAAGCTAAAACCGGATGCATTCATAGGAGTTCCCGAATGGGCAGCCAAGCTTGGTATACCGACCACACATGTATTGGACGGCAAGCGTCCGACTATGGGTTATGACGGTCTTTTGTATCTTGGTAATAAGATTGCAGACCAGCTTGAGAATCCGGGCTTTAACAAGAAACTTGCGAAGCATGTCAAGCTTCCTTACAGAGACAGCTGGTATGAAGAAAATGCATTTAAGTATATAGTGTAGCGGGAGGAAAAGGTTATGTCACAGATATTGGAAAATCCACGCGGTGGCTGCGTATTGGGTGGTGTAAACTCAGTTCTTGGCGCAATTGACAAGGTATGTCCCGTATTCCATTCAGGACCGGGCTGCTGTATGCAGACGTCAGCTGCCGAACAGGGACAGTCAGGTCACAAATCTTCCTGCTTTGTAAGCAGTGTATCAATTCCTTCAAGTAATATGCTTGAGAAAGAGGTTGTATTCGGAGGCCTTGATAAGTTAAGGACTACTATTCAGGGATCGATAGATATAGTTGATGCAGATGCGTATTTCATACTTACCGGATGTACAGCCGGTATAATAGGTGATGATATAGTAAGCGTTGCGGAAGAATTTCAGAATAAAGGTTATGATGTATATCCGATAGATACACCGGGTTTTGCGGGAGACAGTAATCTCGGTTATGAGGTTGTATGGAATACATTTATAGATCAGGTTATTGAAGAGGGTGTAGAGAAGGATGAGAAGCTGGTTAATATATTTGGCATAGTTCCTTATCACGACCCGTTCTGGAGCGGTACACTTGAGGAGATTGACAGGATATTAAGTAAGCTCGGACTTAAAGTTAATACATTTTTTACGAAACATCAGGGTATAGAAACTATTAAGAAATGCTCGGGTGCGGCACTTAATATAATAATTAATCCGTGGCTTTTTAAAGGACCGGCTAATAAATTTGAAGAAAAATTCGGGGTACCGTCTATAAGAATTCCGGCACTTCCTGTAGGTGCTACGGACACAACGGCGATGGTATTGCAGATTGCAGATGCATTACAGCTTGACAAGACGCTTGTAGATAAAGTGATTGAAGAGGAAGAGGACTATGTATACAGTTATCTTGCACAATCTATAGGGGTTTTAAGCTGGAAGCGTTTTGCTGTAGTTGCTGATGCAACAAATGCAGTTGCATTTACAAGGTATCTTGCCAATGATTACAGTTTTACACCGGTTCTTGTCATCATATCGGAGCCGATATACCGTGAGGAAGACAAGCAGAGGATAATAGACAGAATTACAGACCTCGAGTATGCCAAGCCTCCTAAGATTGTATTTACGGCAGACCAGTATGAGATAAATGAAACCATAAGGAATTCGGATGAAGAGATTACACTCCTCATAGGAAGCAGTAATGAGCGTGAGGTCGGTCTGGAACTTGGAATACAGTTTCTTACGGCGGCCTTCCCTATGAATGAGAGACTTGTATTTAACCGTACATATGCAGGATACAGAGGAAGCCTCACATTTACGGAGGATCTTTACGATAACTTATAATCCTTCAGAGCCAAGCAGCTCTGAATAAGCTATGGAGAAACTATGAATTATACGATACGAAAAGCTACACTTAGCGATTTATGCGAGATAACCAGACTTGAAGCGGAATGTTTTCCGTCTGCCGAGGCGGCAAAAGAGGAAGACTTTGAGAAAAGACTTAAGGTGTACCCGTCGTGTTTCTGGCTTTTGACTGATGATAACAGGATAATAGGCATGGTAAACGGTATGGTATCGGACAGCGATGTACTTGTTGACGAGATGTACAGCGATGCAAGCCTGCATAACCCTGGCGGCGCATGGCAGATGATATTCGGAGTGGAGACACATCCTGACCACCGGGGACGGGGGTATATGGCGAAACTGCTAAGTCAGGTCATAGCGGATGTGAAGGAAGACGGCAGACGTGGGATAGTTCTTACCTGTAAGGATAATCTTGTTAAGTTCTATGAGAGATTCGGATTTAAAAATGAAGGAGTATCCGATTCCGCTCACGGTGGAGTAGTCTGGTATCAGATGAAGCTTGAATTTTAATATAATTATAAGGATTAAAAGGTGTCCGAATTTAAAGGAGTTTAATGTATGACAATAGCCCAGCTTAAATATGTAACAGAGGTTGCAAAAACAAAGTCGATAAATGCTACGGCACACTCGCTTTATATATCACAGTCCGGACTTTCAACAGCCATTAAGGATTTGGAAGAGGAGCTTGGTATAACCATATTTAATCGTACCAACAGGGGTATAAGCATAACCCGTGAGGGAGAGACATTTATCCGTTATGCCAGCAATGTTTTGCTTCAATACAAGCTTATGGAGGATAAGTATTTTGGTGATGGAAATATTAAGAAGAGTTTTTCCGTCTCTATGCATCATTCAACCTTTGCAACAAAAATCTTCTCGGAAATTGTTAAGGAATACGGATTAAATGATTATGAATACTCCCTTTATGAGACAACTACCAAGAATGTCCTTGACAATATTGTACGTGCCAAAAGCGAACTCGGTATTTTGTATATAAGCAGCTTTAACAGAGAATATTATGAGAGGGTTTTCAAGGAGGCTAATCTTTTCTTTGAGCCTTTGGGAACATTTCCTGTATGTGCGTATGTCGGAGATAAACATCCACTTGCCGACAGGAAAGAGATATCACTTGAGGAATTGGAAGAATATCCATGCCTTTTGTTTGATCAGGATGAGAACAGCAGCTTTTATTTTTATGAAGAGATTATAAGCACATATGAATATAAAAATGTCATAAGAACGAGCGACAGGGGAACTACTTTAGCCCTTATCAGAGAGTTGGATGGTTATTCGGTCGGAATAGGAACATTTTACGATAAAAAATATGATGACGGATTAACGGCAGTCAGTATCAAGACCTCCGAAAGTATAGATGTGGGATATATCAAGAGAATGGACACCATACTGTCAGATATTGCAGAAAAATATATTGAATTATTCAAGAAATACATAGATAAATTAAAAAATCAGACTTGAGGATAAAAGGAGACACAATATGGATTTTTATGTTGAAAAAGCAGTAATCGAAAGCGGAGTAAAAATTATCTTTCCGGTTGTAACCGGGATAGATAATACAATTAAATCAGAAGAATGGCAGGCATATAGAAGTAGTAAGATTGCCAAGCTTATCGAAAGGTATGCGGACATAGATGTACATAGTGATGCGATACTGGAGGGATTTAACATATTGCATGATAAGACAGGTGTAAAACGCAGAAAGAATATCCCCGCAAGTGAGAATCTGATTAAGCTTCTTAATAAAAACCATGATTTATTCTATATCAATCAGGCAGTTGATATATATAATATTATATCACTTGACACTAAGCTGGCGCTTGGCGCACACGACATAGATAATGTAGAGGGCAATGTGACACTCAGGTTTACTGACGGAAGTGAGAAGTTTATCCCGCTCGGACAAAGTGAACCTATACCGGTTGCTCCACATGAGTACTGCTATTGCGATGATTCCAATGAGGTGCTCTGCCGTCTTGAGATAAGACAGGTCAACAAGACCGCAGTTAATGAAAATACAAAAAATATATTCTATATAGTACAGGGTAATGAGGCAACCCCGGATGAATATCTTAAAGAGGTTGCACAGGAGATTATCGATACGACGACTAAGTATTGCGGCGGTACCGGTAAAATTAATATACCTGAAATAATTATGCCCTTGCAGCCTTCATAAGCTTTTTATTCTCATACATTATGGCATCTGCCTGACGTATGGCTTCAAGAGGATCTAAGTAATTCTCGGCATCACTGGACATAAGACCGCAGGCAGCAGAAACCTTGAAAGGAAAAGTGCCGGATTTATCTTCCTCACGAATTTTATTCAGGAATTCCTCAACCAGATTTTCTGCGGATTTCCTATTGCCGAAGACGCAGGCTACAAATTCGTCTCCACCCCATCTGCCGCAGAAACCTGACTCTGAGAAGGTTTCGTTTATATAATTGGCAACTGTTTTAATCAGAAGGTCACCTATCTCGTGACCATAGTTATCATTTGCAACTTTAAGATTATTTAAGTCTATGAATACCATAGTGTATTCCTTTATATTTTTTTCTTCCATTTCTTCAATGCTCTTATAGCAGGCAGCACGATTGGAAATGTCGGTAAGTGGGTCTTTATATGCAAGCACCATAAGCTGCTTACGCTCTATTTCCGAAGTATACTCGTCGGCGGATACCGAAATAAGATATATGACTAAAGACACGGCTATTACAAGAATTGCTATGGCGCTTACTCCGTGTGTTGTAACCCAGGATTTATTTAATATATATTTGGTAATATTAAAACGAAGCAACTCCAGTATACCGCACAGCATGGATATGAGTATACCGTATCTTAATATGAATACATATTGGTTAGTCTTATGCTTCGTGCCTGCAAATAGGGCAATAACCAAAACCAGTATGGTTGTACCTGTAAGAAGGTGCATGCTTGACAGCATATCCGAATAGTTTCGCTGTATAGGTGATAGTTCTATAAATGTTGCAGTCACATAATAAAGAGTATATACAGAGATTATTCCTGTAAGAAGCTTCTTGAAAAACGGAACATCAACTACCGTATATATGAATGCCGCAAGAGGCAGAGGTGCCAGATATAAGGCATAATATTCTACTTTTGAGCAGAATTCCATATTTCCGAGTATAAGATAAAACATTCTGAGGCTTCCGAAGAACCAGGCATTAATAAGAAGTTCAAACAATGCTATCGGAAGACCAAGCTGTATCTTTCTTAAGGATATACTTCTTATGAGAAAGAAAAATACACAGATAATCGCCATAATCATAAGTGTAAGAGAAAGTGAGAATATAATACTCTGACCGGCAATTATTCTTTTCCAACCCTGATTGGCAGGGATGATTCCTATGCCATTCAAATCCGAATACGGCATACTTACGACAGAAGTAATGTCAAGGATAATCTCTTTGGAATTATAATCAGAGGGCAGGGGTATCTCGTAGATATGGTTGCCATAGTGAGTTGATATATTGTCAAGGTTTACTTTGTCATGGAACAGCTCTGTGTCGTCTAAGAAGACATTTAAGACCGCATTATAAAGAGGAATATATAGTTCGGCAGTTTCAATATTTATTTCCGATGGGAGCTTGATGTGTACGGTAAGTTTTTCGTTCTTTGTTATCGAACCGAAATCTCCGTCATCAAAGTGCGCAGTTGTACCATCGTTATATTCGACATCAATGGACATATATTGCTGTAACGGATAAAAGTCATTTGTTTTAATACCGTTTAATAAAAATGCAATAATCATCACGATGAGAAATATAGTCATTGAAAGCCCGATAGTATTAGGAAGCTTCATTGATTTTTTGTCTTTCTTATCTTTTATGTGTGCCAAAATGTATCCCCTTTATTAAAAACTTTTCTGATGTCTCGATGGAGTCTCTCGTCAAAGTGTCGCTTGCGCCGGCGCAGTAATACCTTTCCTCGTATTATACCACATCAATTCATGCCAGGCAAACGCTATAATGGCTACCGTGCGGTTACTATAGCATAAGGCAAAAAAATAATAACATATATATTTTGTTTAATTGTTTGATTGTAAATGAAACTAATGTATATTATAATTTAATAAAAAATAATGTTGAATTATGTGAAAGGATTAATTTGTGAAAAAGAAAGAAATAAAGATAGATATAAAGGGATATTTTAAGAAAAATATAAAAAGGATTATAATTTGTTTTTTGTCTGTGTTTGGTATGGGGTTTTCGTTGTCATTTCTTATTCTCTGTAATCTCGGAACGGATACCTGTACTTTTATGAATACAAATGTATCCGGTAAGATAGGTTTAAGCTTCGGAAACTGGCAGCTTATATTTAACATTGTTATGCTTGTTCTGGTTATTATTTTCAGGCGGGATCTCATAGGAATAGGAACCGTAATAAATATGGTTCTTATAGCTTATTATGCAGACTTTTTTGACTGGATATGGGGGAAATTCATTCCTTCATCTGCATTTACGGAGCCGGTTAGCCGAGGAGTAATATTTACAGTTTCGTTGGCAGTATTCATAATATCAGCTGCGATTTATATGAATACTGATGTAGGTATAGCTCCGTACGATGCACTTGCGGTTATGTTAAATGATATTCTAAAAAAACTTCCTTTCTTTCTCTGCAGAAATATTGTGGACTTTATGTCTATTGCAATTGGCATGCTGGCGGGAGGCAGACCTAAAATCGGACATATTCTTATGGCGCTTTTACTTGGTCCGGCGATTACTCTGGTAGGAAAAAAGATGAAGAAAATTAATCAGGATTAGATTCAGAAAGAGACTTCCGTTATGTATTTTATATTGACAAATTACAATTAAAATGATATCATAATGATATCAAAATAAAAGGGAGGAAAGAATTATGGAGGAGAAAATTTTAAACAAGGGTAAAAACGGTATGGCTATGCTTATGCTTATATTGCTGTTATTCTGTGGCGGTATAGCATTAATCGTGGTTGGTGCAATGTATGCTCCGGCACTTATAGTGTTAGGTGTTTTGGCATTTGTATTATCATGTTTCCTTATGCCGGGACTTAAGATACTTAAGCCTCAGGAGGCACTTGTTCTTACACTTTTCGGTAAGTATGTGGGAACTCTTAAGGGCGACGGTTTCTTCTTTGTAAATCCGTTTTGTGTAGCGGTAAATCCTGCATCCTCCACTAAGCTTAACCAGAGTGGGGATGTAAAAGATAATGCGACTATTCAAGCCGCTACCACAGCCGGTTTAGAGATAGCCAATAAAAAAATGTCTCTTAAGATTATGACACTTAATAACAACAAGCAGAAGATCAATGACTGTCTCGGTAATCCGATTGAGATTGGAATAGCAGTTACCTGGAAGATAGTTGATACCGCAAAGGCTGCATTTAATGTTGATAACTATAAGGAATATCTGTCACTTCAGTGTGATGCCGCACTTAGAAATATAGTAAGGATTTATCCTTATGATGTAGCACCAAATGTAGATACAACAGGCGACGGAATTGCAGACGAGGGAAGCTTAAGAGGTTCAAGTGAAACCGTAGCGGCAAGAATTAAGGAAGAGATTCAGAATAAGGTAACAGAGGCAGGTATTGAAATTATTGAAGCAAGAATCACATACCTTGCATATGCTCCTGAGATTGCTGCGGTTATGCTCCAGAGACAGCAGGCATCAGCAATTATAGATGCAAGAAAGATGATAGTTGACGGTGCGGTAGGTATGGTTGAGATGGCACTTGAAAGACTCAGCGAGAATAATACGGTTGAGCTTGACGAGGAAAGAAAGGCTGCTATGGTATCAAATCTTTTGGTAGTTCTTTGCGGCAACCATGATGCCCAGCCGGTAGTTAATTCGGGAAGCTTGTACTAAATAAAACATTTCGTGTTAAGCTAAAGTAAAATTTGAGTTAAAAAAAAAGGAGGTGTGCCGCATGGCAGACAACAAAAAACAGGTACCGCTTAGACTTTCATCCAAGCTCTACGATGCCATAGCGGCATGGGCTGAAGATGACTTTCGATCGGTAAACGGACAGATTGAATATCTTCTTACGGAATGTGTCAGACAGAGAAAGAAAAACGGCAAATATGTATCAGATGAGTTAGATGTTCCACCGGAGTTGGATATCAAGTGAGCGATAAGCGACGAGAGAGGGTGTGATATTATGCTCAAGAAAAGCTATCTTGGTTTTTGGATATGGACGATTGTTTATACAATTTCTGTTATGTGTATGTCATATTTGCCTATACATAATACAGATATACTGATACGTATAATATTTAATTATACAAACCTTGCAATTACTGTTCTTACAATTATTATGTTTATAAATGAAAAAATATTTTGGTATAACGGCATAAGTTACGAGCAGGCGGTCGAGGCAGGCTCCGACAGACGAAAAGCATATGCATTAAAACATGTAAAAGTATTTGGAGCATCAACCTTGATATACCTTATCGTTTCATTGATAACCGGTTTGTTAAAAATGAGTTTTTGGGCTGATACTTTAATATACACATTGATAATATTGATTACAGCAGTTTCCACAATGAAATTTAAATTATAAAATGCATATATGGTATGATACCGGGGACAGGCATGAAGGTGCCTGTCCTTTGTTACTTTTTTATGTTTGAACTTGATTAATGTGTTGATTTTTAGCCTTATGTCATATTATAATATAAATTGTTGATTTATGTAATAAAGGCTAATATGAAAGTGGGAAAAGTTAAATGTTAAGGTTGATTAAAAAGTATATGCTGTATGCAGGTGTGGAAAGAGATGAGTATGAACAGGTAAAGGATAGTATAATTAAGGGCAACAGAACTATTGCACTTGTATTTTCGTCTGTAGCAGTCGTGCTTATCGGTGTTATGCTGGCTCTTTCGTTTATTCTTGAGGATTTTGGAAGGTCAAAACCGGTATATATTTTCGGAACTTTATTATCGGCATGCATTTTTATAGTAGGATTAGGAGCAAAAAAATATAAGAATCTCTCGTATCTTGCCGTGTATATGGCAGAGTCGGTATTCCTTATATATGGTATAGTTATCGGAACGGTAACAAGACCTGAGCAGCAGACGGTTACATTTATGGTTATGATGCTTCTGATACCGCTTATATTTGTTGACCGACCTATACGCATGGGTGGATGCACATTGTTCTATATAATCGTGTTTATTGTGGCGGCAATTCATACAAAGACTCCCGATATACTTGCGGTTGATGTGACGGATGCGATAATATTCGGAATCCTCGCTATTGCGAGCGGAACGATAGTTATATGTGTAAAGGTCAAAAGCTATGTCCTTGAGAAAAAGCTGCATATCATGAGTGAGACAGACCAGCTGACAGGACTTAATAACCGTAACAGTTACGAATGGCGCCTTGAGACATATCCTAAGCTTTGCAGGAAATCCATAAGCTGTATATATGTTGATGTAAACGGGCTTCATCAGCTTAATAATACCGAAGGACACAAAGCAGGTGATGAGATGCTCCAGTTCATTGCAAAAGAGGTACAGAAGCAGTTTGGCACTAAGGATACATATAGGATAGGCGGAGATGAATTCGTGGCATTTGCACTTGATGAGAGTGAGGCTAATGTCAAGGATAAGCTTAAACAGCTTATTTCAACTGTTACGGAAGCGGGCTATCATGTGGCAATCGGGCATGAGATGCAAAGCGACGATATTCAGATGAATCTACTCATATCCAATGCCGAGGCGAAGATGTATGCAGATAAATCCGCATATTATAAGCAGCACGACAGAAGAAGATAGGTAAATGGTATTTAGACATAAATAAATCAGCATGGAGATTAATGATGAATATTAAACTTGTTGCACTTGATATGGATGGCACGTTATTGGACAGCGATAAAAATCTTCCGGTTGATTTTATCCCTTGGGTAAAGTCACACAAAGATATTAAGACTGTGATTGCAAGCGGAAGACAGTATTATACGCTTGAGAAGGATTTTAATGAACTAAAGAATAATCTTATATTTATAGCAGAGAATGGTGGATTGGTCTTAGATAATGATAAGATAATATACAGCAATGAGATGGCTAAAGAGGATGTCAGACGGTGTCTTGATATAATCGCCGGATATCCTGATATGACACCTGTCTTATGCGGGGCAAAGTCAGCATATATGCCGAAGTCTGATGATGAGATATTCAGGCAGGTTGATATGTATTATGTCAGACTTAAAGTAGTGGATAATATATATAGTTGTGTAGACGATGACAACATAATTAAGATAGCAGTAAATGTAAGAGATAATAAAGCCGAGCAGGCAATGAAACGTTTTGAAGATTTGGGGGACAGGATAAAGCCTGTACTGTCCGGTGACAGATGGATAGATATTGCAAATACTTCGGTGAATAAAGGTGAAGCGGTTAAAGCTATTCTTAAGGCTTTTGATATAGACAGAAGGAATGCCATGGCATTTGGTGATTATTTGAATGATTATGAACTGATAAAGTCTTGTGAGGAAAGTTATTGTATGGAAAATGGTCATCCTGAGCTTAAGAATATTGCAAAATATATTACGGCTTCAAATGATGATGATGGTGTTATGAAGGTACTCAGAGAATTATAAGTTACGTTTGGGGGCAAAGAACTTATGAATATTTTTGGATTTTTTGGGGCTATATCGAGAAATGTGGTAAAATGGTGGCAGATTCATATTACTCCGATCTTAAGAATAGATAATAATAAAACCGGTGATGCAAGGTTTGAAGGTGGCGATGGAAGTCTGGGAAATCAGAATGCTGTACAGACTGAAAATCAGGCTGTTACCGGACAGGAAACTCAGGCGGCTTCTCAGAATGTGCAGTCAGAGGTTGAATCTGTATCTCCTCAGACTATCGATGATAATTCAAATAATGAGTCATCGGCAGATGCTATGGCGATATTAAACCGCATCAACAAAGAAAAAAATGACAAGAGGATTCATGATATTGAGAATGCGCGAAAGAAACGAGAGGAAGAAGAACGTGTAGCTGCTATTATGAGTTCGAGTAAGGTTGATGTCGGTGTATTTATAGAAGAAGGCAGACATAAAGCAGAGGAGACAGATGCTGCGGAAATAAAATCCGGTGATGAAGATAAATCTGTTTCCGCTGATTCAGAAACTTCCCGGGAAGATAATTCGGCTACAGATGAACAGATGCGCAGGGCACAGGAGATAATAGACCGCCTTAACCGTGAGGCAGCAGAAGATGAAGCCAAGAAGCAGGCAGAGATAGAAGCAGCGAAGGCACAGGCGAAGGAGGCAGGGCTATAAATTTTTAATATCAATAAATATATTTAGATAAGAAAGGTAAAAAATCATGTCTAAGAAAAATCTTGCAGTAATATTTGGCGGACGTTCGTCCGAGCACGAGGTATCCTGTATATCGGTTGTAACAGTTGCGAAGGCTGTCGATACAGAGAAATACAACATATACCTAATAGGAATTACTAAGGAAGGTAACTGGCTTAAATGTGACAGCATAAGTTCCATTGAGGACGGAAGCTGGAGAGAAAGTAAGGTGCGGGCTATCATTTCACCGGATACAAAGGGTGAGCTGATAATAGATGAGTCAGGAACAAATACATATGTAAAATTAGATGTCATTTTCCCTGTACTCCACGGCATGTATGGTGAAGATGGAACCATACAGGGACTTTTCGAGATGGCTGACATTCCGTATGTCGGATGTGGTGTATTTGCATCAGCTGCTTCTATGGATAAGTTCTATACAAAGCTTGTAGTCGATACTTTGGATATAAGGCAGGCTGTATATGTACCTGTGCTCCGCGACCAGTTAAATGATATAGACAGCGTGGTTAAGAGAGTTGAAGAAAGACTTTCATATCCGGTATTTGTCAAACCGTCAAAGGCAGGCTCATCAAAGGGTGTAAGCAAGGCTGAAAATCGTGATGAACTCATATCGGGCTTAAATGAGGCATCAAAGCATGACTATAAAATACTCGTTGAAGAAGCTATCGTCGGCAGAGAGCTTGAATGTGCTGTCATGGGATATGGTGATAAGGCGAAGGCTTCGGGGGTCGGTGAAATCCTTGCCGCTGAGGAAGCAGCCTTCTATGATTTTGATGCCAAGTACAACAATGCTGATTCCAAGACTGTCATAGGACCTGTTTTACCTGATGGCAAAGAAGATGAAATAAGAAATGATGCATTAAAGATATTCAATGCCCTTGACGGCTTCGGACTTTCAAGAGTTGATTTCTTCCTTGAGAAAGATACAAACTGTGTAGTATTCAATGAGATAAATACACTTCCGGGCTTTACAGGCATAAGCATGTATCCTATGCTCTGGGATGCCAAGGGCTACGATATAAAGAAACTGGTGGATACCCTCATAGATATGGCTGTCGAAAGACCAAGATAAATAAATGTTTATATGGATAGTGGTCGGTCAGATGGCATGGTATACTCTAATAGGTTGCCGACTTAATACCGGCATGATAAGAAGCAGGCAGTTATGCAACATGCAATCAATTTGTTAAATCAGTAATCTCAACATCTCTATATTAACACGAAATCGATGAACTCGCTTCGCTCAGACATATCGATTTCTGAGTTAATATAT
>JAFTFE010000026.1 GCA_017449765.1 Lachnospiraceae bacterium | reverse complement strand
TTACCGTTATAAAAGACTATAAATTTCGGACTTGGCAGCCTGATTAACTTACTGCTGTATATATCCTTTCCGACAATCAGTTTTTCATATTGTTTTGATATATACATCAGGTCTCTAAGTGGCATATTGGGGTTAATGCTTGACTGTTGCTCATATATCTGAAGTCTCATATCAAGGACACATGATACATCATTTTTCATAGAAAGATAAACTGCATTTTCAAGCGTAACAATCTCAAGTTCATCAGCATTTTTATAATCTGTATTGTTCACAGCATTATATAAGGACAGCAGTTCTTTTCTATCATTAAAAATCATACGGAAAACCGTATCCTTATAATTACGTATTAAGTTTTTCTCCATAAATTTTTCCTTTCTACAATTGCAATTTTTCAAAAATATTAATAAATAATAAAATGGATTGTGAACACAAAATAATTTATGTTCTATTAGATTTTTGGAATAATATGCTTATTACAATTATAGAATAGTTTTTATGGAAAGTAAATAGCTAATATATTTTTATAATTTATCACATATAGTCAAAACGAGTTAAATGATAGCATCAATGCTATTATCTGACCCGTCTATTATCTTAGGAAATCTTATTTTCAGAAAACTTTTCACACACTCATAAAAATAACCACACTACGCCTAAATAGTACGGTTATTATTATAATCTTTTAACTACCAGGGCAACCGTCTATCGGTAACACCTTTTCTAAAATAAATCATTAAAGCCTCTTATTGTCAATATTCATTATTATACCTTTTCAAAAGGTACTCTTTTATAATGTCACAAAATTTCTCAGCATTTTCAACCTGTTCTTTTACGTCTTCTTTATCTATTATGGTATAATCATCATAATCACTATTGCTTCTGATTTCAAATGCATCACCAACAATTTGTGATAATGATTTATCAAACACTCCTGTTTGAATATATTCTTTTCTAAAATGCGATATGTTACCTGAATGTCTTTTAAATTCTATACCATCTAATGCAAATATACTTCTTATAGCATTATAAATAGCATAATACGATCTGTTTGCAGCACCACGATAATCATCGTCACTAAGTAATAGTTTTGCAGAACGTATACATCTCTCAGATTGTTCAAACCTATATTTAGATAAAGTTACTTCTTTTGAATCATCCATATAAAGTAACCCCCTCATTTATTACATTTTTATAAAACACCAATGTATCTGCCCATTCTTCAAAAGATTGTTTTGTTTTTATTGATAATGAAACAAGTATATCATTATCAAGTCCTACATCATTAGCAATCTCTCTGACTTTTTTCCTATATATCTTTACATCCTCATCTGTACCATTAATTAAAATCATAATATCAATATCTGACTCGGAATCAAAATCTCCTCTTGCATACGAGCCATATAAAATAATTTTATAAATTTTATCACCCAACAATTCAGTTACTCTTCCAACCACTTCTCTTGTAACCTTTTGTATTTCTTCATTGTGCATTTTGATCCCTCCTTTCATAAAACTATTTATACAAATAATATATCAATACATGAAATTCAATTCAACTATAATTTGCAAAATATATTTTTTACTCTGTACAGTGTCATTTTCATTGTTATCTTTAATCGAGCAAAAACGCCAAAAGTAACGAATATCCCAGACATAAAATCAGGTTTACAATCACAAAAGACTTTGTGTATTTTTCTTGGTATTTTGCTTCATCATCAATCTTTTCCTTTTGCCTTTCAGTCATTCTCCATGTCGCAGGAAGAAAAGCTGCCACAAGAAAAATAACAAATAACATAATACCAATAAAAATTAAAACACCTAACAGGCCTCCATCCACATCACCGGATACAGCTTTATAAATACCTGCTGCAACGATTAATAAAAGAGAGATTATTTCAACAATTTTTTCCCAAGATTTTAATTTACCTGTCATTTATCTCACCTACCTTTTTCAACCCATAAAACATTTCTTGCTACATTACAGTTCGTAAGCTTCATAGTGTTTATATCAGATATATAATACCCAATAAAAAGTATACTTCTATTAAGGTCTTCTTTTTCTCCATCACTGTAATATACGCTTTCAGCCCTAATAATTATTGCATAAAAATCCCCAAGATTAACACTATATTTTAAAGCAGAATTATTATCTGTAATATTGAATTCTTCATATAGCTCACTTAATCCCGTTATATCAAGTGAAATGCCATTATTCAAATCATACTCCAGTATAGAATTAAGTTCATCTTCTGTGATACCATATTCCGACATTGATATAATCTGTTTTTTTGCCTCTTCAGCACAATAAACCTCATAGGTTCCTTCAACATATGAGCCGGAATAATCATTTGATATCTCATAATATTTAAAAGTTCCATCATCCATTAAAATCATTTCACGATTATCATCTGTTACAAATGTTTTTCCGCTAACCTCATTGTTTGTACTATAAATTAATGAATCACTACTATCTTCATCTGTGTTATTCCTATGTTGAATCAGAAAACAAATAATAAAAATAATCACAAGAAGCAATAGCAATGATAAAAACATTATCAGAAACTTTCGGGATTTGCTGAGTTTTTTCATAATTATTCTCCTAAAAATTCTTACTACAATCTATAACACTGTATATAATTATATTAAATTAATTTAATCACATCTTCTATATATTAGATAACTAAAATAGCAATATGGTCGATTTTTTATAAAAAATATTTACATATTACAACTTTTATTTTAAACCATTAATAATATATAACGATTTTATCATGCGAAGCATGATGTCGGTTGGATAGAGGTGTATGTAAGCCCTTGTAGGCTTCAGATGCTTAGCGTAGCCTTTTGAAACAAGTGAGCACTTAGCAAATATATACCTTTCTTCTTGCGAAGCAAGAAGAAAAAAGGATATCCCACACTTACATTTATGCAAAAGTGTGGGATATCCTTTTTCTTTATTGGTTTGCATTAGAATAGTGAGCTTTAATTGTCACTCTGTAGTGCATCGTATCCGGTCTCGCCGGTTCTTACTTTAACTACATTTTCCACATCGTATACGAAGATCTTACCATCTCCGATATGGCCTGTGTAAAGCACCTTACGTGCAGTGTTGATAACATCCATAACAGGAACTTTGGAAACTACCATTTCAACCTGTACTTTAGGTAATAATGACATCTCCATCTTAACACCACGGTAGTATTCCGGTGCACCGTTCTGTACACCACAGCCAAGAACCTGAGTTACGGTCATACCGGTTACACCGATATTGTTCATTGCTTTCTTTAACTTCTCGAAACGCTCCTGTTTAAGGATAATTTCAACCTTGGTA
>JAFTFE010000025.1 GCA_017449765.1 Lachnospiraceae bacterium | reverse complement strand
AGAAAGTTGAGTTGTGCTTTTCACATCACTTTCATTTTTGATTGTCTGACCGGCTGATGCATAAGTTTTATCTTTTACATCGACCAAAGTATCAGGTGATTTTATTAAAAAACAAAGTATACATATTATTGTTAAAGAAGTTGTGGCTTTTATTATTTTCTTTATCATCATTTCTCTCCTATGGTATTCGTTCCGTGACAGGTAATCTTTTACATATAATATATCATTTTTATTGGATATATATAACATTTCTATGGTATCTAATCAGAATGATATCGTGTATTAAAAAAAGTGTCAACAGTATTGTATGCCTGTCGCATTTACAAATCTTAAATACGCGCAGCGTGTCGGTTAGAGGGCGGTATGCTCTAATGGCTATTATTTGTTCATGCCTGCTTCTTATCATGCCGGTATTAAGTTGGCAACCTATTAAAGTATACCATGCCCTCTAACCGACCACTACTAATATAAACATATATTTATATCTGTGCCGCTGCCTTGAGCTTCTTCTTGCATTCGTACATCCTGTCATCTGCAATACGCACTGCATCCTCGATATCACCTTTGTCATAGTCATAAACCGCTATACCATATGCTATCTCAAGTGCCACAGGCGGCTCAAGCTTGACATTATAATCCTTACACATCTTAATCATTTCCTCAGCTAAGACCTTCGCTTTATCTTCTGCGTCGTAGCCTTCAATAATATTAATAAATTCATCACCGCCGGTACGATAACATCTGCCATGCTGTCCAAAGGTCTCTTCAATAATAGTTGCTGCACCGATAATTTGTCTGTCACCTGCAGCATGACCGTAATTATCATTAACCTTCTTCAGATTATTGAGATCAAACTGAATAACCGCACACATACCATTGTGCTTTCTTGCAAATTCTGTTGCAGCCTCATTAAAAGCAAGTCTGTTCCACATACCTGTAAGACCATCCCTGTGTGCAAGCCTGTTCTTCTCTTCGGCATCAAGACTTTTGGCGCTTACCTGCATCGCCTGACCAATCTCGTAAAGTCCGAGGAGGATTATGAAAACAAGAAGTCCGCCCCTTGAAAATCTGGCTGAATCTACGGAACTGTCTATAAAATATGAAATAAAATCACACATTCCCGAGGCAAGAAGAATAAGAAATGCGACCAACATAATAATCATTCCGGATTTCTCAATCTTTTTATTCCTGACTGCGTGTATAATAAGATAGACAACCACGATAAAGCCTATTAATATATTAACATGAGAAAATCTTAATATATCATGATAATCACCTTTTCCGCTAAAAACCAACGCTGAGGTAGAAAAAATATTTATCAGTGTAAGCACAGCGACAGTCCACACAAAAGGATTCTTAAAGCTCTTGGTAAGATAAGCCGTAAACGAAAGTGCCGGTAAAGGCATAAGTGCAAGTGTCAGATATTCAAGAATCCTGACCGCCGCTGAATTGCCTGTAAGTAATGTGAGCACTCCCGTTCCGGTACTGGTCCACACACTAAGCACCATCGCAAGTACACCAAGCGAGACAGTCTCTATGGCACCGCCTCCGCTTTTTCCGAAAATCATACCCAGCAAAGCTATAATCGCACCAAAGATAAATATCAGAAAACATGTGATAAACTCCGTAAGATTATCATGTAATAAGTCGCTCATATATGTCCATGAATCCATCACATACATATTCTCAAATTGTGTCCAGGTAGTTTTTTTTAAAAGTACCTCGTATTCTATCCTAAGTGTCTTCATTCCTTCAAAATTAGGTAACTCGACATCATTAGGATAGTGTCCGTAATATTTACCATAAGCCCCATTAAGCTTCGGATGAAAATCATATATAAGCTCATCATCCAGATATACATTAAATAAAAGGTTTGTCGTCTCAAAGCACAAAGAAGATCCGCTAATCTCCTCGCCATTGACCGACTTAATAATTATACCTTTTTTACCGAAGTCGAGCGCTGTAAGGATAGCCGCATCACCATCCTCGTAAGTCCAGCCTTCACTAAAACTGATTCTTCGCTCCTCTTCATTTCCTTGAAAATGCATATCAAAAACAAATACACTGATCACTCCCACCATAAGCAGTGTAAATGTAAATATACCCAATGCTATAACTATTCTCTGTCTAATCATATTGTCCCCTCGAAAACATTGACCCCTGTTTACAAAATGTTATTCAAGCTTGAACTTATTTACCTCAGCAAACAACGCATGAGATATATCATTGCTTGAATTTGCTTCTCCCTCAATCTTAACCATACTGCTGGTTACATTTACAGATTTCTCTGTAGCATTTGCTACGCCATTTGCCGTCTCCTCTACAGCCAAACTTACAGAAGATGTAACTTCCTTTATCTTTTCTATATTATGCTGCACCCTGTCGCTTAAATCCGAGAATTCCGTCATCATCTCATCAAATCTTTCAGCTGTAACTTCATAATCGTTGCTTGTATCCACCAGCTCACTGTAACCATTCATGGCAATTTCATCAATGAATAACGACATTTCCGTAGCTTCTTCGGCAAGTTCATTAACGGCATTAATAACCATCTCAGACACAGCCTGAATCTCGGTTGCTGAATTCGCCGAATCCTGAGCAAGTTTACCAATCTCTGATGCAACGACTGTAAATCCTCTTCCTGCTTCGCCGGCTCTTGCTGCCTCAATACTTGCATTAAGAGCAAGAAGATTCGTCTGCTCTGTAATGGATAAAATATTATTTGTAAGCACATCTATCTGCTGAACAGCCTGTGACTTCTCAATCTTATCCTGAATTATATTTGATATATCCTTTGCTCTTTCCTCGGCATTGGACTTATCTCCCACAGCACGTCTTCCGGTAGAAACTGCCGTACTCTTAACACTTTGAGAGAACTTTCGTCCTTCCTGTGCCTGTGCCACAATATCCGCAAAGGCCTCGTTAATCTGTGACATAAGGTCATCAATCTGATTGATTGAGGCCGCTGTCTCTTCCATAGCAGCACTCATATCCTCCATAGTCTCACTTACATGAGAAGCTGAATGCTCTGCCTCTTCAACATGCTCTGCAATTACCTGTGACGAATCTTTAAGCAAATCGGAATTCCTTGATATACTAATCATAATACCTCTGATATATGCAAGAAGATCATTAATATTATTACTGATTACTTCGAACTCATCTCCTGTTGTAATCTGTATTTTCTTGGTTAAATCTCCGTCTCCCTGTGTAAGCTCGACAATCTTGTCGTTCAGAGTTTTGAAATTCGTACCCAACATTCTGCTTATAATAAACATACCTATGCATCCTATTATAAACATTATTACACAAATAACTATAATAAGAATTGCAAGACTTTTAGTCTGACTGTTTACCCAATCCATACTGATATCAACAACAGCAAGACCAACTACAGTGTCACCATCATATATCGGACTGTATGCACTAAGATGTGTTCCCCATTCATCTGTGTATGGCTCGGAATTAGCTACAGTCTCACCATTGTATGCGTCTTCTATTTCATCAGAATCATCACCAAAATCTTCTCCCGGAAGCCCCGGCTCATCCGGATCTGAATCAACAACAAATACCGAAACACCTTGCTCATTCTTTCTTATCGTATACACATATTCAACACCGGAGTTATCTCTAAAAATCTCGAGTGAAGATAAAACTTCATTATAATTATCGCTTCCTTCGTCTCCTTCCTGAATAGTGTCGAGCAATGCACCGTCAACCGACTGTGCCACACACCTGTCAATATTCTTGGCATTATCTTTTATCTGTGAAACCAAAAGCGATTTTGAACGATTATAAACCATAATTCCCAGTATTATATCTGAAACCAAAAGTAGTCCGCCAATCGCAAAAAACAATCTAAGTGCTACACTTGTTCTTCGTACCTTCAATTTAATCTTCCTCCTAAATATGTAGTGATTTACATTTTTTAAATCATATAATTTTGAATATAGTTATAGTAATTATATTATTTTAACAATAAATTGTCCATATTTAAGTTTAAATTTAAATTTCCCTTTTGTAGGGTTACAATTGATGTGACACCTACCTACTATACAAAAGCGATTGGTTCCGTTAGAATATTAATCACCACAAAAAACACCTAACTTTGAAAGGAAACCAATCGCCATGAATATTATAACACACTCACAACGATATTT
>JAFTFE010000024.1 GCA_017449765.1 Lachnospiraceae bacterium | reverse complement strand
AATTTGGGCAGTATATCCTAACCGGAAGCGTCACATATAAGACAAAATCAGATTTAGGTGATGAGGAAAGTAGACACACGGGGAATGGCAGAATTATACGGAAGATGATGAGAACTCTGTCCTTATATGAAACCGGGGATAGCAACGGAATGGTTTCATTACAGGATTTGAAAAATGGAAAATTCTCCCAGGCTGTGTCAAAAAAGGACATAAATGATTATGCATATTATATTTGCAGAGGAGGCTGGCCGGTTGCGATAGGCAAGGATAGAGATGTTTCTTTGGCACAAGCAAGAGACTATTACGAAGTTGTTGTAACAGATGATATTTTTTCGCTGAAAGACATTCCGCTCAAGAAAGATGAGCAAAAAGCAAGAAAACTGATGCGTTCCTATGCCAGAAATGTGTCTATAGCTGCGGCTGATACGACACTTCTGGAGAATTGTGCAGGGGGTGATGAAACATTTGATAAAGATGTTTTTTCAAAATATTTAAATGTACTAAAGAATTTGTATGTCATTGAAGAACTTCCTGCATGGAATCCAAATCTTAGAAGCAGAACCGCTATCAGAACAAAGGCGACACGACATTTTACTGATCCTTCAATTGGTGCTGCTGCATTGGGAATCACTCCGGAAGGAATATTTAAGGATATAACAACTTTCGGATTGTTATTTGAATCATTGGTTGTGCATGATCTCAGAGTATATGCTGATACGATAGGTGCCCATGTTTATAAGTACCGTGATTCAAAAAGAAGAGAAGCGGATGCTGTAATCCAGTTTAATGATGGTTCATGGGCGTTGATAGAGGTCAAGCTCGGCGGTGAAGATGATATAAAAAAAGCTGCCGACAACTTAATCAAAATTGCTGATGACATCGATCAGGAAAGAACGGGAAAACCGGCATTTATGATGGTGGTCACGAAGAACAAGGTTGCATATCAGATGGAGAATGGTGTTTATGTTGTGCCATTATGCTGTCTGAAAAATTAATTATTTGCATCCTCACCCCACATACGCTATAATACATTATAACAAAACCTATTGAAGCTTTGAAATCAGAAAAGTGGTAGAAAAAGTGGTCAAAAACAACAGATGAGGTCTGAGAAGCCTTTTAAATCAAGGCTTTGCAGATTTGGATGATAGAACTGCAACACCTCTGTCACCGGTTCACTTGGCGCCTCTATCAAAAAACAGTCCGAAAACTTTGATATTACAAAGGTTTCGGGCTTTTTTATCTCTTCAAACTATCTGCTCAAGTTTTGTATAAGCGGATTCATATTTATTAATATTTGTGATATAATGAGCAAAGCGATGGATACGCTTGCATGAATCGGCATTTTGCGAATAACTTCATCGAACCGATAGGTGAGATGGGTACAATATAAAAATCAAAGAGACTTTATAAACTATGGAGTGTAATTATGGAACCTGTTTCTATATTGATGTTCGCATTTGGTATTGCGTTGTTTTTGGCAGGTGTAAAATAAAGAGATATAAGAGGGGTGAATTCAAAAAATGGGTCAATTACTTATAAAACAAAAGGTCTTTTCCTGGACAGATACATATGATGTGTATGACCAGTCGGGTAATCCGAAGTATTACGTTAAAGCCGATTTTTTCTCCATAGGTCACAGAATTCGTGTGTTTGACAAAATGAGCGGACGTGAAGTCGGTTTAATACAGGAAAAGATTCTTCGTATATTTAAGGAGTTTGAGATTACGATAAATGGATTTTCCCAGGGAATAATTAAAAAGCAGTTTTCAATACTTCGTCCCAAATATAATGTTGATTATAAGGGTTGGAGACTTGAGGGAGATTTCCTTCAGTGGAATTATGATGTATATGAACAATCAAGGCTTGTAGTGCATATATCAAAGCAGCTTTTCAGATGGGGCGATACCTATGTGCTGGATATAGCAAATGACGCTGATGAGCTTCCGGCACTTATGGTTGCTATAGCGATGGATGCAGCCAGGTGTTCAGAGGATGATAACAGAAATTCGATGATGTAAAAGGTAACATAGATCGGAGGTTAGAATTATGAATGAAAACGTTTATAAAAGAAATGAACTTTTGGCACAAAAGGTAATTCAGAGCTTAAAGTCCAGAAATATGACCGGTTATTATGCTGCAGATAAAGAAGAAGCTTTAAAGCTTGCGCTTGATTTGATTCCTGAGAAAAGCTCGGTTACTATGGGCGGAGCCATGAGTGCACACGAGATAGGTCTTGTGGATAAGCTTAAAGAAGGGGATTATAATTTTATTGACCGGGACGCTTGTGAAGATAAAAGAGCAGCCATGCTTATGGCGTATGATGCAGATGTTTTTTTATCAAGTGCAAACGCCATAACGGAAGATGGTGTGATGGTAAATATTGACGGTAATTCAAACCGTGTTTCAGCCATAGCTCAGGGACCGAGAAAGGTTGTTTTTATCGTGGGTATGAATAAGGTGTGTGATGACATTGACGGAGCTATGAAGAGGGCACGAAATGTTGCTGCACCAACCAATGCACAGCGTTTTGGACTGTCTACACCTTGTGCTAAGACAGGTTCCTGCTTTAATTGTAAATCACCGGATACGATTTGCTGCCAGTTCTTAATTACACGCTATTCCAGGCATGAAGGCAGAATACATGTGATTTTGGTAAATGACGGCTTGGGATTTTAGAAAACAACTGGCAACAGCGGATTTTATTTTTTAGTTGAAAAGTTATAACAAATATTGTATAGTATAATAAATTACACACAATTAAATTAAGCGCCATTAAATATCTGTGCAAAATATATTATGCAAAATATATTATAAATAAGGAGATTTAAAATATGAGTGAATCAACAAACAAAGAATTCGATATACAGGAATATATGACAAAAGGTGTGGAAAGAGTTGTTGCGGACTCAATCAAGGCTACACTTAAAGACCCGAAGGAAAGTGCATTTATGCTAAAATTTGCTTCTGCAAGCCGGGCTGCATCTAAGAAGCGTGCCAAAGCTGAAAAAGAAGGGGAGCATATTCCTCCGTTTCTTATTGCGAGTATTACAAGCAGCTGTAATCTGCATTGTGCCGGCTGTTATTCACGTTGTAATCATGCTACTGTTGATGAAGAGCCTGTCTCACAGCTTAGCAGTGAGGAGTGGCTTGATATTTTCAAAGAAGCAGATGATATCGGTGTAAGCTTCATACTTCTTGCAGGCGGTGAGCCTATGATAAGGCGTGATATTATTGAGGCAGCGGGAAAGATGCAAAATATACTTTTTCCGATTTTTACAAATGGAACCTATGTTGATGACAGATATTTTGAACTGTTTGATAAATGCAGGAATCTGATTCCGGTTATGAGTATTGAGGGCGGAAAAGATATTACGGATGCAAGACGCGGCAAAGGTGTATATGATAAACTTATTTCCAATATGGATGAATTCAAAAGCAAAGGACTTATATTCGGAGCCTCTGTTACCGTTACAACCGAGAATATACATGAGGTTTCTTCGGATGAATTTATAAAGAAGCTTGCTGACAGAGGTTGTAAATTGGTAGTATTTGTAGAGTTTGTTCCTGTGACCGATGATGCAGAAGAGCTTGCTCCGGGTGATGAAGAAAGAGAATTCTTAAAAGGTGAGATTGCCAGACTTCGCAGTGAGTTTCCTGAGATGGTATTTATATCATTTCCGGGAGATGAGAAAAGCTCCGGTGGATGCCTGGCAGCGGGAAGAGGTTTCTTCCACATCAATTCACACGGAGGTGCGGAGCCTTGTCCGTTCTCACCATATTCGGATGTGAATATCAGGAACACTTCGTTAAAGGAAGCGGTTAATTCACCGCTCTTTAAAGCACTTCAAGATGGAAATCTGCTTGTAGATGACCACAATGGCGGCTGTGTATTATATGAGAAGCGCGAGCAGGTAGAAGCGATAATTAATTCAAATACCTACGCTTCATAATAACTTACATAATTACCCTTATGTTCCTTGCTTATATATGTACAACTGTCGGCACGTTTATAAAGCTCTTCAAAGGAATACTTATCATCCGTCTGATAGAATGCCGCACCGGCACTGATATAGAATTTGTTGCCTTTAAGTTCAGGTATATCGGTGTTATCAAGCACATTGAAAAGTCTGTTGATAATTCTTTCTCCGGAAGCTTCATTGTGTACATCAGGTACATATACAGCGAATTCATCTCCGCCTAATCTCATGATGATATCGTTGGCACGGAAAGCTTTTTTAAGACTGTTGGCAAGCTCGATAAGAACCTTGTCTCCCACACTGTGACCATAATTATCATTTACTGATTTGAACTTGTCTACATCCATTAAAACGAACATACCGCCCTGACCTTCGGCTATCAGCTCGCGGATTTTCTTTTCTCCTGAGCCGCGGTTGTTTATACCGGTCATACGGTCTGTCTCGGAAAGGTACAGAAGTTTTTCTTGCTGTCGTTTTTCATCATCAATAATTTCAACCATCCATAGAACATGAGTAGGATTACCCGCTTCGTCACGTTCCGAAACTACGAATCTGCCTCTGCACCAAATATCGTCTTTATCTATAAATTCAATGGTTATCGTATCGGTGTTTGCAAGCCTCTCATCAAGAGTATTAAAGTCAAGGAAGTCAAGAACGATTTTCTTAGAGCGCTCTGCCGTCATGATTTCCATTATGCTATGTAAGGTTTCTTTTGCATTTTCGTGGCTGTCACGGAGTAATTCTGTCAAGGTTTCGGCATTGTTGCTTATTTCAGAAAAAGAATTATTAATTAAATCAATATCATGCATGGAAACATATATGTGAGCAATTGATTCTAACTGTTGATTTAGCTTTTTTGTCTCAATATGCTTAACACTTATATTGTAAAAAATTGTAGATAGAATAACCGTAAATAATAATATAGCCAAAATTGAAACAACTATAATTGTTCTAAGAGGTTTAAAGAATAATGTACCGTTTATTACAGAGATACTATACCAACCATCACCGATTTCTTCTGCATATACTATATATTTAACAGTTTTATAGGTTATCTGAAATTGTTGTTTGCCTGTAGTGAAAAGTTCTTTGGCTATAGCTGAGCCTAATGAATTCTTTTCTTCAAGATAGTTTTTTCCAAGTTCTTCCGAGTCTGAGTGCGCAACTACGCCTCCTGATGAATCAAGAACCATAGCGTATTCACTGTCACTGTCGTTAACAACTGCCTCAGTGATTTTCTGCATTTCAGCAAGACTTAAGTCAAGCGCGATTACGCTTTCCTTATCGGACAGGAGTCGGCTGATGGTCATCATAACGGTATGCGTTTGAGAATCAAGATAAGGATTTACGAAGATTATTTCCCCGTCACTTGCAAGGGCATCCAGATACCACGGACGTTCAGTAACCACATAATCTTCATCCGGAATCCAACCGGCACCGTCAAGAAATTCTCCTTTAAAGCAACCGTAAAGTCCGGTATAATTTTCATCTATTGCACTGGAAATGTTTTCCGATTCCTCTTCAAGATAGCTTAATATTTCTTCGGATGAGACATTGTTATCCAGCATATTGTCCAGCTTATGTGAAGCAAGTTTTACGGTTTCAATACTCGTGAGAAGATAGTAGTTTAATTCCTGCGCAGACCGGGCTGCACTTTTTTCACTTTCGTGAACTATATTCTCTTTTTCAAGCTTATACAGGGTATTAAAGTCAAAATAGATGAATATCATAGCTGATACAAATATTAATACGAAAGCAATCAGGTCCTTGATGCCTATACTGGTAAAAACTTCTTTAACCGATATCTGATTATTTTTCAAGTTTTTTCCCCCTTTGGATTATATAGTCACCCTATGTAACATATTAAGGCGATATGTAATTATTGTCAACCGATATTTTTCAGGAGTTAATGCATATAAGAAGTGCATCATATATTTATTTCCTATGGACATTTTCCGTATTTTATAATAAGATTTTCATAGTATGTTATTATGGAATATAAGGAGAATGATATAATTATGGCACAGGGAATATCGGATGAAGAATACAAGGATATTGATAAGATCAGACAGGATATAAAAACACTTTTTAACGAATTACTTGAGCAATCAGATGCCGAAGAGGGCGACATACTTGTCGTTGGGTGTTCGAGTAGTGAGATAACAGGTAGAAAATTAGGTACATTTTCAAATGAAGATATAGGGCAGGCTGTAGTATCGGTTCTTTACGAGGAGTGTAAGAAGAAAGGTCTTCATCTTGCTACACAGTGCTGCGAGCATTTGAACAGGGCACTTATCATAGAAAAAAGTGTAGCAAAAGACAGAGGTTATGAAATTGTAGGTGTGGTACCGAAGCTTAAGGCAGGAGGCTCACTCTCTACTGCTGCTTATAATATATTACCGGATGCGGTTGCTGTCGAACATATTAAGGCAGAACTTGGTATAGACATCGGAGATGTAATGATAGGTATGCACTTGAAGGATGTTGCTGTACCGGTACGGACAAGCATAAAAAATATAGGTGAGGCACATGTTGTATGTGCTAAGACCAGACCTAAGCTTATCGGAGGAGAAAGAGCCGAGTATAATTAATGGCGGGCTGTAGAAGTATTGAAGTTTTTGTCGAAATATGGTAGAATTTCACTTTAGGTAGGTGAATTCTTATGGAAATGATTTTTAATGAAAAAGAACAGGTACGCCGTTTTATACTTATAGTTGATGATGAGTATATTAACAGAGAGATACTTGGCAATATGCTTGAGGATGAATATCATGTACTCTATGCTGTAAACGGCAGGGAGGCTCTGGAGGTTGTAAAAGAAAATGCTTCTATGCTCTCGGCCATACTGCTTGATATTATGATGCCGGAGATGACAGGATTTGAAGTAATAGAGGAGCTTCACAAGGATGAGGAATATAAGCATATTCCGATTATCGTTCTTACTTCCGAGCAGAATGCTGAGGTAAAGAGTCTTAAATTAGGTGCAGCCGACTTCATTAAGAAGCCTTATGGAGAACCTGAGATAATCAGGGCAAGAGTTGAACGTATTATAGAGCTTTCCGAGGATAAGAAGTTTATTCAGGCTGCTGAGAAGGATGAACTTACAGGACTTTATAATACATCATTTTTCTATGAGTATGCTGAGATGATGGATCGCTATCATACTGATTTGAAGACAGATGCGGTTACACTTAATATAGATCATTTCCATCTGGTTAATGAAATCTACGGAAGAGAATTCGGTGATAAGCTGCTTGTAATAATTGCAGATACCATAAAAGATTTTATGAAAGACAGTGAAGGTCTTGCCTGTCGAAGTGAGGCTGATAATTTCTTCTTATATGTTACACATCATGAAGATTATAATGTCTTAGTGGATAATATCAATAAGAATATAATTGATATAACCGGTACGCCGAATGTAAGAATACGTGTCGGAATATTTTCAAGAGTTGAGCATGATCTGGATATGGAACAAAGATTTTCATGTGCTAAGCTTGCCTGCAATACGCTAAGAGACAGCTTTATGCATTCTGTTGCATACTATGATCTGACACTTCGCGAGAAGTCGATATTCTCACAGCGTCTTATAAGTGATATTAACGGTGCACTCGAGAATAACCAGTTTGAGGTATTTTTTCAGCCAAAGTATGATATAACGAAAGAGGAACCTGTACTGTCAAGTGCAGAGGCGCTTGTGCGTTGGAACCATCCTGAGTTTGGTCTTATTAAGCCGAAGGTGTTTTTGCCGTTATTTGAGCAGAACGGTCTTGTTAATGCTTTAGACCATTATGTATGGAGAGAAACCATAAAACATATACGTAATTGGAAGGATACATATGGTAAGTCGGTTCCGATTTCCGTAAATGTATCACGTATGGATTTGTACGATAATAATATAGCGGATTATCTGTTGGATTTGCTGGAAGACAACAATTTATCGGCAGATGATTTATATCTTGAGATTACGGAATCCGCATATACAAATGATACGACACAGCTGGTTAAGGCTGTACAGGAACTTCGAAATGAAGGTTTTAAGATAGAGATGGATGATTTTGGTGCCGGATATTCTTCGCTTAATGTTCTTTCATCTATGCCTGTTGATGTGCTTAAATTAGATATGGATTTTATAGCACATATACATGAAGATGATAAAGCATTTCATATGGTTAAGCTGATACTTGATATGGCGGAATACATGGAAGTACCTGTTATTGCTGAGGGCGTAGAAATGGCAGCCCAGTTCGATTTACTTAAGGAAGCAGGCTGCCAGATTATACAGGGTTATTATTTTTCGAAGCCGATATCCGAGAAAGATTTTGTCGAGCTTCTAATCGAGGAATAAAGCATTAATACTTTTTCCAACAGGACGGCATAAGCAGTATCAATATCGGGAATAATTCCAGACGTCCTGCAAGCATGTCAAAAATAAATATACACTTTGAGAAATTACTGTAAATTCCAAAGTTATGAGCGGGTCCGACTAAACCAAGTCCGGGCCCTATATTATTTAAGGTCGCGAGCACTCCTGTAAAGTTCGTCGTAAAATCAAATTCATCTACTGCAATAAGTAATACCGATGCAATCAGCACTACGAAGTAGATAGCTGCATATCCGTTGGTTGAACGAAGTGTCTCATCTGATAAAGGACGCTTGTCAAGATACAGCTTTCGTACACGTTCGGGGTGGACGATGGATCGTATTTCCTTGCCGATGGATTTAAGCAGGATAATAACCCTTGATACCTTGATTCCACCGGCGGTACTTCCTGCACAACCGCCTATGATCATAAGTATAATTATTATATTTCGCGACAACTGCGGCCACATATCGAAGTCCACAGTTGAAAAACCGCTGGTTGTGATTATCGAGCCAACCTGAAATGCAGAATGTCTTACCGTCTCACCAAATCCGCCATAGAGATGTCTTATATTCCATGCAATAAGTGCAATACTTCCGAATACAATAAGAAGATAACATTTTACCTCTTCAAAGGATAATATTTCTTTGAAGTTAAGAGTAACTATACAGAAGTATACGCTGTAATTGATACCGCTTAATATCATAAAGGTAGTTATCAGGTTCTGCTGCAGCGGCGTAAATGAAGCTACAGAATCATTATATATTCCGAATCCACCCGTACCGACCGTACCGAAGGTCATGGTAAGGGTTTCAAAAATGTTCATACCACTTAGATAAAAGCTTATTGCACATATGATGGTAACTCCTATGTAGATAAGGTAAAGGAGCATATTTGAATTCTTAAGCTTCGGAACAAATTTACCGACAGACGGCCCCGGGCTTTCCGCACGCATAAGGTTCATACTGTGAGATCCGACCATAGGAAGGATCGCCATTATAAAGACGAATATTCCCATACCGCCTATCCAGTGTGTGAAGCTTCTCCAAAACAGGCTGGTTTTCGATAGTGCTTCAACATCTGACAATATACTGGCTCCTGTTGTTGTAAAGCCTGATACAGTCTCAAATAATGCGTCAACAAAATTCGGTATTTCGCCGGTAATTACAAATGGCAGACCGCCGAATATACTGAGTGCAAGCCAGGACAAAGCCACGGATGCGAAGCCCTCACGTACATATAATTCGCCTAAATCTCTATCTTTTTTTCTGATTTGAAAGATACATCCCGTAAGAAAACTTAATATTGCCACACCGATATATATTGCGGAATAATGGTATTCTTTATAGCATAATCCTACTCCTGCAGGTATAAGCAGGAATGCGGCTTCGAATTTTAATATCCAGCCTATGATGTATCTTACTACTAAAAGGTTCATGATTTTACAATCTCCTTAATATCACTGAATTGTGCGTCTACAGTCAGCACAAGAACATTATCGCCGACCTTTATCTCTTCTCTGCCTGATGGAACAATAACCTTATCATCTCTTGTTATTGAGCATATGATAAGTCCCGGTTTAAGATTAAGCTGTGATATTGGTACGCCTACCACAGGGCTTGACTCTCTTACAAAAAATTCCAATGCCTTGGCTTTGCCGTGTTCCAATTGAAATACATTTTCTATATTACCTGAATCCATATTCGGCATGGAACGAGCGTATTTTGCAATGTAATCAGCTGTAAGAAGACTTGGGAATACAGCACCCTCAAGCTGTATATTATCCATTGCATTATTATAATTAAGTCGTCTTAGCTTAACGCTTATCTTGGCATGTGAGACTTTCTTGGCAAATAAGTTAAGCAACAGATTTTCCTCATCTATACCTGTAAGAGCTGCAAAACATTCTACACCGCCTACACCCTCACGAAGCAATAGTTTTTCGTCGCCGCCGTCACCGTTTATGATGGTTGCCTTAGGTATTTCCTCGTTTAAGAATATACAGCGTTCTGTATCACTTTCCACAACCTTGGTACGAATACCGACTTCGGTAAGGCGCTTAGCAAGATAAAAGCCTACGGTACCTCCGCCGACTATCATAGCAGAACGTGGCGGGTGTTTGTATACACCGGCTTTTTTGAAAAATACATTGGCATCCGACGGAGCGGCAGAGATAACTATATCATCACCGGCTTCGATTTTGTCATCTATATTTGGAATCCAGACTTTTCTGCCTCTGTGAATAGCACAGATAAGGATATTACATTTGAATTTATTTCTGACCTCTATGATAGACATACCATTTAGTATATTACCCTCGGCAACGGTAAGATGAAGAAGCTCAATACGACCTCTGGTAAAGGTGTCTACACGCACACCGTCAGGATACTGAAAACGTCTTGCAATATCCGCAGCCGCAATAAGCTCAGGATTAATAATAAGTGCAAGGCCTAATTCTCGTCTTAAATAACTGATTTCCGTATTATATATAGGATTGCGGACTCTGGCTATAGTTCTGCATACTTTTCCGGAACGCTTCGCCATAACACAGCACAGAAGATTCTGCTCATCTGAATTGGTAACCGCAATGAGAAGGTCGGTGTGCTCGATACCTGCCTCAAGAAGAGTGTGATAATTGACACCGTCACCCACTACACCGAGTACATCCTGTTCATCGGTTACCATATTGATTTTACTTTCATCCTTATCCACAATTACGATATTGTGATCTTCATTTCTTAGATTTTCAACAAGTGTGTATCCTACATTGCCACATCCGACTATAATTATATTCATCTTTGGTTCCTCCACGTATATGCATACACGCTCATTATATCATAATTTTTGACAAATGGAATAATAAAACAATGTTGAGAAAAATATTTTTTGTGGTTTTAATATATGGACAAAATTTATATAAATACATATAATTAGTGTTATCAATATTTATTATTGAAGTAATCGTGGAATGAGGTAGGACATGAGACGAATTATTCTTGCATCGAAATCTCCGAGGAGACGTGAGCTTTTGGCACAGGCGGGATATGAATTTGATATTATTCCATCAGACAAAGAAGAAGTGATGGAAGGCGGGACGGTGGAGAATATAGTCATGAACCTTGCAAGAATAAAGGCAAACGATGTCTACCACAGATTCAAAGAACAAAATCCGATTGTAATAGGTGCAGATACAATCGTCGTATATGAGAAAGAGATATTTGGCAAGCCTAAGGATGCGGCAGAGGCGGCACAAATGCTTAGCCGGTTATCGGGAAGAACCCATGAAGTTATGACAGGAGTATGCATAGTATCATCGGATGAAAATATTGCTTTTTACGAGACGACGAAGGTTACATTTTATGAATTGACTAATCAGGAGATAGAGGACTATATAAGTACCGGTGATCCTTTAGACAAGGCGGGAGCCTATGGGATACAGGGAGTATTCGCCAAGTTTGTCAAGGAGATCGTTGGTGATTACTATAATGTCGTCGGCCTGCCGATTGCAAGGATTTATCAGGAGATTAAAAAATCAGGAATTGAATTATAGAATATTTATAAATGAAGGTTAAAAATATAACGGAATATGCTTTTATGCTGTAGAGGTAAATAGATGAAGTGGGGACTTAACTTATTTAAAAAAGAAGTAGTGAAAGAAGAAAGCCGACAGATGTACGAGCTTTGTATAAAACGTGCAAAAAGTATCGGCAGAGCTTCTTATATCAGATCAAAAGGCGTGGTGGATCTGGTTGAAGCATATAAGGATGATATGCTGCATTTTTTGGTGTGGCTTACCTATGCTGACGGTGAGGCAAGTGAACAGGAGATAGAGTATATCAATTCTTTGACCGGTATGCAGTTTTATCCGAAGCTTCTTGACCATTATGCGACAAACAGTGAGCTTAAGACGGAGAAGCTTCTCGAACAGCCTCCGCGTTCACTTGAGGCCTTTGTGCGCTCGAATATCGGACCGGAGACAGGAGAGATAAGTAACCAATATTACGACCTTATAATGCTCTATGTTACTACCTTTAATTATATAGGAAATGACCTTATAGCGTGTAATGAGGAGATAAAGTCGAGTGAGGTTGCTGCGCTTGGAGCTTATATCGATATGCTTCGGGACAGAATAGATGAGATAAATGGTAATATAACAAATGAAAAGCCGACCATAGAGTATACACCGTCGAAAAATTCGGATAAAAAAGAACCGTCTGAATTTACGGGCTATATCAGGATGACAACCTTTGATGACGAGAAAAAAGACAATATTATCGATAAACGCGGTGATAATAGTATTATGCCGAAAAGCTCCGAGACTAAGCTTTCACAGGATGATAGAGAAGATTTACAAAAATATGATAAGCCGGAGGAAAAAACTTCAGATAAAGCTGTTGATATGAGTGCCATCGACCTTGAGAAGCTTATGGAGGAACTTAATTCACTGACAGGAATGAAGAGTGTCAAAACAGAGGTCAATAATCTGGTGAATCTGCTTAAGGTATGTGAGCTCAGAAAGAAGAAAGGACTTAAGGTGCCTCCAACCACCAATCATCTTGTATTCCTGGGAAATCCCGGTACGGGTAAGACGACGGTGGCTCGAATTTTGTCGAAGATATATTATAATCTCGGCATTCTTTCCAAAGGACATCTTGTAGAGGTTGACCGTTCGGGACTTGTAGCCGGATATATGGGACAGACCGGCGAGAAGGTTATGGAGGTTGTCGAGCAGGCAAAGGGCGGAGTACTCTTTATAGATGAGGCCTATGCTCTTGCTTCAAATAAGCAGGAGGGAGACTTTGGACAGGAGGCAATAGATATTCTTAATAAGGCAATGGAGGATTACCGTGACGACTTGATTGTCATAGCTGCAGGCTACCATGATGAGATGCAGGCATTCTTAGATGCTAATCCCGGACTTCGTTCAAGATTTAATAAGACTATAGAATTTCCCAATTACAGTGCGGAAGACCTTGTTGAGATAATCACAAACAGGGCTAAGAGGATGGACTATGAATTTGACGGTGAGGCACTTGAATTTATAAAAAATAAGTTTGAAAAAACACTTGCCAATCCGCCTCAGAACTTTGGTAATGCACGATCCGTAAGGAATTATCTTGAGAAGGCTATAAGGAATCAGGCTAACCGCCTCGTGTCTGACAGTACAATAAACGAGGATGAGCTTATGCTCATTAAGTTAGATGATGTGAAAAATATAATTCTTGAATAGGTATAATTATGAGAAGATACATAGCAGAGGGCTTATATGAATATATATGTGAGTATCACAGCGTATGGCATATGCCCGGACATAAGAGAAAGAAGTTTTCCGATGACAGAAGCAGTTTAGATATGGTATATATGGATGATTTATTAGATCATATTTATACCATAGATGTGACAGAGGTTCAGGGAACAGACGATTTACATAATCCTACAGAGATGATTAAATCATCCGAAGAAGAGCTTGCAAAGGTATATCGTACATTTGCAAGCTATTATCTTGTAAATGGGTCAACCGGAGGTATTATGGCAGCCGTCTCTGCCTGTTGTAAGGCGAAAGATAAGATAATCATAGCCGATAACTGCCATAAATCCGTACATAACATAGCAAAGCTGCTTGGTTTGGAAATAATATACATACCATTTTCAGATTCTGATTACCTGCAAAGTGTAAGTGTGGATGAGGTAAAAAATATCTGTGCCAGGAATCCGGATGCAAAAGCGATTGTAATTACAAGTCCTACATACGAAGGTATTGTGTCAGATATAAAGAGCATAAGTGAGATTGCCAAAGCATATGATATGAAACTTATAGCAGATGAGGCTCATGGCGCTTTGCTTCCCTTTATTGCAGAGCAAGGTGAGCATAAGGATATCATAAAGTTTCCTCAATCATCCATATATCTTGGCGCGGATATCGTAATAGAGAGCCTTCATAAGACACTTCCGTCTATGACACAGACTGCTATACTTCATGTACAGAATGAAACTATGGATAAAGATATAAGGAAATATCTGTCTGTATTTATGAGTTCATCACCTTCATATGTAATGCTGTGCAGCATGGAGAGAGCTGTGGCTGTCGCAAGCGGGTGGGACTATACGACATATATCAGGGAATTAAAAGATTTCAGGGATAAATTCAAATTTGAGATAAAGCATTTCTCTTTGCTTGATAAGGATTGTTCAGATAAGATTTTTGCTTATGACAGTACGAGACTTGTCATAAGGGCTGATAAAATCGAGGACGTAAAAGCAGATAAAGATGAGAACGGGAATTTAACAATTGAAGGAAGTCTTACAGGTGCAGCTTTAGAAAGTATTTTATCAGACCGTTACGGCATAGTTTGTGAAATGTCGGGAGAAGATTATGTTGTGCTTATTTCAACCATGGTTGACGAGAGAAAAGATCTGGAATATCTGTATAATTCAATTAAGGAGATAGATGAGAATTTTGACAGTATAATCAGTGACAGAAAAAGTATAATGTCCGATTCGGCCTGTCATAACGGGGAATATATAAAAACAACAATCAGAATATTAGATACATTAGAAGGAACAATTGCTAAGGATAATATTTATGTATATCCTCCGGGAATATATCTGGTAAAAAAGGGCGAGTCTTATACTGAGGAAAAGCTTGATATATTACGCAGATATGTAAGATCCGGCAAACAATTGCATGGTGAATTATAATGAAAGAATTAACCAAGGGATATCCTGCAAAGGTTATTATGCTTTTTGCTTTTCCGCTTATGTGCAGTTACATATTCCAGCAGCTTTATAATATGATAGATGCGAAGATTGTAAGTGCATATGTCGGTACAGATGCATTTGCTGCCATAGGTGCAACAGCGGTTGTATCAAACACGATAATCGGTTTTATCAACGGACTGACACAGGGCTTTGCAATACCGGTTGCAAATGCTTTTGGTGCGGGAGATTTTAAGAGGATTCACAGGTCTGTAGCCGGTGCGGTAGTGCTTACATTTTCTACTGCGGCAGTTCTTACTTCGTTGGGAGAAATATTTATAAAAAAGATACTTATAGCTCTGAATACAACAGATGATATAATGCCTTATGCCGTGTCATATGTAAGAATAATAATAGCGGGAATTATCTTTACGGTACTTTATAATTTCTGTGCAAATATTTTAAGATCAATAGGCGACAGTAAGACACCGCTTTATTGTCTTATGGTAGCGGTTGTGCTTAATATCGGTCTTGATCTGCTTTTTGTAAAAGTGTTCGGATGGGGAATAAACGGGGCAGCATATGCTACGATTATCGCACAGGCGGTGTCGGGTTTTTCGTGTTTGTGGTATATGCTGAATCATTATAAAAAGATCCTCCCGGATAAAACAGAATGGAATGTTAGTTCTGAGGAATATATGAATCTTATAACCTCCGGACTTGCTATGGGATTTATGTCCTGTATAATAAATATCGGAACAATTATACTTCAGAGTGCAATCAACGGATTGGGAACGGCAGTTATTACGGCACATACCGCGGCGAGAAGAATGTTTGATATTATGACCGTATTTTTATATACGGTTGGCATTGCAATGACCACTTATTCCGGTCAGAATATGGGGGCTAAGGAATACAGGCGTGTGAGACAGGGGATATTTCAGGCGCATATAATAGTTACCGTAATAACTACAATTCTTGTTATATTATGTTTTACTTTTGGAAGGACGGTTATTATGTGGATAACAAGCACAGATAACCCTGATGTTATAGATCCGGCTGTTATGTACACGAAGATAAGTATAGTATTTTTTTATACGCTTGGTCCTTTATTTATTATGAGATGTTCGCTCCAGGGTATGGGACATAAAATTATGCCGATTATATCAAGTGTTACGGAGATGTTGATTAAGATTCTTTCGGTAATATTTCTTGTACCGAGGTTTGCATACAAGGGTGTTGCTTTCACTGAACCGATAAGCTGGGTTGTGATGGTTATTATTCTCTGGATCGCATATTTTTTTGAAAGACCGAAGGATGAACCGCAGGATAAAGCTTAAAGCAAATATAAGAAAAAATTAAAACTTTATAATATTAACAAACCGTGTTATAATATAATGTACTTGATTTATAAATAAACTATTAAATAAATTATAAGGAAAGGATTTAAGACAAATGAACAAGGGTTTTGACGCATTACTTGCAAAAATTGGAGAATGTAGTGTTAAGAAGGTGGCTGTTGCCAATGCTCAGGACGATGCGGTGCTTGAAGCGGTAAGAGCAGCAAAGGATAAGAATATTGCAGATGCAATATTGGTTGGAGATGAGGATAAGATTAAAGAAATATCCGCATCAACTAATATTGATGTGTCTGATTTTGAAATAATAGATGTTAAGGATATGATTGAGGCAGCAAGAACTGCCGTTAAGCTTGTACATGACGGCAAGGCTGATATGTACATGAAAGGACTTATTGATACTAAGGACTTTCTTAAGAGCGTACTTGACAAAGAAGTTGGTCTTAGAACGGGTAATCCTCTTTCACATGTAGCGGTATTTGAGGTTGAGGGCTATGACAGATTATTATTCTTATCTGATGTTGCGTTTATTCCGTATCCTACACTTGAGGATAAGGTTGGTATAATTAAGAATACTGTTGAAGTTGCTCAGGCTTGTGGTATAGAATGCCCTAAAGTTGCACCTGTTGCAGCGGTTGAGGTGGTTAATCCTAAGATGCCTGTTACCGTAGAAGCAGCAGAGCTTGCCAAGATGAATGAGGAAGGACAGATAACAGGTTGTATAGTAGACGGACCTTTATCACTTGACCTTGCTATAGACCCTGAGGCAGCAAGACATAAGGGAGCTACAGGACGTAAGATAGTCGGTGATGCCGATGTTATATTATTCCCTGATATTCACGCAGGAAACCTTGTATATAAGTGCCTTGTACATACTGCAAATGTCAAGAACGGCTGTATATTAACAGGAACTAAGGCTCCGGTTATTCTTACTTCACGTTCGGATACATTTGAGACCAAGGTTAATTCGATAGCGTTGGCTGCAATAGTTGCAGAGGAGCTTGGTAAGACGAAGTAATTTGACTAAGGTATATGTAAATAAAAAAATCAAAATATAAATAAAGGAGACAACGATGAGCTATAAATCACTTATAATTAATCCGGGTTCAACTTCAACCAAGATTGGTGTATTTGAGGATGAGAACCTGTTATTTGAAGAAACCTTAAGACATGCGACAGAGGAAATCGCAAAATACGATTCGATTGTTGCGCAGAAGGACTTTCGTAAGGAAGTAATTACCAAGGTCTTAGCTGATAATAATTTTGACATTAAGACCTTAGATGTAGTTGTAGGACGTGGCGGACTTCTTAAGCCGATACCGGGTGGAACATATGAGGTAACAGACGCACTTATTAAAGATTTGGTAGAAGCCAAAAGAGGAGAGCACGCTTCGAACTTAGGCGGACTTATTGCCAAGGAAATCGCTGATGAAATCGGAGTTAAGGCTTATATTGTAGACCCTGTAGTAGTAGATGAACTTAGTGATGTAGCGAGATTATCAGGTCATCCTGAACTTCCGAGAACAAGTATTTTCCATGCACTCAACCAGAAAGCTGTTGCCAAAAGATATGCAAAGGAAAAGGGTGTTCCTTATGAAAGCTTAAGACTTATAGTTGTACATATGGGCGGTGGCGTATCGGTCGGCGCACATAAGGATGGTAAAGTCGTTGATGTATTCAATGCACTTGACGGTGACGGAGCATTTTCTCCTGAGAGAGCCGGTGCAGTTCCAAACGGAGAGCTTATAAGACTTTGCTATTCAGGAAAATATACAGAAAAAGAAATGATAAAACAACTTGTAGGTAATGCGGGCTATAATGCATATCTCGGAACAAATGACCAGAGAGATGTAGAAGACCTTGCATTTAATAAAAATGACGAGAAAGCTAAGCTTGTTATGGAGGCATTTGTATATCAGGTTGCCAAGGATATAGGTGCTCAGGCAACAGTACTTGAGGGTAAGGTTGACCAGATAATTCTTACAGGTGGTATAGCTTATTCGGATTATGTTGTTCCGGAACTCAAAAAACGTGCAGGCTTTATAGCAGGAGTTACGGTATATGCAGGAGAAGATGAACTCCTTGCATTGGCTCAGGGTGCACTTAGAGTTTTAAATAAAGAAGAAGAAGCAAAGGTTTATTAAAAAGGGGGAAAACGATGGATAATAATTTTAACAACGGAAATTTTAATCCAAATCAAAACCAATTTAATGATTATGGACAGCCGCCTATACAGCCGGGTGTTGACCAGAGTCAACAGTTTGCACAGCAGAGTTTTGACCAGAGTCAACAGTTCGTGCAGCAGGCAGCAGACCAGGGTCAACAGTTTGCACAGCAGGCAGCAGACCAGGGTCAACAGTTTGCACAGCAGGCAGCAGACCAAGGTCAGCAGTTTGCACAGCAGCCACAGAACTTTGGCGGCGGATTTAATCTGGCAGGTCAGGATATGAGCCAGCAGTTTGCACAGATTAATCAGCAGAATCAACAGCAGTTTGGGGCAGCACCTAATAACTTTGGCGCACCTAATATGAATGGCATGAACAATATGGGTAATATCCCTAACAATGTTCCTCCTACAAAGGTTAAAAAATCTATGAGCAAGGGTGCTATAGCCGGAATTATCGGTGGTATAGCTGCTGTAATTGCACTTATTGTATGCGGAATTATATTCCTTCCGAAGATTTTTGATCCTAAGAAAAAGGTCGAGGATGCATTTGAAAAGTCCTTTGAGACAGATAAGAATTCCGAATTGGTAGAGAGCGTTCAAAAAAATGGCGGAGAAACCTCGTTTACATTAAATATTGATTCCGTAATGGGCCAGAAGATAGATTCAAGTATTGATTATGATATGATAATCAATCCTCAGAGCAAGCTTCTTAATTATGATATGACATTGAATGTTATGGGTGATGATATACTCAAGATTAATGGAGCGGCTAACGAGGAGAATACTTATATTCAGCTTGAAGACATAATAGATGGATATGTAATATTCCCAAATAAAGGCTTTGGTCAGGCGCTTATCAATGCACCTCTTTTAAAGGATTATTTAGCAGATACAGATGTATCCTCTATTGAGAATTTAGATCTTAATTATTTTGAAATTATTGAGAGTGTTGAAACAGAAGGAGATACAATCTTTGATGAGATATGGGATCAGTCAACTGTTAAAAGTAAGGGTAATCAGTCAGTAACCGTAAACGGTAACAGTATAAAAGCAAAGCAGTATGAGGTTACCATACCACGTGATGTAGTAGTTGATAAAATTGACGAGGTTGTTCAGCAGGCATTGGCATCTTATGATCTTTCATCAATGGGCTTAAGCAGTTCAGATATTAAAAATACTATATCAACTTTGATAGGCGGTGACTTGGTTGCTCAGGTTTATATCGCTGATAAAAAAGTAGTAAGAATTGACTGCAGCAATACTGCCGGTATTATAAGTTATAATTTGTGGATTGATTATGATGATACTGCTCTTACGGGCGAATTAAAGCTTAGTGCAGGTGGAACTTCCGTATCAATCAAGATTGATGTAAAGGATCCAAATGGTAATCCAAATGGTTCAATTACCTTGGATGCTGCAGGAGAAACAGCTGCAGTGAACTTCTCATCAACAGTTACAGAGTCTTCCGATGAGAAAAAGGTTGACCTTAAGTTTGATGTAAATTATGATGGTGAATCCATGTTGGAAGGTTCACTTTTAGTAGGTGTAAATTCTAAGAACACTAATGCTACAGGACCGGATACTTCACTTAAGACTTACGACATTACCAAGATGTCTGAAGATGAAGCGATGCAGATGGTAGAAGATAATTACTATCAGATAAATGAGTGGGCTACTAAGTTGACTCAGAATGAATTGATAGGTTCATTAATTGGCTCCGGTTATGATTATGATGATTATGATGATTTTGATGATTATGATGATTATGACGACTATGACGATTATGACGATGATGATGACAATGATAATTACGGAAAAGAAACTGTTCTTGAAACCGGTGATCAGAAGGTAGAGATACTTGGCTGTCTTGATGGTGTTGAATTCTCATATGGAAGTTCTTACTTTATTGATTATGAGGATGATGACTATACCATTTATGTAGAGTATGAGCTTGAAGATGATTATTGGTATGATTCAATTACAGATGCTGCCGAAGAGATGTATGTTCCTGAGTCAAATGACTATGCTGAGATTGAGGTTATTGACGAATCATATGCTAATTCTATGGATTTTGAGGATACTCAGATAATGTGGTCTATGTCCCATATTAAGAGAAGCTATATCGATTATGATTGGGATCCTGAAGAATTGACTTATTACAGATTTGTCAGAGAGGTTACTCCGGGCTATTATCTTATCGCAGATATCACTTTATATCCGGATGGAACATGGTTTACCGCAAAACCTGAAGACTTGGCGCAGGTTGTTTCATCAAAGTGTTTCGAGGTAAAATAAGTAATATTAATAAATGTACTTTAATGGACTTATGCACTAAGGGTTAAACCTTAGTGCTATAGTCCATTTTTTAAAAGGAGAAGAGATGACGGATAAGATTTTAGAACGTGCAAGAATTTGTGTACCGATAGTTGCGGCGACAGACGATGAAATAATAAATCAGGTTGAGGCTATACTTAAGAAAAACAAAGAAAAAAATATTGATATGGCTGAATTTCGTGCCGATTACTACGAGGCATTGAATGAGTCTGACAGACTTATTGCTATTTTGGCCGATATACATAACAGACTTAAACATGCTGATATAGAATTGTTATTTACGATAAGAAGTGAGGGCGAAGGTGGAGAGAAGCTTTCATTTTCATCGCCTGATATAAATGAAATCAATTTGTATATAGTAGAACACAAGCTGTCAGATCTTGTAGATGTTGAGCTTTTCTCCGATGAAGACAAAGCAGATAAGGTTATTGAGTCTGCGAAGAAGAAAGGTATAAAGATAATTATGTCTTCACATGATTTTGATAAAACGCCTTCTGAAGATGAGATGATTTACAGATATAAAACCATGCAGGAACGAGGTGCTGATATAATAAAGCTTGCCGTCATGCCCCAAATTTCCGGCGATGTCGACAAGCTTATGAATGCTGTTTCAATTATGTACAATCAATATGCAGATGTTCCTGTCGTTGGTATCTCTATGGGAGAGCTTGGCAGAAGAACCAGAGTAGAAGGTTTTAAATACGGAAGCTATATGACATTTGCTACTGTTGGTAAGGCTTCTGCACCGGGACAGGTATCTGTAGATGATATATAAAATTATTTAATCTGTTTTTTAAGGGTATCTATAAATGTCATAATACCCAATGTTTCCGCTTGTGGCATACGATTGAATTCGATTCGCCCTGATATTATCGCATTTCTGGCAGCAAGGAATTCATATTCATAGCCGGAAATTTGATTTTCAGGCGGCTTAATGTCAGCTACAAGCTGCTCATCAAAATTATAAACCTTGATTTCTTCAGGGCAGTTGATATTTGTAATCTCCATATATCCCCTGTCACCGTATATGAGCATTTTGTTGTCGGCTTTATACAGCATTGTTATAAATGCCTGTGCGATACCCCCCTTGTTAAAATTAAAATGTATTGTGTCCTGAGCATCAACACCTGTATCAAGCTTGACACAGCTTATCATTGCTGAAATCGGAGCCTGGTCAAACAGCATTGAGATGGCATTTATTGGATATACACCAAGATCAAGCAATGCACCGCCGGCAAGTTCAGGCTTCAGCAGTCTTTCTTTTTTTCTTAAATCATAACCTAAGCTGCAGGTTATGGAATTAATTCTGCCTATAGCTCCTTTTTTTATTATATCTCTTGCCATATCATACATAGGAAGAAAACGTATCCACATAGCTTCACCACAAAATACATTCTTTTCTCTTGAAAGATCAAGAACCTCTTTGGTGCTTGGCGCATCAAATGAGAATGCTTTCTCGACTAAAACCGGTTTACCCGCATTTATACACATCTTAGCCTGCTCGGCATGGTGAGAGTGAGGTGTTGCAATATAAATAAGCTCAACCTCCGGGTCGTTAGCAAGCTCTTCATATGAGCCGTAACGTTTTTCTATGTTATACATATCACCGAATTCGTTGGCTTTGTCTATATCTCTTGATGCGATTGCATAAGGACAGAATGCATCAAGCTTATTTAATGTGTCGGCGATAGTGCCGGCAATTTTTCCGGCGCCGATTATTCCTACTTTGAATTCAATCATAAATAATCTCCTTTGATTAACAATTTTGTGCAATTTGAATATATTATACTTTAAAAATTATCAACTCGCAATAATAAACACCAAAAGTTACTTGAAAAGTAAAGAGAATTCGCCTATTTTATTGACAATACAAGGCTTTATAATGTATACTAAACACTTGGTGGAGTGCGTTTTGCACAATATTTATGAAAGGATAATCAAGATGTACGAAAAGGTTTCGAATAAGCTTAACTTTGTTGAGCACGAAGAAAAGGTTTTGAAATTCTGGAATGACAACAAGGTATTTGAAAAAAGTATTGAAGAAAAGAAGGATTTACCGACATATACTTTCTATGACGGACCACCAACTGCAAACGGTAAGCCGCATATAGGACATGTACTTACACGTGTTATAAAGGATATGATTCCGAGATACCAGACTATGAAGGGACATAAGATAATAAGAAAGGCAGGCTGGGATACGCATGGCCTTCCTGTTGAGCTTGAGATAGAAAAAGAGCTTGGTATAGATGGTAAGGAACAGATAGAAGCATATGGCTTAGATCCGTTTATCAGAAAATGTAAAGAGTCCGTATGGAAATATAAGGGTATGTGGGAGGAATTTTCCGGAAAGGTCGGCTTTTGGGCTGATATGGATGACCCTTATGTAACTTATCATGATAATTATATTGAGTCAGAGTGGTGGGCACTTAAGAAGATATGGGATGACGGTCTTTTGTATAAGGGCTTTAAGATTGTTCCGTACTGCCCAAGATGCGGAACACCTCTTTCATCACACGAGGTTGCTCAGGGGTATAAGGCAGTAAAAGAACGCTCTGCAGTTGTAAGATTTAAGTGTGTGGGCGAGGATGCATATTTCCTTGCATGGACAACTACCCCTTGGACTCTTCCTTCTAATGTTGCACTTTGTGTAAATCCGGATGAGAGCTACTGTAAGGTTAAGGCTGCTGACGGTTACACATATTATATGGCAGAGGCACTTCTTGAATCCGTACTTGGCAAGCTTGCCGAGGAAGGAAAGCCTGCTTATGAAATTCTTGAGACTTACAAGGGAACAGACCTTGAAAGAAAAGAATATGAGCCGTTATTTGAATGTACTGCTAAGGCAGTAGAGGGTAAGGAAAAAGGTCATTATGTAACCTGCGATTCCTATGTAACCATGTCAGACGGTACCGGTATAGTTCATATCGCACCTGCATTTGGTGAGGACGATGCACAGGTTGGAAGAAAGTATAAGCTTCCTTTTGTTCAGCTTGTAAACGGTAAGGGTGAGATGACTGAAAATACTCCTTACGCAGGAATGTTCGTTAAGGATGCAGATAAGCCTATCCTTATGGATCTTGAAAAGGCAGGACTTTTGTTTGACGCTCCTAAGTTTGAGCATGATTATCCGTTCTGCTGGAGATGTGATACACCTCTTATCTACTATGCAAGAGATACCTGGTTTATCGAGATGACTAAGGTCAGAGACAAACTGGTTAAGAATAATAATACCGTTAACTGGATACCTGAAGGAATCGGTAAGGGACGTTTCGGAGCATGGCTTGAGAATGTTCAGGACTGGGGACTTTCACGTAATCGTTACTGGGGAACTCCGCTTAATATCTGGGAGTGTGAGTGTGGCAAGAGACATGCCATAGGTTCAAGGGAAGAGCTTAAATCTATGAGCAAAAACTGCCCGGAGGATATAGAACTTCACCGTCCGTATATAGACGATGTAACCATTACTTGTCCTGATTGCGGTAAGGAGATGAAGAGAGTTCCTGAGGTTATCGACTGCTGGTT
>JAFTFE010000023.1 GCA_017449765.1 Lachnospiraceae bacterium | reverse complement strand
GGTGCTTCGCAACCTTGACACATATACAAGCATCAGATAAGAGGTTGTTAAGCAAAACAAGAATAGTAGTGTGATTATAAGATAACACACCAATCATTTATTTTTTTTAAAAGTTGGTCTCACATCATTGACTAATGTACATAAGTTTAAATTTAAATTTCCCTTTTTCTATTATAAAGTAAAATAATCCGCTGTCCAATCTATCCAATTGTAATTTCATTCTACATTAAGTGAAATATTACTATTAGATTAAAATGCATCAATTCAGAACAGTCTTATTAATACTGACTAAGATAAGCATATTCAAACTGCTTATGCAGGAAATATTTTCATTAATATGAACAACCGGGCTTTGGAATTAATAAAATTGACAAAAAGCCAAAAAACAGAAAACATAGATCAATAAAGAATTATAATAAAAAGTACAGTATAATCATATATATTGTATTATGTTCTCTTTTAATACAATATATTGATTTTGTGGATAAATTTTCAAATTATCCACAATCAACGTGATTTGTCCACATTTTTTCCACAAACCATTAACTATAAGAAGATACAAACAAAATATTTGTAATAATAATTATGTTTCACGTGAAACATAATTATAAAGCATAAGATAATTCAATTCATAATTTATTATTTTATCAATTATTAATATTTATTTATAATTTAATAATATATTATTATATTCAACTTAATTTAATTCAGTTATTATATTTGTTTCACGTGAAACATTAAATATTAGTTAATTCTTTAAATAAATATTTAGTAAATCAATAAATTATACTTTAAATATTTCACATGAAACAAATCTAATTATAAAAGAACAAATCATAAATAATGAAATACAAATCATACAAAACACTAATCATTAAATATTAAATATTAATTATTAAAATTATTATTCATCAATAATATTAATAATTAAACAAGCATCAATAATTCTACTAAAAAATCAAATTTTAAAACATTCATACGTTTCACGTGAAACATATATAAAATTTAAAACACCATATACATATAAAGATAAAATCATATTTAAGCAAAATAGCTAAGCAATAATTAATGTTTCACGTGAAACATTAATTATTAGCCAAAAAATTAGGTTTCCGTATAATTTTCTATATATTGTACCTAATATAAAAATGTTACTACATTTAGATATAGCGAAAGATGTCGGATAGTGCTATAATGGTGATTACATACGGAGGTCGAAAGAATGGGAAGAATTATTGCCGTCGCAAATCAGAAGGGTGGCGTAGGAAAGACAACAACATCTATTAATCTGGCAGCATGTCTGGCAGAGAAAGGAAAGAAAGTTCTTGCGGTTGATATGGACCCACAAGGAAATCTTACCAGCGGTCTGGGCGTAGATAAAAATAATCTTGATCTAACCATATATAATGCAATGCGCGATGACTGTAATGTGGGTGAATGTATGATTGTTCATCCTTTGGAAAACCAACGGCTAAACTTAAGTCTTCTACCTTCAAGCAGAGAATTGGCAGGTGCGGAAGTTGAATTTATCGAGATGGAAAAACCTCAATATATATTGAAGCAACTTCTGTCAAAAATCAGAGATAAATTTGATTTCGTAATAATAGATTGTCCACCTGCACTCGGATTACTCACAGTTAATTCCATGACTGCGGCAGACACGGTATTGGTTCCGATACAATGTGAATTCTTTGCACTTGATGGATTAACACAATTAATGTATACAATTAACCTTATTAAAAAACAGCTTAATAAGACATTGGAGATAGAGGGTGTAGTATTTACAATGTTTGACTCAAGAACCAATCTATCATTAGAAGTTGTTGAAAATGTTAAGGAAAATTTGGATCAGTTTATATATAAGACGATAATTCCGAGAAATGTAAGACTGGCAGAAGCACCAAGCTTCGGATTGCCTATTAACTTATATGACAGCAGATCGGCTGGAGCACAAGGGTATCGTGATTTGGCAGATGAAGTAATAAACAACAAATTATACGCGAATATGTAGATAAAACCTACAGAAACACAATTATCGTTGAATCACGATATAACAGGAGGAAAGAATTAAATGGCAGTTAAAAGAGGCTTAGGCAGAGGAATTGATAATCTAATTCCAACCGGAGAAGATAAAAAAACAAGCAACAAGACAGATATAATTCCTAAGGTCCAGACGAAAGAAATAGTCAGAGAAGTTGTAAAAGAAGTCGAGCAAAAGATTAATATAAATAAAATAGAACCGAACAAGAATCAGCCAAGAAAACATTTTGATGAAGATGCTCTTGCAGAGCTTGCAGATTCCATTAAACAATACGGAGTTATAGAACCACTTGTTGTAGCAAAAAGAAATAAGTATTATGAGATTATAGCCGGAGAGCGGCGCTGGCGTGCAGCAAGACTTGCCGGACTTAAAGAGGTTCCGGTTGTAATCAAAGATTATGATGACCAGCAGATAGTTGAGATTGCTCTTATAGAGAATATTCAACGTGAAGACCTTAATCCTATTGAAGAAGCTCACGCATATGAACGGCTTATAAAGGAGTTTAACTTAAAGCAGGATGAAGTTGCTGAGAAGGTCTCAAAAAGCAGGACAACAATCACCAATTCTTTAAGACTTTTAAAGTTAGCTGAACCGGTTCAACAAATGCTTATTGACGATATGCTTTCAACCGGACACGTGAGAGCGCTTATAGGAATTGAAGATAAAGAGCTTCAATATGAGACAGCTCAATACATCTTTGATAAGAGACTTTCTGTCAGAGAGACAGAAAGCTATGTCAAGAAAATACTTCATGGCTCTGTACGTCCTCGCGAAAGAGAATCCTTTGAAGATTTATCTTTCTTATACAATGAAATAGAAGAGCGTCTCAAGAATATTCTTGGAACAAAAGCTACCATTAAATCCAAGAGTCGTGATAAGGGTAAGATTGAGATTGAATATTATTCAGAGGAAGACTTAGAGCGAATTACTCAAATGCTATATAACGCTAAGTAAGAGGATTTAAAATGGATACTGTTACAGTACTTGGAATAAATATTAAAACCTTTTGTGTAATTTTACTCTTTTTGTTGGCAATACTTTTGATATTACTTATTGTTGTAATTAATAAATTAAATGTTATGGCCCGGAAATATAAAACACTTATGAGCGGAAAAAAGGGTGCTGATTTGGAGAAGATTATCCGTGTCCGTTTCAAAGAGATGGATCAGGTTAAGGCCAATGCAAAAAGAATTACAAGAGAACATAAAGAGATTAAGAGACAGTTAAAATCCTGCTATAGTAAATTAGGTATCGTTAAATACGATGCATTTGAGCAGATGGCAGGTAAGTTAAGCTTCGTCATAGCTTTATTAAATGAAGATAACTCAGGTTTCATAATAAATTCAATGCATTCCCGTGAGGGCTGCTTTAATTATGCAAAAGAGATAATCAAAGGAGAGTCATATATACCTCTTTCCGACGAAGAAAAAGAAGCTATAGAAAAAGCTAAAACTGTCGAGGAAGAAATTGATGATTTGACCAATGACAATGATTTGAATTTTGAATTTGATATTCCGATAGAAGACCTGGTGAATAAAAATTCACCCTATGAAAACCCAAATGTAAATAATGTTATTAATAATGAAGAAGAAGTCGAAATAGATATCAGAGACATATAATAAAGGAGAGAAAAATGTTAGACATAAAATTTGTCAGAGAAAACCCGGATATAGTTAAGGAAAATATTAAGAAGAAATTTCAGGATAATAAGCTTCCAATGGTTGATGAAGTTATCGAGTTAGATAAAGAAGTCAGAGAGATCCAGCAGGAAGCAGATGCTTTAAGAGCTAAGAAGAATTCCATAGCAAAGCAAATCGGTGCACTCATGGCACAGGGAAAGAAGGAAGAAGCTGAGGAAGTAAAAAAAGAGGTTGCCAAAAATGCCTCAAGACTTGCTGAGCTTGAGAGTAAGGAACCGGAGGTCAGAGAAAAATTAACAAAGCTTATGATGGTTATTCCTAACATCATTGATGAAACAGTTCCTATAGGAAAAGATGATTCCGAAAATGTCGAGCTGGAAAGATTTGGTGAACCTGTTACGCCTTCCTTTGAAGTTCCTTATCATACAGACATTATGGAAAAGCTTAACGGCATAGACTTAGATAGTGCAAGAAAAGTTGCCGGAAATGGTTTTTATTACCTTATGGGAGATATCGCAAGATTACATTCGGCAGTTATCTCATATGCAAGAGATTTTATGATCGACAGAGGATTTACTTATTGTGTTCCTCCATTTATGATAAGAAGTGATGTTGTAACAGGTGTTATGAGCTTCGCTGAAATGGATGCTATGATGTATAAGATAGAAGGCGAAGATCTTTATCTCATAGGAACAAGTGAGCATTCCATGATAGGTAAATTCATCAACACCATAACAGCAGAAGAAGAACTTCCTAAGACTCTTACCAGTTATTCACCTTGCTTCAGAAAAGAAAAAGGTGCTCATGGTATAGAGGAAAGAGGTGTATATCGTATCCACCAATTTGAAAAGCAGGAAATGATAGTTGTCTGTAAACCTGAAGAGAGTAAAATGTGGTTTGATAAATTATGGCAGAATACTGTAGACTTGTTCCGTTCATTAGATATTCCCGTAAGAACTATTGAATGCTGCTCAGGCGATCTCGCCGACCTTAAAGTTAAGTCTTATGATGTTGAAGCATGGTCTCCTCGTCAGCAGAAGTATTTTGAAGTAGGAAGCTGTTCAAATCTTGGAGATGCCCAGGCAAGAAGACTTAAAATCAGAGTTAAGGGTGCTGACGGCAGTAAGTATTTTGCGCATACATTAAATAATACAGTAGTTGCTCCACCTCGTATGCTTATTGCATTTCTTGAGAACAACTTAAATGAAGACGGAAGCATAAGAATTCCTGAGGTGCTTCGTCCATATATGGGTGGGAAATCAGTTATAAAATAATTTAGGAGATATTTATGCATTCATATCTAAGAGCTATCGGCTTTAGTAAATATAAAACCAGAAAACAATTAGAGAGCATATATTCATCAACCTTAAGAAGCCCTAACAGGAAGATGATAACCACTATAAGTATAGATACATCCTTAATCCAGTTTGAAAAAGATTTTGGTGATTCATTCGGTCTTACTCTAATCGGTGAATACGGTATTGACGGTGAGCTGTCCATTGAGCATTATTATCCATATATTAAGGCATCTTCATATATGGAATACGACAGGATATACATCGAAAAACAGACCGATAAAGAGTCATATGCCGGTGTATGTGAGGATTTAAGATTAGGTGTATCTCTGATTTTTTATTTGCAGAATATATCTGATTATGCCAAATCACAGTGGTTTAATTACTCCAATAAAAATTTTTCAAAGATAAGATTTTCCGCTCTTTCTACAGACGGTGTAATATTACTTGGCATTAAAAAAAGTAAGTTTCAGCGTATAGGCGATGTGTTAGACAGAAGATTCAGAGATGACCTTATGACCTCATATAAAAAAGGTGACAAGGATGCTCTTGATTATATTACCCAAAACGAAATGCTCGTCTATGAATCCATATCCGAGAGGGTAAAAAAAGAAGATTTATTATCAATTATAGAAACCTCCATCATGCCTTACGGCTTTGAGTGTGATCATTATATGGTAGTGGGAAATATAATTAGTGTACAGGAAGAAAAAAATACCATAACAGATGAAACCATATATAATCTTTTGATTGAAACCTACGATATACTTATCAATGTCGGTATCAACAGCGTAGATTTGCAAGGTGAACCAAAGGAAGGAAGAAGGTTCCGAGGTGAAATCTGGCTTCAGGGACATGTTAAGATATAAGCTTGTGAATTATCTTCGCAAGTTGTATAATATATATAATATGAGGAAAGGTGTCGCCTAAGCAAGCGCAAATGACACTTTGACGAAAAACTCATCGAGCCGTAAAGCGAGATGATATATAAGTTTCCGTAGCTCAGCAGGATAGAGCAACCGCCTCCTAAGCGGTAGGTCGGGCGTTCGAATCGCCTCGGGAACATTATAACAAACACTGTAACAACTGCTATAAGGTTGTTATAAATCATTATTACGGGAGGGATTTATTATGAAACATAAAAAAAGTGCAACATTAACCATAAGTGCTGTAGCATTTATAGCAGCTTTACTTGTAGATTTATATCTGATAATTGCATATCCCGAGAAGCTAAGTGTAATAATTGCAGTTTCACTTATAGTAGTTGTGGATACTTATTTTATGGTTGACAGCATTCTTTCGCTTGTGGATGATATTGCTTCCGTTAATATCGATAAACAAAACGAGCTTACCAAGGTTGAGAAGGGTATTTATTCCGTTGCCAAGCGTGAAGAGATTGCACGTAACGAAAATGTATCATCAATAATGGAATTACTCACAAGCATGAAAAATGAGAATAATAAGCTTATGACCGATATTCTTGAACAGGATAAGGTTATTAACAAGCTTCAGATTAAGAAACAGCTCGACAACACTACGCAGGTTGTCAACAGTAATGAAAAGCTTGCAGTTCTAATCGCTAAGATGGCTACTGCAAATGCTAAATCTTCAGATGAAGCAATTGAAATATTAAATGACATTTGTAAGGAACTTGAAGATAAAAATGATAACCTTAATTCTAAGGACTATTCACATCTTCGTGTCATGAAATCAAATGTTGATTAGTTTTAGGGGTAATTATGGACTATATTATATTTGATCTTGAATGGAATCAGGGTTATTCCGGTAGTGAATATGATGAACCGAGAATGCCATTTGAGATAATTGAGATTGGTGCAGTAAAACTTGATGAAAAATTCAATCTTATTGACCAATATTCAAGCATTGTAAGACCGCGACTATATAAGAAACTTCAGCCACATATAAGAGCTATACTTAATTATGATGAGAAGGTACTGAGAAAGGGGCGTCCTTTCGATATGGTTTGCCGCGAATTCTTAAAATGGTGCAATGAAAGCAAAGAATATATATTTGTAACATGGGGTTCAATGGATTTAAGTTATTTACAAAACAATATGGAATACTACCATATGAAACCTCTTGATACACCTTTAAAATATTATAATCTCCAACAAATATATGCAGACATCCAGGGAGATGAACTTGTAGCCAAGTTAGAACGGGCAGTAACTACACTGGGTATCGAGTCAGACCGTCCATATCATTCAGCTATGAATGATGCGTATTATACAGGTCTTGTCCTTAAGAAAATGAAACCGAAGGATTTGGAGGACAGATACAGCTATGATACCTACAATAATCCCAAAGAAAAGGATGATGAGATAATTGCTTATCACAAAAACTATATGGAGCATATATCTCAGGAATACGAAAGCAAGAAAGAAGCACTTGATGATAATGACTTACTTACCGTAAAATGCTACAAGTGTAATCGTAAAACTTCTAAGAAAGTTAAATGGTTTGCCAATACGCAGAATTCTTATATATGCGTCTGCAAATGCTGGCATCATGGATATATCTCAGCTAAGCTGAGATTCAAACAAAGCAAGGATGGAAAATTATTCGTTATAAAAACAGTTATGCCCGAGAACAAAAAAGGTGTTGAAAATATTAAAGAAAGACAAAATGAACTCCGTATAAGACGACAGGAAAAACGTCATAGCAGCAAACAAACAGCCTCTTAATTATATAAGAGGCTGTTTGTTTGCTGTTCCGGGTTTTCTTGGATAAGCTTTAGGCGTGGATTTTATCTTCTTTATAAATACAAAGCTTCTGCCTAAGCCTGAAATATCAAGCTTTTCTATTTTTTCCGTCTTACCACCGAGTATCGATATTGCTTTCTTTGCACTGTCTAACTCATCGTCTATATCTAACGTCTTGTAAGGAATAAAGTATCCTCCTTCTTTTACAAACGGAAGACAATATTCTGATAAAACTGCCATATTTGCAACCGCTCTTGATACTGCTATATCGAACTTTTCGCGCATTTTGATGTCTTGCCCGCCCTCCTCAGCACGACCGTGAACAGCTTCTATATTCTTTAAATCTAATTCATCAATAACTTCCTGTAAGAATTTAATTCTTTTATTAAGAGAATCAAATAATGTTACCTGAAGCATTGGAAATATTATTTTAAGCGGAATACCCGGAAATCCTGCTCCTGTTCCCACATCAATTAACTTTTGATTGGAAAATTCGTAATATTTTGCAAGAGCAATGCTATCTGTAAAATGCTTTAATATAACTTCTTCCCTGTCGGTTATGGCGGTAAGATTCATGACCTTATTCTTCTTAATAAGCATTTCATAATATAGTTCGAATTGCTCAAGCTTATTGTCATCAATTAATGTTTCATCTATATTGTTCAAATAATTTATCAAATTTTTCATTTTAAATTCTCCACATAAAATCTAAAGAATCGAGCCTGTTGACATCAATTCCGTAAATTTACCCTGTCCAAACGATGAATTATTTTCATCCTCTTGCAGTAAGATATATAAGCAATACTGATATATCAGCCGGGGATACGCCGGATATACGTGAAGCCTGTCCGATTGAAGCAGGTCTTATTGCATTGAGCTTCTGCCTTGCTTCCTTTCTTAGATTCGATACATCATCATAATCTATATCAGAAGGGATTTTTTTCTTCTCCATCTTCTTAAATTGTTCAACCTGCTGTCTCTGTCTGGTAATATATCCCTCATATTTAATATCAATATTTATTTGCTCAATTATCTCAGGTGACAGGGAACTGATATCCGGTCTTTCATCATCTATATCAGCAATCTTTTCATAGTCAAGCTCCGGTCTCCTTATAAGCTCAGCAAGTGATGTCCCGGTCTTAAGCAATGTGCTGCCTGCCTGCTCAAGAAAATCCTGTATTTTCTTATTCGCACCAACTATAGTTTCTTCAAGCCTTCTTATCTCGGAATTAATCTTATCCCTTTTATCACAAAATTCATTATACCTTTCATCATCTATAAGTCCTATCTCCCGGCCTATATCCGTAAGTCTTAAATCAGCATTGTCCTGTCTTAGTAAGAGTCTGTATTCCGCACGTGAGGTCATCATTCTATACGGCTCCTGAGTCTCTTTAGTTACAAGGTCATCTATTAAAACCCCTATATATCCCTGTGAACGGTCAAGTATAACAGGTTCTTTTCCCTGAAGTTTCCTTGCGGCATTTATACCCGCCATTATTCCCTGGGCAGCAGCTTCCTCATAACCGGAGCTTCCGTTTATCTGTCCGGCGGCAAAAAGCCCGTCTATTTCCTTAAATTCAAGATTAGCCTTAAGATTAACCGCATTTATACAATCATATTCTATTGCATAAGCATTTCTTATTATTTTAACATTTTCGAGTCCGGCCACAGTATGTATCATGGCATATTGAACATCCTCAGGTAATGAAGATGACATACCACCCATATACATCTCATTTGTAAATTCTCCTTCCGGCTCTATGAACAATTGATGCTTGTCTTTATCAGGAAACTTCATAACCTTATCTTCGATGGATGGACAATATCTCGGACCCGTGCCCTGTATAAAACCTGAAAAAAGCGGTGAACGATCAATATTTTCCTTTATTATCTCATGTGTTCTTTCATTAGTATAAGTAAGCCAGCAGGATATCTGATCTCGTTTTATATCCTCTTCTTTATTAGTAAACGAAAATGGTACTATATGCTCATCACCCTTTTGCTCAACCATCTTAGAAAAATCTATAGTCTTCTTATCAAGACGAGCCGGAGTACCGGTCTTAAACCTTCTTATGAAGATGCCTGCTTCGTGCATGGATTCTGACAAATGATTGGCAGCCATAAGACCATTCGGACCTGTATAATTGACTACATCTCCATATATACATCTTGCCTTAAGATAAGTTCCTGTACAAAGTATTACTGCTTTTGCATAATATGTTGCACCTGAGAAAGTTTTTACACCTCTAATAATTCTTTTTATATTAGCGGATATCTTTTTTTCATCTAAATTATGATTTTTATCATCAGTTATATCTTCATATAAAAGCTCTGCAACCTCTGCCTGTCTTAAAGTAAGCTTGTCTGTATTTTGCAGAGTAAGTCTCATCTGCTTAGTATACTCAACTTTATCCGCCTGAGCTCTGAGCGAATGAACTGCCGGACCTTTTGATACATTCAACATTTTTGATTGAATAAAGGTCTTATCTATATTTTTACCCATCTCTCCACCAAGTGCATCTATCTCTCTTACCAGATGTCCCTTCGAGCTTCCTCCGACATTAGGATTACAAGGCATCATAGCTACACTGTCCATACTTATGGTGAAAAGTATCGTCTCCATACCAAGACGTGCCGAAGCAAGTGCCGCTTCACATCCTGCGTGACCTGCACCAACCACAACCACATCATATTCTTCTACAACTGAATTAATACCCATTGTCTGTGACCTTTCCTCTGTCTGAAATTATCTCAATATTAAACCTTTTTTATTATACACTCTGTATTTAAGTTCCTCAACTTAAAATTTAACAGAAAAAATGAAAATATTTATTTGATTATTTTAACTACTTGTGCTATTATTTTTAACTGTATAGAATAATTTTTTCAGGAGATTATTATGAATGACACAATAGCAGCTATAGCCACGGGAATGGGAAATTCCGGAATAGGAATTATAAGAATAAGTGGCAAAAGAGCAATAGAAATTGCTGATAAAATTTTTGTACCTAAAAATGAAAACAAAAAAATAATTAACATGTCAAGCTATACCGCTGCCTATGGTATTATTTCATATAATAATGAAGTATATGATGAAGCGATTGCTCTTGTTATGCGTGCACCTCATACATATACTAAAGAAGATGTTGTAGAATTAGACTGTCACGGCGGTATAACTCTTCTTAAAAGAATTTTTGAACTGATTATTAATCTCGGAGTAAGACCTGCCGATCCCGGTGAATTCACTAAAAGAGCATTCCTGAACGGACGGATAGACATGTCACAGGCAGAAGCCGTAATGGATCTGATACATGCAAAAAATGAATCTGCCATAAAAGCGTCTGTTAAAAAAATTCAGGGAAGCCTAAGAACTGTTATAACCGATATGAGGGAGAAGATTTTATATAATATTGCTTATATAGAATCAGCATTAGATGACCCTGAAAATTACTCTCTTGATGAATTTCCACATGAGTTGAAGGGTGTTGTGGAAAACCTGTTGATAACTGTTAATAAATTAATAGAATCAAGCGCTGACGGACGACTTATTAACGAAGGCATAAGAACGGTAATTGTCGGTAAACCAAACGCAGGTAAATCATCCGTCCTTAATATGCTTCTTGATGAAGATAGAGCTATTGTTACTGACATAGAAGGAACTACCAGAGATACTCTGGAAGAATATATAAATATCGACGGAATTTCGCTGAATATCGTGGATACAGCGGGTATAAGGGATACGAAAGATGTCGTAGAAAAAATCGGAGTGGACAAGGCAATCGACACTATAAATGATGCAGATCTGATATTATATATTGTTGACGGAAGCGTTCCACTTAATGAAAATGACCAAACAATAATGGACAAATTACACGGAAAAAAAGTCATAACAATCATCAATAAAAATGATATGAATGTTGTTGTGGATAAGTTGTGGATAAGTAAAAATTTTGATACAAAAATCGTGGAATTGTCAGCAAAAGAAAAGACCGGTAAAGACGAGTTGTATTCTATACTTAAAGAAATGTTTTTCAAAAATGAATTATCATATAATGACGAGATATATATAACAAGTTTAAGACATAAAAATTTATTACTTGATACAAGAGACAGTCTGAATAAAGTTATAGAAAGCATAAACCTAAATATGGGGGAAGATTTTTTCACCATAGACCTTATGTCAGCTTATACATCACTCGGAAAAATAATCGGCGAAGAACTTGAGGATGACCTTGTCAATAAAATCTTTGCTGAATTCTGTATGGGTAAATAATACTTTATTATTTTATTATTAAAATAAACAAATTGTCGCAAAATATTCTATTTTTATAGATTTTTTGATATAATAAATATTAAAAGAGGAAAAAATATGTTAGAAATTTTTAATGATTATAAAAGAATAAAACATTATGATAAAAATTTGAAATATAAAAAAATGTATTCTTACACTAATGAAAAATGGGTATATTATCATTACCATGTTGAAGTCTTATTTGATTTAACTACCATGCATAGATTATATCTGCCCTGGGAATTTCTGGAACACCATACCGAAGAAGAAATAAGAAATTATTTTGGTGAAGAAAAATACTCTATACTTGCCAAAAAAACAGCCTGGATAGAAGAACTTTCCGATTATAAAATAAAAAAAAATAAATAAAATACAGGTCTGTCATACTGATTAGTACAACAGACCTGTATTTCATTCTAATGTCTCTTTTTGTTAATTATTCTTTTTAAGATAAACAACTACCTTACGATAAGGCTCTTCACCTTCACTTCTGGTTGCTACATACTTATCATTCTGAAGAGTTGAATGAATAATTCTTCTTTCATAAGGATTCATTGGCTCCAAAGTAAATGACTTTCTTGATCTCTTAACTTTAAAAGCAATATTTCTTGCGAGATTTTCAAGAGTATCTTTTCTTCTTGCTCTGTAATTTTCAGTATCAAGCTTAACTCTGATATAAGAATCACTCTTCTTATTTACAAATAAGCTGATAAGATACTGTAAAGCATCTAAGGTTTGTCCGCGCTTACCTATGAGAATACCCATATCCGGACCTTCGAGATCAATATTCATAAGTGAAGTTTCCACATCATAATCAATATTAACCTTAGTTTCAATATCCATTGCTTTAAATAAGTTATCAAGATAATCTTTGATATCATCAACAAAGGATTCCTTCTTCTTTGCTTTAATTACAGCCGGCTTTGAACCCAATCCTAAAAATCCTGAACTTCCTTTGTCAATTACTTCATATTCTAAATCATCACTTGCTACTTCAAACTCCAAAGAAGCTGCTGTTATGGCTTCTTCAACTGTCTTAGCTTTGAATTCTCTAAACTCCATTATTTATCTCCTCCATCATTATATCTTTGCATAATATTTGCTTTTGATGCAAGACTTCCCTCTCTGTATTTAACATTTCCGTTGTTCTTAGACATAGTACTTGATGTATAACTTTTAAGACTCTGGCTTGCAACATTGCTGTTTACTTTGGAAGTATTTGCAGCTTCCTGATTGCCATATGCTGCTTCCGTTATTTTATCCATAAAGGATTTCTTTCCTGAAGCTTTTTTCTTTTCAATCTTCTTTGCTGCTTTTTCTTTGCTTTTCTCAACTATCTTCTCCATATCACAATGCTTGAAATATGCATTAATTCCAACAGAAGTCAAGAAACTTATAAATGCACCGGCTGCCCAGTAAAGACCAAGACCCGCAGGAACTGAAACAGTAACAAAAAATGACATAACAGGAAATACATACATCATACTCTTCATCATCTTCATACTCTGTTCCTGAGCCGGATCACCGGTACTCTGCTGAGGTGTAGCCTTCATACTCAAAAACTGAAATACAAATGAACAGATAGGTATGGCAAGCGCTGCTGTTAATTTCATTCCCGGTGCGACAGATAAATCAATACCACCTGCAAAACTGTTTACATCAATTATCTTATCCTTATTTTCTGCAATCTTAGATAATACATCACTATTACTTATTGTAGCTGAAAACTTGTCCCATGCCCCTGATGGAAATTTGGCAAGAATATCAATAATTCCATTTACATTATCAGAAGAAGCATCACCGAGTCCTCTGAAATAATTAGAATATTCGTCTAATTTTTTGAAATTATTTAACTCATTAACTACATTACTGTCATTTTTTATTGCATCTGCTATAGGACTGTAAAGATTCTTAATCTGTTTTACATATGCCGGAACATTCTGTATAACTCTGTAAAGTGCGAAGAATATAGGCATCTGTATAAAAGCCGTAAGACAGCTTCCTGTCATATTAACTCCATACTTCTCCTGTACTTCTCTTACTTCACGCTGCTGTGCAAGAACAGATTCCTGATCCTTTTTTCCTTTATATTTTTTATTAATTTTATTTATTTCCGGTTGAATATAATTAGTAATCTTTGATGCTTTATTTGACTTGAACATAAGAGGTGTCAAGCAAAGTCTGATTAACACGGTAAAAACTATAATTACTAATCCGAGACTTAAAATGCCAAACTTTTCAAACACATCATAGATAAGTCCGAATATCAATCCAAATAAATTAGCTATAGGTCTGATTATAAAACCACCCTGCTGTGTTAAAAACATAAACTGTCCTCCAAAATCTATGGTACAGGATCATAGCCACCCTTTGAAAAAGGATTACACCTTAATATTCTCCATACTGTAAGCAGTGTACCTTTAAAAAATCCGTATTTTTCATAAGCCTCCAAAGCATACTGTGAACATGTAGGAGTATATCTGCATGAACCATATTTCTTATAAGGTGAAATATTTTTTTGATAAAATTTTATTAACCATATACAAATTTTTTTCATATTATTTTTCAATATATATATGATGTAATCCGGCAAGATGAATAAATGCACTCTCTATATCATGATAATTCTTATCTTTTGCACTTGTTCTTGCCACAATAACAATATCATATCCGGTTTTAATTTTTTCCTTATTTAACCTGTAGGCTTCTCTGATAAGCCTTGTAATTCTATGCCTGACCACACTATTTCCAACTTTTTTATTAACAGAGATTCCAATTCTACTGCATTCTAAGCTGTTGGCGCTCAGATACATCACTAAATACTTATTGGCATACGATTCTCTTTGGTTATAAACCCTGCCGAACTCTCTGTTATTTTTAAGTGTAACAATATTTTTCATACTATTCTCCACTTAATCAAAAAAGGTCACATAATATAGTGACCTACGCTGATAATACTTTTCTGCCTTTTCTTCTTCTTGCGGCCAATACTTTTCTTCCGTTTGCTGTACTCATTCTTTTTCTAAATCCATGAACCTTTGAACGCTGTCTCTTCTTAGGCTGAAATGTCATCTTCATATCTTATATCCTCCTTTTCTTATTATTTTGGTGAAATAAAAAACACCATTGCCTATTATATGTAGAAATAAGTTATTAGTCAAGAAAATTTTATCCTTATTTATCCACAATTTATCGAAAAAAATTATATTTTTCATTTTAATTTACATAATATTATCCACAAATTGTTTATAACCTGTGGATAATCTACTATCAAATGGTTGATATTTAAAATTAAGCAGATAATACAATACTTTATAAAATGTTTATAACTTTAAGTAAATTTTTCTTTACTTTACATAACTATTATATTAATTTTCTTGCTAATATTTTCAATTTGTAGTATTATATTTAATAAGTATGCTAATGATTTTCAGCATACTTTTTGATAGTAAACTTGGAGGCAGAAATGAAAGAATTAATTGAAGAAAAATGGGAAGAAATTCTTTCTCTTTTGGAAAATGAATATGATATCTCAATTATTATGATTAATACATGGATTCGTTCCCTTAATATATATGAAGTAAAAGATAATACAGTTTATTTTTATGTAGATGAAAAATTAGGAGAAAACGCAGTTAAATTCCTTAAAAGAAAGGAATTTGACTTATTTTTGCTGTCTTCAATAAGAGAAACTCTTAACAATATTAATATAGAAATAGTTATAGATGAAAAGAAAAACTACATAAAAGAGGATGATAAAGAAAAAAATGATGAATTAAATGAAACCTTCCAGGAAGTACTTTTCAAGAATAATCTTGATCCTAAATATACCTTTGATAATTTTATAGTTGCAGATAATAACAGACTTGCTCATGCAGCTTGTCTTGCTGTAGCTGATATGCCGGGACAGGATAATTTTAATCCCTTATTCTTATATGGTAATTCCGGACTCGGAAAAACACATCTTATGCAGTCGATTGCTAATTACATTCTTAAAAAAGACAGTAACGCAAATGTAATGTATGTACCGGCAGAACAATTCATAAATGAGATAGTAGATGCAATTCATTATCAGAAAACCAATGAATTCAGAAATAAATACAGAAAAAATGTAGATGTTCTTCTAATAGATGATATACAAAATATTATAGGAAAAGAAAGTACTCAAAATGAGCTTTTCAATACATTTAATGAACTTTATAACGCTAAAAAACAAATAATTCTTTCTTCAGATAGACCCGCAAAGGAATTTAAAACTCTTGATGAGAGAATTAAATCAAGATTTTCAAGCGGTCTTCCTCTTGATTTACATGAGCCTGATTATGAAACCAGAATGGCTATTCTTAAAAATAAAGCTGACATGGATAATTTAACCGGAATACCTGAAGAAGTGTTTGTTTATATTGCTGAAAATATCACAGATAATATAAGAGACTTAGAGGGTGCACTTAATAAGGTAAGTTCATTTTCAAACCTTATACATTATGAAATAACATTGGATTTGGCTAAAGATGCACTTAAAGATCTTATTAATAACGAAAACGATGTAACCATAACACCTGATTTCATAATAAATATAGTATCGGAGCATTTGAATATATCTCCTAATGACATACGTTCCAAAAAAAGAAATCAGGATATTGCCACAGCAAGACAGATTGTTATGTATCTTTGCAGACAATACACAGCCGTTTCACTTCAATCAATAGGAAATGCTGTAGGAGGTAAAGATCATACAACGGTTATAAACGGTATTAAGAGAATAGAAGATAAAATAAAGAAGGATGCTTCATTTAAAAATACCATAGACACTATAATAAAGAAACTTAATCCATCGACATAATTTATAACATACTTATAATTAACATCTTATCCACTGTAAAAAGTTGGTAAATTATATTTTAAAATTAAAGATAATAAATTTAAATTTAAATTATTAACATTAATTAACATTTAATACATATCAAAAATAACATTATATTAACACCTTAAAACATAGATAAATAATGGAAAAAAATGATTTTTTAACATATCCACAACCATTACTACTATTACTACTGATTAATTATTAATATATATATTAGCGTTTACGCAGACAGATGAACGTAAAACGAAGGGAGTATTTTTATGAAGATAAAAAGTTCAAAGTCAAATTTATTGTCTGCCTTGAATATAGTATCAAAGGCAGTATCTACCAAGACAACCATGCCTATACTTGAATGTATTCTTATTGAAGTTTATTCGGATAAAATAAAACTTACAGCAAATGACCTTGATTTAGGTATAGAAACCATACTTGACGGTGATGTAATAGAGATGGGTAAGATAGCCATAGAGGCTAAGATATTTATGGATATTATAAGACAATTACCTGACAGTGAGGTATTTATAGAGTCAACTCCTGATTTTAAGACTATTATAAGATGTGAAAAATCAAAATTCACAATTCCATCGAAATCGGGTGATGATTTTACAGAACTTCCAAGTATAGAGAAGGAAAAAGGAATAACCATATCACAGTTTACAATTAAAGAGATTATAAGACAGACTATCTTTTCTATATCCGATAATGAAAATAATAAGCTTATGACGGGTGAATTATTTGAGGTTAAGGATGGTAAGCTTACGGTTGTTTCATTGGACGGACACAGAATTTCAATAAGAAATGTAAATATAAATACAAATATTGATAATATAAAGGTTGTTGTACCGGGAAAAACACTTAATGATTTATCAAAGATTATACCGGGCGGTATAGAAGATAATGTAAATATCTATTTTTCGGACAGACACATATTGTTTGAATTTGATGAAACATTGGTTGTATCAAGATTAATTGAGGGTGAGTATTTCAAGATTATTCAGATGCTTTCAATGGATCATAAGATTAAAATGAATATTAACAATAAAGAATTCTTAAATTGTATAGACAGAGCTTCCCTTCTTATCAAGGAATCGGATAAAAAGCCTATAATTATGAATATCAAAAATGATAATATTATGTATCTTAAGGTTGATACTCTTATGGGTTCAATGAATGAAGAAGTTGAAATTAAAAAAGAAGGCGATGAGCTTATCATAGGATTTAATCCGAGATTTCTGATGGATGTATTAAGAGTTATAGATGATGAAGATATAACTGTATATATGAGAGATGAAAAGTCTCCTTGTATAATAAAGAATGATGCAGAAGATTATATATATGTTATTTTACCGGTAAATATTAATACTGAGGCTTATTAATAAGAGGAATAATTATGTTACATATATTAAAGCTGAGAGATGGTGAAGAATTCATAAAACTTGGACAGGTTCTTAAGGCTGCGGGTATTGCAGATTCCGGCATAGATGCAAAGGAAATGATAATCCAGGGACTTGTAACGGTTGATGGAGAAGTTGAGACAAGACGCGGCAGAAAGATATATGACGGGATGGAAGTATGCTATGATGACGAGAAAGTAAGCGTACAGAAATGATAATGATTTTGGAAAGCGGAATATAATGTTTATCGAGAAATTAGCTTTAAATAATTATCGTAATTATGATAATGCAGATATTACATTTTCAGATGGTATTAATATCCTTTACGGAGATAATGCACAGGGAAAGACAAATATTTTAGAAGCCGTATATATGACCGCTACAACCAAATCACACAGAGGCAGCAAGGATAAGGATATTATAGGATTTGGCAGTGATGAAAGCCATATAAAGACAGAACTTAAGAAGAATGATATAAGTCACAGAATAGATATACATCTTAGGAAAAATAAGTCAAAAGGCATAGCTATAGATATGATACCTATAAAAAGGTCGGCAGACCTATTTGGTATGATCAATATTATTCTTTTTTCACCGGAGGATTTGACAATTATTAAAGATGGTCCTTCCGAAAGAAGAAGATTCATGGATATGGAGTTATGTCAGTTAAACAGGATATATTATAACAACTTATCCACATATAACAAGATTTTAAACCAGAGAAATAATCAGCTTAAGGATGATATGTACGGTAAAAACCGGGATATACTTGATGTATGGGACAGCCAGCTTATTGATTACGGTTTAAAAATTATAAAAGACAGAAATAATTTTATAGATATGATTAATGAAATTATCGTTGATATACACAGGGTTTTAACTAATGACAAAGAAGAATTAAGACTTGTATATGATAAGAATGTATCAGAGGATAATTTCGCTATAGAATTATGTAACAAAAGAGATATGGATATAAGACTTATGTCAACCTCAGTCGGACCACACAGAGATGATATAAGTTTTATGATAAATGATATAGATGTAAGAAAATACGGCTCTCAGGGACAGCAGAGAACAGTTGCATTATCTCTTAAATTAGCGGAGATAGAGCTCGTTAAAAAAATTATTAATGATAATCCCATATTGCTTTTGGATGATGTAATGTCAGAACTTGATTCTACAAGAAGAGATGCTCTTTTATCGTCGATAAGCAATATTCAAACCATTATAACCTGTACGGGTTATGATGATTTCATAAAAGAAAGACTTAGTATAGATAAGATTTATAAAGTCGAGCAGGGAAAGATATTAGGAGGAAACTATGAGTAACAAAAATGAAACTAACTACGGAGCAGACCAGATTCAGATATTGGAAGGTTTGGAAGCAGTTAGAAAAAGACCCGGTATGTATATAGGAAGTACATCTACGAGAGGCTTACATCATCTTGTATATGAGATTGTTGATAATGCAGTGGACGAAGCTCTTGCAGGATATTGTTCGGAGATAAATGTATTTATCAATGCTGACAATACCATAACCGTTATAGATAACGGAAGAGGTATACCTACCGGAATACATGAGAAGGCAGGAATACCTGCGGTTGAGGTTGTATTTACCATACTTCATGCAGGCGGTAAATTCGGCGGTGGCGGATATAAGGTTTCAGGTGGTCTTCACGGAGTTGGTGCATCTGTTGTTAATGCACTTTCAAACTGGCTTGAGGTTGAAGTATCCCGTGACGGAAAAGTTTACAGACAGCGTTATGAAAGAGGCCACGTAATATATAAATTAAAAGAGGTTGGAAAGACTGATAAAACCGGTACAAAGGTTACATTTGAACCGGATGATACAATATTTGATGATGTAAATTTTGAATATGATACGCTTAAGGGAAGACTTCGTGAGATGGCATTTCTTACAAAGGGACTTAAGATTACCCTTGAGGACAAGAGAGAGGGACAGGAGAAAAAGGGTGAATTCCATTATGAAGGCGGTATAAAGGAATTCATAGAATATCTTAACAGACATAAGACTCCACTCTATGATAAGGTTATATACTGTGAAGGACAGAAGGATGAAATCTATGTTGAGGTAGCATTACAACATAATGATTCCTACAATGAAGCTACATACAGCTTCGTTAATAATATAACCACTCCTGAAGGAGGTATGCATCTTACAGGATTCAGAAGTGCTATAACCAAGGTATTTAACGATTATGCAAGAACCAATAAGATACTTAAGGAAAAGGAAGAAAACCTTTCCGGTGATGATTTAAGAGAAGGTCTTATAGCTATAGTAAGTATCAAGATTCCTGAGCCGCAGTTTGAAGGACAGACCAAGCAGAAGCTTGGTAATGCCGAAGCAAGAACGGCAGTTGAGGGTATCGTATCAGAGAAGCTTACTTATTTCCTCGAGCAGAATCCTCAGGTGGCTAAGGCTATCGTAGGAAAGGCTGTACTTGCACAGAGGGCAAGAATGGCAGCAAGAAAAGCAAGAGATGTTGCAAGAAAGAGTTCTCTTGAAAGCAGCATGGCATTACCGGGTAAGCTTGCAGATTGTTCTGATAAAGATCCTAAGAACTGTGAGATATATATAGTCGAGGGAGATTCTGCGGGTGGTTCAGCTAAGACCGCAAGATCAAGAGCAACCCAGGCTATACTTCCTCTTAGAGGTAAGATTCTTAATGTTGAGAAGGCAAGGATAGACAGAATTCTCGGTAATGAGGAGATAAAGGCTATGATTACAGCCTTTGGCACAGGGTATAAAGAGAATTTCAATATTGAAAAATTAAGATATGATAAGATTATAATTATGACAGATGCCGACGTAGACGGAGCGCATATTGCAACACTTATGCTTACCTTCTTCTACAGATTTATGCCGGAGCTTATAAGACAGGGACATGTGTATCTTGCACAGCCTCCTCTTTATAAGTTAGAGAAAAATAAAAAGACCTGGTATGCATACAGTGATGATGAGCTTGCTAAGATACTTGATGATGTCGGACGTGATAATAATAACAAGATTCAGCGATATAAGGGACTTGGCGAGATGGATGCAGAGCAGCTCTGGGATACAACCATGGACCCTGAGAAGAGAATATTACTTAGAGTTTCAATAGATGAAAACAGCGAATCAGAGCTTGATGTAACATTTGATACGCTTATGGGTGAAAGAGTTGAACCAAGACGTGAATTTATAGAGACAAATGCGAAATTCGTAAAGAATCTCGACATCTAACGGAGGTAAAGTTTAAATGGATGAGAATACAATATTTGACAAGGTCCAGGAAGTAGACCTAAAGAAGACGATGGAAAACTCATACATTGATTATGCGATGAGTGTTATCGCTGCCAGAGCTTTACCGGATGTAAGAGATGGTTTAAAGCCGGTTCAGCGTAGAATACTTCATTCTATGGTTGAACTTTCCAACACACCGGACAAGCCACACAGAAAATGTGCACGTATCGTCGGTGATACAATGGGTAAATATCACCCACACGGTGACAGTTCAATATATGAGGCATTGGTTAAGCTTGCACAGGAGTGGAACACAAGATATCCACTGGTTGACGGACATGGTAACTTCGGTTCAGTCGATGGTGACGGCGCCGCTGCAATGAGGTATACAGAGGCAAGACTTTCCAAGATTTCCATGGAAATGGTTGCAGATATCAACAAGGATACGGTAGATTTCGTACCTAACTTCGATGAGACGGAGAAGGAACCTATCGTATTACCAAGCCGTTATCCTAACCTTTTGGTAAACGGTACCTCAGGTATTGCAGTAGGTATGGCTACCAATATACCTCCTCATAATCTAAGAGAGATAATCAATGCAGTAGTAAAGATTATAGACAACAGGGTGCTTGAGGACAGAGAGACTGAGATAGATGAAGTCCTTGAGATAGTTAAAGGACCTGATTTTCCTACCGGTGCACAGATTCTTGGTACATCAGGAATTGATGAGGCATACAGAACCGGTAGAGGAAAAATCAAGGTAAGAGCCATATCCGAGATAGAGCCTATGGCAAACGGCAAGCAGAGAATCGTAGTAACCGAGCTTCCGTATATGGT
>JAFTFE010000022.1 GCA_017449765.1 Lachnospiraceae bacterium | reverse complement strand
CTCAACCTCTAACAATATAACATCACGGTTCAAAATTTCCTTTATAACAACCTTATACACTTAGAGCATCCTCCATTCAAAAAAATTGCATGTTTATCTTTCGATACCTACGTCAGATTCTAAACGCAGGCTCGCCGTTTTCCATTATACCACAATGAAGTGAGCCAAGCAAGCACGAAGTGCTTATTTGGCGAGCTAATGCGATAACGACCGCTTTAGCGGTTGTTATACCATGAAGTGAGCCAAGCAAGCACGAAGTGCTTATTTGGCGAGCTAATGCGATAATATATTTTTATTTTATAATGAGTTTATTATATTTCAGCATAAGTATTCTGCGTACACTCTCGTCGATTCTTTCTTCTGATATCTCTCCATTTTCCACTGCCTCCTCAAGTGCCGCCACAGCAGATTTGAAATCAACCGGCATAAGCATTATATCTGCTCCCGCCTTAACCGAAAGTTTAACAGCTTCACCACTTGTATAATAATTTGATACAGCACCCATATTAAGTGCATCAGTAATAACCACACCGTTAAATCCAAGTTTTCCTCTTAATTCCTCTGAAATAACCTTATAATTTAGCGACGCAGGATTCTTATCTGATTCCGAAACTATGTCTTCATCAGAAAGATACAGATGTCCTATCATAATCATATCTGCACCTGCATTTATTCCGTATTCAAACGGAATATAATCCTCTCCGGCCATATCTTCCAAAGATTTACTAAGATAGGCTGCCATTTTATGACTATCCTCCATTGTATCCCCATATCCCGGAAAATGTTTCAGACAGTTAACCACACCACCGTCATCAAATCCTTTCGTTGCAGCTGCAACAAGTTCTGCTGCTTCGTTATAATCAGAGCTGTATGCCCTGGTCCCGATTACAGTATTTGATATATCGGACCATGTATCTGCTACAGGCGCAAAATCCAGATTAAATCCAAGCTCAGATATATCGGATGCTATGATATATGCATTTTCATATGCTGTTTTTTCACCATCACTATGATAATAATACATAGGTGAAAACGATGTTGTTCCGAGCTTAAAAGCACACCTTGCAACATCTCCGCCTTCCTCATCGACTCCGATAAACAAAGGAATTCCATTTGCCTCCATCCCATATTGTTTTAAATTTTCAATCATACTTTCAGTTTGTTCAATTGATTTGAGATTTCTTGAAAAAAAGATATATCCACATACAGGATATTCAACAAGCGACAGTCTCAGAGTCTCCCCTGCATACGTTACCACATCATAATTTGTAGCAGCTTCAGGTGAGATTATAAACATTTGACAAATCTTTTCATGAATAGTCATATGTGTGAGCATTTCATCGGCATAAGCACGGGCTTCATCTACAGATTCATTTTCAGCAAAAACTTCTGTTATCGTTTCGGTAGATTCTTCAGAAACATTATCTGCAGTATTTGTATTATCGGCGCTTACTGATTCAGAGGAATAATTTATATCGGATTTATCATCTGATTTAATTTTATTATTCACGACATAATTTTTGCAGCAAAAAAAGACGACAAAACCAAGAACCGCAATAGCAACTATTAATACTGTCATTTTATTAAATTTACCTGACATTCTATGCCTCCGTCAATTCATAAATCAAACAGCATGAACATTTCAAAATAATCACTGATTGGTTTTTCCCATAGCAGGGCATCCGCCACAACAGGCCCCACATTGAGGAAACACCTGATTACTTACATCAGTATTGAATCTGTAGTCAAAATTATCAACTGTCTCAAGAAGACATACAGCCTGCGCACTTATACCAAGCCCTTCACCGGTAAAACCAAGCTTCTCCTCGGTAGTCGCCTTAACATTAACCTGCGTAATGTCTATATTAAGAGCCGAAGCAATATTTTGCCTCATATCATCTATATATGGTCTTAGCTTTGGGGCCTGCGCTATAATTGTCGCATCTATATTGCCAACAAGCATATTCTTTTCATCTATCTTTTTTGCTACCTCTTTAAGAAGCACAATACTGTCAGCATCTTTATATTTCTCATCAGTATCAGGAAAATGCAATCCAATGTCTCCAAGTGCTGCTGCCCCAAGTATCGCATCCATAATCGCATGAAGCAGTACATCTGCATCCGAATGTCCAAGTAATCCCTTATCATACGGAATATCCACACCACCTATGATAAGCTTTCTTCCCTCTACCAATCTATGAACATCATATCCTGTTCCAATACGCATATTAACTCCTCCTATTAGCAAAAAAACCACTTCGCTGAAAGTGGTTTTAATTTTAGTAGCGGGAGGGGGATTTGAACCCTCGACACTGCGGGTATGAACCGCATGCTCTAGCCAACTGAGCTATCCCGCCGTATTTAATTAATGAATTAAAATGGGACCTACAGGGCTCGAACCTGTGACCCTCTGCTTGTAAGGCAGATGCTCTCCCAGCTGAGCTAAGATCCCATATGTCTCATCGACACCTTAGTTAGTATAATGGTCTTTTGGTTAAATGTCAAGTAAAATTTTATTCTTTCATTTTCTTTAATTCGGAATACGCAAGCGGAATGGAAATAATCAGAGAAAGTACATCAGCACAGGACTGAGTTATCTCAACTCCTAAAAGGCCAAAGGCCTTTGGCAGTATAAGAATAAGCGGAATGAAAAAAATACCGTTACGTGCCGATGCCGTAATAGATGCTTTTACACCTTTACCAATTGATTGAAGCATCATGTTTGTTATGACTATTACGGCTATAAGCGGAAGAACAGCCGATTGCCACCTTAAAGCTACGGTACCTACAGCTATTACATCCGGATCATCTCTGAACCAGCCGATTATATACGGTGCAAATCCAAAGCAGAGTGCACCGACTATGCAAAGGAAGATTGTTCCGTATTTTACGCAGAAGAAAAAGCCCTCTCTGACTCGTTTCTTTAAGTTAGCTCCGTAATTAAACGAACATACAGGCTGATAACCCTGTCCGAAACCGATAAGCGCTGATGATACAAGCATCATAACTCTTGTAACGACCGACATTCCCGCTATCGCAGCATCACTTCCCAAGTCACCTGCTGCATGATTGAGAAGCATAGTTGCTACAGCAGCAAGCCCCTGTCTGAAGAGTGAAGGAATACCGCCATTTACTATCTCAAATAAATAATGCCCATTAATATGAATATTATGTATGCTAAGTCTTATATTTTCTCCTCTTCTGCTGCCTATAAGTAAAACTATAAAACTTACAATCTGACCGGATATTGTAGCAATAGCCGCACCCTTTACCTCCATATCAAGAACAAGTATAAGAAGAGGATCAAGTACAACATTTATTACAGCTCCGCACATAAGTCCTATCATGGCAAACATAGCACTACCCTGAAACCTGAGCTGATTATTTATTACGAACTGTCCCATCATAAAAGGTGCACCAAGCATTATAATCCTCATATAGCTTAATGTATCATCCATAGTTGAATCGGTCGCACCGATAATCTTAGCTATATATGGCGAAAGAGCTATGCCAACTACCGCAACAATTACACCAATAATAAGCGATAGTGCAAATCCTGTTGACGCCATATTATTTGCCTCGTCCTTTTTGCCTGCACCCAGCATACGCGACAGATAATTACCCGAACCGTGTCCGCTGAAAAATCCAAGTGCCTGAATAAGAGCCATAACCGGAAATACAAGTCCTACCGCCGCTGTAGCCTGTGTTGAAATTTTTCCAACAAAAAAGGTATCAGCGGTATTATAAATGCCTGTTACAAGCATGCTGATTATAGTCGGTATGGCAAGCGTGGTAATAAGCTTCGGCACCGGTGTTGTCGTCATATATTCAAATCTGTCCTGAGTTTTCTTCATAGTATATTGTCCAATCTTTTTGCAGAAATATTATGATTACTTATTTTATATCCCACAAAAATGTTTTTCAATATATATTTTTCTTATAACCGGAACAAAGTGTCGCTCGCGACACTTCGCGCGCGAGCGGTTGCGCAGCAAAATCCCCCACGGTAATACCGCAGGGGATTTTCAACAGGCAATGTGCAATATATTTATTACTTCATAGTTACATTATCTTGAATAAACTTTTCTACATCATCATAGCTTACACGTGTAACGGTGATTCCCATATGTCCTTCACCGGCATCTGTGGAAAAATAGAAGTTTGTTCCGTCTCCGTATGTGTCATATCCGACAAAATCAATTCCGCCTATTGTGTAAGATGTCTTTTCTGCACCGGATATATACTCTAATTTTGCTGTTACATCCTCATCTGCAGTATTCATAGGCATACAGAAGAACTCAACACTTCCATCTCCATATTTTACAGTAAGGCTTGTAGGTGTACCATCGCTGTCAACTTCCCAGCCATCTGCAATCTTTACAGTAGCATAATCAAGCTCATACTCACTCTTGGCTGCTGTATCCTCTGAAGCGTCATCAGAAGCACCATCGTCTGCTGTATCATCTGAAGCATCATCAGAAGCGGCACCATTTGCCCAACGAATACTTCCAAGCATCGCCTGTACAGCATCATCCTTAAGATTTACTCCGTTCTGCGGATAAGCAAGAACTATCTTTCCGTCAATCTCTGCTCCTGCTACCTTATCAGCCATATACCATGTGATACCGTTTATATTATATTCACCATCGTAAGTTACGTAAGAATCATTCTTGGTCTGTTCAACCCAATCATTGATATTTCCTGTTGTCTGGGAAATCTGGATATACTCTCCCATAGCATCATAAGTATCGCCCTTTACAAGGAAATCCGCACCTTCCACAAAACTTCCGATATCATCCGGTGTCATAAGCTTCCATCCGTCTGCAACTCCTATTGTAAATGTGCTGCCTGTCGCATCAGTAAGTGCAACATCTACACTTACATCGCTTCCACCATCTGAATCGTTGTTGTCAGTCTGCTCAACAGTATCATCTTTCTCTTCCTTTGGAGAATCATCTTTTCCACAAGCTGTAAGACCTACAAAGCACATAGCAAGCCATATGCTTTTGAAAGTGATGTACCACCCTTAAACACAAGAGGAAACTCACTTTTCGAAATTTCCAAAAGTATCATAGAATGAATTGTATCCTTTTCAACCATCTGTGTAGTTTTATGTTTTTCCGCAGCAACTGTCTCTATAATTTCTTTCCATACATCCTTATTATCCTTATACCAGCTCACCCATCAAACCTCCCTCATAAATATTGCGATATACTTTATCCGGATAAAATTGCAGATATTTCTTTACAAACGAAAAGTCAACCTGTGCAATATCAACATATCTATTTAATTTAAACTTAAGTTCTGCACCGGATATTTCACTGTATTTATCAATACTCGACATAAGATCTAAAAATTGAAGTGAAGCTTGATTTTCTTCCGTAACCTCAACTAAAGGTTTATATACCACAATAGTCTGACCATCAATATTTTGCTTTCTTTGTTTTGTTGTGGCTTCATTACTGCATACTTCATAACATGCCGGATTCTGTGTAGTAAAACCGTATCTGTTAGCAAGCTGTAACCCTGTAATATAACCTGATATTCTTCCTCCTGCATTCAGATATTTCTTTTCTATATACTTATCCATTGATATCTTGCCCTTAGTTCCAAGAATAGTAAGATATGAAAGATAATAAACACCATAATAAAGTCGTTCCAACCTTCCATCATCTACAAGCTTTTTCATCTCCTGTCTCAAATAATCTTTAGAATTACCCGGTAGTTCATTTAAAAAGATTGGCTCTCCGTTTTTATAATTTTTTATTATATAATCATATATCATATTATTAACCTCACAATTTTGAAATTATATATTTCATAATTATATTACTATATTTTTTAATTAATTACAAGATTATTTTAAATGCAATTTCCAATAATTCATTTGCTACCGTGTCTGATTTGATTCTCATAAGGTTATCCCAAATATCAACTTTACCCAGCAAATTCATCCCTCCATGCCACACTATATCTTTATCTATTACTGCAAAGTGTTCCTCTACCTCATCTCTTTCTATAACATCGACACCTGCTGATATAAGTGTATCAATAATACATGAATAAAAAAATGAATTACCAAATCTAACTTCATCAGGATTTGTTGTTATTACAGTAACGCAAACTCCTACTTCCTGCCTCTTTTTTATGATATTGAGAAACCTGTCTATCTTATTAATATCAACATCGGGGCTTGATATTATAATTCTTTCATTAGCCTCAACCAAATCTCGTTCAAAAATATCCAGATAATTATCTGATAAAAAAATGGCATTAGTATTTTGTTTATCTGTTACCATATCTGTAAACATAGAAAAGCCAACATTTTTATAAGTTCTTAATCTCTTTGCATACATACGTTCAAACATACCTATATGTGAATCCACATAATCATAAACTATTACATCTTTCTTGCCTTGATAATCTCTGTTCAGTCTACCGAGATATTGTTCAAGCCTTCCATCAAATGATACAGGTGCCGCCAACATAAGCGTATCTAATCTTGGGAAATCAAAGCCCTCACCTATTTTCTGTCCTGTGGCTATCAATACAAGGGTTTCATTATCATGAACCTTTTTCATAGCCGCCCGCATTTCAATATTTTCCTTGTCTGTATTATCTCCATACATCAAAAAGACATTTTTTATATCAGTTTTTAAATCCTCATATAAAATTCTTGCTTGTTCTTTTAAACGTGTAAGTATAACAGGTATTCTGCCTCTATTAACCGCTTCTCTAATATCATGAATAATCATTTCATTCCTGTCATTATCATAACTCACTCTCTTATATAATGCGGTCACATCATTTTTTTCTTCATTTATTCTTACAGTTCTTGTATATCTTGGGATTACATAATGAGGTATCCCCTGTTTTTTCACCCTTTCAATAGCCGTATAAGAATGTCTGACAGGTCCTATCAGCATAAATATTTCTCTATCAAGATTATCGCTTCTTTTCGGTGTAGCTGTAAAGCCATAAACATATCGTGCATTTACATTTTGCATAACGTTCATTGCAGTATTTGATGCAACATGATGGCACTCATCCATTATTACAAGTCCATACTTATTTAGCATTTTATGATAGTTTCCTTTTGCAAACAAAGAGCCGACCATTGCAATATTGCCTTCTTTTAAGGCTTTGCCTTGAAGTGGAATAGCTATAAGATTACCTAAGCTATTGGCAGTATCCTGACACGGATACATTCTGTCATAATATTTAAATGTCTTTAAATTGTATGCCATCATTCCTTTATCAAGGAGCATGAATCCAAAATTTCTGGCTATAGCAGCATCAATTGCTTCAGAAAACAAAATCCACACATGTGCTCCTTTTCCTGAACGGGATCTTTCTACAAGCGGATAAATACCTATTACATCAGACCCATCTTCTTTATAACCAAGTAAATGATTCTTAACAAGCTTTGGCGTAAGCCTTGTCCAACATCTATTCTTACATTCGTCACATGGATACTTTGTATCACCTTGTTGTTTTGGACACAGAGAATAATCCCACCTGTTATCACATTGTGGAAAATACCCACCATTTTTTCCACGTTTTGCAAAAACATCTTCTCTTCCCCAAAACAACGAGAAAAATCTTATAACCATCTCGTCTGAAATCCACTTTGAATTAATACGTCCCCCTTGATCCTGATCATAATCAGTTGTTTCTTCTAACACATCTGTAAAAACATTCTTTTCTTCATATGGGATTTCCGCCTTGTCAAGTAGTTCCTTGAGTTTAGAATTTTCTGTTTGTAAGTTTCTCACCAGCTTTCTTAAAGAGTCAAGATTATAAGATTCAATATTCATTAGTATTCTCCATCAACAATCCATCAACAAT
>JAFTFE010000021.1 GCA_017449765.1 Lachnospiraceae bacterium | reverse complement strand
TTTTAAGAATTCTTTTTTGATATCAATATCCAACCTTGGCACGTGGTTTTATCTGTTCTTTATATGGTTCATACCTATTTTGATATATGCGACCACAACTAAGATACTGGTTTACTCCTGGTACCTGTGGCTTCTGATATATATAAGCCTTTTTGCCTATGCAAGCTCATATCAGTTGAAAAAGTTGTTTAAGAAGATTGAGAAAAGCAATTAGAAATAAAATTGACTATTTCAAGAAGACTTTCAAAGTCAGATATATAATCTTACTTTGAAGGTCTTTTTTTAAAAATAAAAAAGGGAAAATTGATTTTTTAAAGAATAATATAAATGATGATTGTCGAAATGTGATTATTGAAAGGATATTTAATATGCTTTTAAGAGAAGAATTCGAGAAAAGAGAGCATGACATATATAGATATTGTGCGTCCTTTGCCGATGAGAGTAAAGGCAGAGTGCGCGAAGAGGAAAAATGTGACATAAGAACGGATTTTCAGAGAGACAGGGATCGTATTATCCACTCGAAGTCATTCAGAAGACTAAAGCATAAGACACAGGTTTTTCTCGCACCGGATGATGACCATTACAGAACCAGGCTTACACATACTCTTGAGGTAGCACAGATTGCAAGAACTATAGCGAGAGCACTTCGACTGAATGAGGATTTGACTGAGGCGATAGCCTTGGGACATGATTTAGGACATACGCCTTTTGGACACGCAGGAGAGAGAGCTCTTACAAAATATGCCAAGGATTATATTCATAAGTCTTTTTTGCATAACGAACAGAGTTTAAGAGTGGTAGATAAGTTAGAAAAGAATGGCAGAGGCTTAAACCTTACTTGGGAGGTAAGAGACGGAATCGTCAATCATAAGACAAGCTGTAATCCGTCTACATTGGAGGGACATATAGTAAGAATTTCCGATAAGATAGCTTATGTAAATCATGATATAGATGATGCTATAAGAGCGGGACTTCTGACAGAGGATTCCCTGCCTGTCGAGTGTACAAATATGCTTGGACATTCGACCAGAGACAGAATTAATAATCTGATACATGCTACGGTTATATACAGTATGGATAAGGAAATTATAGCTATGCCGGAGGAGTATCAGCAGTCTTTTTCGGAACTTAGAAGCTTTATGTTCAGAGATTTATATACGAATCCTATAGCAAAGGGCGAGGAAGATAAGGCCGAAACATTGATAGGTATGCTTTTTAATGAATATATGGAGCATATTGATCTGCTTCCTGAGGAATATATAGCTTATATTGAGAATGGTGAGGAAAAAGCAGTTGTTGTATGTGATTACATAGCAGGTATGACAGATAATTATGCTGTAGGTAAGGCTAAAGAATTGTTTATACCGAACTCTTGGCAGAAGTAAATATCACATTATTCCAAGCAATAATAATACGTATAATAACAGAGTTTAAAAAATAATTAATTTAAGAGAGGTGTCATTACATGGCATATTATTCTGATGATGTCATAGAAGAGGTCAGGAGTAGAAATGACATTATCGACATTATAGGCGGATATGTGAGCCTTAAGCATAAAGGCAATTCCTATACTGCTTGTTGCCCCTTTCATCATGAGAAGACACCGTCTTTTCATGTAAGTCGGGATAAGCAGATGTATCACTGCTTTGGCTGCGGAGTAGGCGGAAATGTATATACATTTATCATGGAATATGAGAATTTTTCATTTCCGGAGGCGGTCAAATTTTTAGCAGACAGATGCGGTTATCAGCTTCCCGAGCAGGATATGAGCGAGGAGAGGAAGGCAAGAGAGAATTATAAGGTTGTTCTTAAGGAGATTAATAAGGCTGCGGCAGGGTATTTTCATTATCTTCTCATGAAGACTGAACATGGCGAAAAAGCCAGAGAATATCTTAAGAACAGAGGCTTTACAGAGGAGACAATTTATAACTTCGGTATGGGATATGCTGATATTTTTCCGAATGATTTGTATCAGTATTTGAAAAGTAAAGGATATAAGGACGACCAGCTAAGAGACACGGGATTAATTTCTTTTGGTGAAGATAAGGGCGCAACCGATATGTTCTGGAACAGAGTTATGGTGCCCATTACCGATATAAACGGCAAAGTCATAGCTTTTGGCGGCAGAGTATTAGGTGATGGAAAACCTAAGTATCTTAACACAAGAGAGACGCCGATATTTGACAAAAGCCATAATCTTTTTGCGATGAATATAGCCAGACGCTCAAAAAAAAGGGGTATAATCATTTGTGAAGGATATATGGATGTAATATCCATGCATCAGGCAGGATTCGACAATGCTGTTGCTTCGCTTGGAACAGCACTTACAATGGGACATGCCAATATTATCAAAAGATATACGGATGAGGTATATCTTGCATATGACAGTGATGGTGCCGGAACCAACGCCACCTTAAAAGCAATAGGGATTTTCAGAGAGGTCGGTCTTACCACAAGGGTTATTGATATGAAGCCATATAAAGACCCTGATGAGTTTATTAAAAATCTTGGTAAGGAAGCTTATGAAGAACGTATAAGGGATGCAGTTACCGGTATTGTATTTGAGGTTGATACTATCTCAGGTAAATTTAATCTTAAAGATCCTGAGGAGAAGATAAAGTTTACTAAGGATGTTGCAAGACGTCTTTCATCCATTGAGGAACCTGTAGCAAGACATAGTTATATAGATGCAGTCGCAGATAAATATAATCTCGACAGGGATGGTCTTAAAGGCATGGTTACCAAATATGGAACAATTGAACTGCAAGGTGCAGTGAGTGAGACGGATGTTGCAGCTGAAAGAAGTAATAATATAAGAAATGAGGAAAGAGGGAATAATGATTTAACCAAGACGCAGAGTATTTTGCTTACATGGATGATTAATGATGTCAGGTTATTTAAGATTCTTGAGGGCATAATATCCGAGGAGGATTTTTATGACGAAGATATTCATCCGGTAGCTGTCTGTCTTTTTGCTCAGTATAGGGATACGGGCACAGTAAAACCTGCAGCCATACTTGATAAGTTCGATGATGTGGACAAGCAGAGAGTTGTAGCCGGTATTATGCAGACTGAGCTGCCTTTTGAGATGGATTACGAAGAAGAAGAAAGGGCAATAAATGATTTAGTAAGAAAAGCCAAGATAAGCTACATTGATTGGAAGCTTCCGCAGTGCACGAATGATGTGGAGAAATTCCAGGATCTTATCAAAATGAAGGCAAGGATTTCAAAGTTACATATTTCATTAAAGAATGGTTAAAATATTTATCACTATGGGAGGATATAGATAAATGGCAGAGAAAAAGAAAAAAAATAAGGATATTGAGAATCAGGACATATTACAGGACGAAGCAGTTACAAAAGACAGTGAGGCAGTGAAAGAAAAATTTGAGGCCAAGATGGCTGAGCTTTTGGAACTTGCGAAGAAAAAGAAGATGGTCATTGAGGACACAGAGATTATAGACCATTTCAAGGATTGTAAGGAAATAGAACTTAATACAGAGCGTATGACTATGATTTTCGAATATCTTGAGGCTCATAATGTAGATGTTTTAAACATTACTGCTGATGATGACGATGAAGAACCTGATGATCTTCTTCTTGCTGCTGAGGAAGAAGATTTGGATGTTGATGTGGAAAATATTGACCTTAGCGTGCCTGATGGTGTAAGTATAGAAGATCCTGTCAGAATGTACTTAAAAGAGATTGGTAAGGTACCTCTTCTTAGTGCTGATGAAGAGATCGAACTTGCTAAGAAGATGGAAGAGGGTGATGAAGAAGCTAAGAAGAAGCTGGCAGAGGCTAACTTAAGATTAGTTGTAAGCATCGCCAAAAGATATGTCGGAAGAGGAATGCTCTTCTTGGATCTTATACAGGAAGGCAATTTGGGACTTATTAAGGCTGTTGAAAAGTTTGATTATAGAAAGGGATATAAGTTTTCTACCTATGCAACCTGGTGGATAAGACAGGCTATAACCCGTGCCATAGCGGATCAGGCAAGGACTATACGTATACCTGTTCATATGGTTGAGACGATTAACAAGCTTATCAGAGTATCCAGACAGCTCCTTCAGGACCTTGGCAGAGAACCGCTTCCTGAGGAGATAGCTGAAGAGATGGATATTCCTGTTGAACGAGTAAGAGAGATATTAAAGATTTCTCAGGAACCTGTATCTCTTGAGACACCTATAGGTGAGGAAGAAGACAGTCATTTAGGTGACTTTATACAGGATGAGAATGTACCTGTTCCTGCTGAGGCCGCAGCATTTACATTGCTAAAAGAACAGCTTGTGGATGTGCTCGGAACACTTACCGAGAGGGAGCAGAAGGTATTAAGGCTTAGATTTGGTCTTGATGACGGACGTGCAAGAACTCTTGAAGAGGTTGGTAAGGAATTCAATGTCACCAGAGAGCGTATAAGACAGATTGAGGCGAAGGCATTAAGAAAGTTAAGACATCCAAGCAGAAGCAGAAAGCTTAAGGATTATCTTGATGACAATAACTGATAAAGAACCGGGTGAATGAGGAATAGATTATGTCATATTTAAAGTTATCACCGAGGATGCAGGCTATAGCTGATATGACGGATAAAGATAAAATTGCAGACATAGGATGTGACCATGCTTTTATATCTATTTATCTGATACAGAGCAAAAAGGCCGGCAAAGTCATTGCTGCAGATGTAAGACAGGGTCCGTTGGATATTGCAAGGAACAATGTAAAAATGTATGGACTGTCTTCTGAGATTGATATACGTCTATCGGATGGTTTTGATAAGATTGAAGTCGGTGAGATAGATCAGGCCGTCATATCAGGTATGGGTGGAGAACTTATCATAGATATACTTAAGAAAGGCAGGAAGCATATTGAACGTGGTGTTGGGCTTGTATTACAGCCACAATCGGAGCCTGAGAAGGTAAGACGGTATCTGTTGGATATTAAATACATAATAACAGATGAGAAAATGCTTGTTGACGAGGGTAAGTATTATGTGGTAATGAAGGCTGTACCGTGTGATAATAAGCTTATTAATTACTCCGAAGCTGAACTTTTGTACGGTAAGCTTCTTATTCAGAGAAAAGATTCTGTGTTAAAGGAATATTTATCTCTGCAACAACATAAGAATAAAGAATTGATTGATAAATTATCTGATATAAAGACGGATAATTCAATGAACAAAGTTATTGAACTGAAAAAAGACATAAAAATGATTGAAGAGGTATTAGACAGCTTATAGCTTCTGGTGAATTATATATTATTTGTTTTACATAAGTGAGGATAGATAAATGTTATGTAAGGATATTGTTGATATTTTGGATAGACAATCACCTCCCGAATATGCGCTTGACTGGGACAATGTCGGACTTTTGGTGGGACGCAGGGATAAAGAGGTGAAGAAACTCCTTCTTGTGCTTGATGTTACTAAAGAAGTATGCAGCTATGCTGTAGAACAAGGCTTTGATATGATTGTTTCACATCATCCGATGATATTTAAAAGTGTTAAAAGAGTAAATGATAGCTCTGTACTTGGCGAAAAAATTTTATCTCTCGCCGAGGCAGGAATATGCTGTTATGCCATGCATACTAATTTTGATACAAAAGGCGGTATGGGACGTGAAGCAGCTAAGAGGCTTTCATTAAAGAATACAGAGGTACTTGATGAGACCTTAAATGGTGAAGGAATAGGTGAGGTCGGTATGCTTGATTCGGCGGTTTCACTTATAGATTATGCCGCTCACGTCAAAAATGTATTTGGGTTGAATAATGTGATGATATATGGAGATAAGCAGACTAAATTAGAGAAGATAGCCATATCTCCGGGTTCCGGTAAAAGCGTCATAGGTGAGGCAATCAAGAAGCATGCTGACTGTCTTATAACGGGTGATATCGGTCATCATGACGGCATAGATGCGGTAGAAGCAGGGCTTACGATAATTGATGCATCACATTATGGTATCGAGAAATTATTTATGGATTATATGTATAATTATCTTAAGGATTTTATGCCTGATGTTTATATGGAGATTTTGGACACAGGTTTGCCGTTTGAAATAGTATAATTTTGTTATTTATGTTATGGTGTTAGGACTTCTGACAGATTAGTCAAAGTATATGGAGGACGTGAAATAAATGGATAAGTATGCAATTACATTTGAAGATAAGACTTATAATGTTGAAAGAGGTACAAGTATAAAGGATTTCATAGATGAATTTGTAAAAGATGAAAATCATGAGTATCTTCTTGCATTTATGGATAATAAGCTGTGTGAACTTGGAAAGAAAATAAAAAGGAACGGAAAGTTAGAATTGGTTTCAAGAAACTCTGTAATGGGATTTGATACATACAGAAGAAGTCTTACGCTGCTTATGGTTAAGGCGTTTGCAGATGTTCTTGAGACTAAGAGGGATTATGCGGTTAATGTTATGTATTCGATGGGAACCGGATATTACTGTAAGCTGCTTAATAAAAAGGAAGATGTAAGGCTTGAAAAACCAAGTGAGGAACTGATTGCCAAAGTCAAACAAAGAATGCTTGATATTGTTGCAGAGGATATGAGAATATACAAGATGTCCATAAGTGTTGAGGATGCCATAACAAGATTTGAAAAACAGGGCAGATTTGATAAAGCCAATCTTTTCAGATACAGAAGAGCGTCAAGGGTTAATATTTATAATCTTGACGGATATGAAGATTATTTCTATGGATATATGGTATATTCGGCAGGTTATCTTACATGCTTTGATTTGTTCACATATGATGAGGGCTTCGTGCTTATGTCACCTGATAAGAAGGACTATAGCGTTATTCCTGAGTTTAAACCTCAAAAAAAGTTGTTTGAGGTGCTTAAAACATCTGATGACTGGGGAAGAATGTTAGATGTAGACAGTGTTGGCCAGCTTAATAATTCGATTACAACCGGGGATATAAAAGAGCTTATGCTTGCGCAGGAAGCTTTGCAGGAAAAGCAGATTGCTGATATTGCTGAGATGATTAAAAATGACGGAAGAAAGATTGTTCTGATCGCAGGACCGAGCTCATCAGGCAAGACTACTTTTTCACACAGACTCAGCGTACAGCTTAGGGCACATGGTTTAAGACCTTATCCGCTTGAGCTTGATAATTATTTTGTGGACAGGGATCTTACTCCGCGTGATGAGGATGGTAACTATGATTTCGAATGCATAGAAGCGATGGATCTTAACTTGTTTAATACAGATGTAAAACAGCTGTTAAATGGAGAGGAGATTGATATCCCTACATTTAATTTCACAATAGGCGTAAAAGAGTACAAGGGAAAGAAGTTAAAGCTTAATAAGGGAGACGTTCTTGTAGCAGAGGGGATTCATGCACTAAATCCACTCATGACCAGAGAGATTCCTGATGAAAGTAAATTCAGGATATACATAAGCGCTCTTACGCAGATTAATATTGATGAGCACAACAGGATTCCTACGACGGACGGCAGACTTATCAGAAGGATTGTCCGTGACGCCCGTACAAGAGGAAATGATGCTCAGAAGACTATTTCTATGTGGCCGTCAGTAAGAAGAGGCGAGGAAAAGTATATATTTCCTTTTCAAGAGGAAGCAGATGTCATGTTTAATTCGGCACTTATACATGAATTAAGTGTGATTAAACAGTTTGCTGAGCCTTTACTTTTTGCTGTGCCACGAGACAGTTTTGAATATTATGAGGCTAAGAGACTGCTTAAGTTCTTGGATTATTTTGTCGGTCTTGATACTACGGACATACCTAAGAACTCCATCTTACGTGAGTTTGTGGGCGGAGGCTGTTTTGGACATAACTAATGCTGAAAAAATTTAAAAGGGAGATGCGAAGATGTGTGGAATATGTGGTTTTACCGGAAGTTTAAATGACGACTATAAAAATGTTCTTACGAATATGATGAATAAAATTATTCACAGAGGACCTGATTCTGCCGGACAGTATATTGATGACGGTATTTATCTCGGATTCAGAAGATTAAGTATTATAGACCTTGATAATGGTTCACAGCCCATGTCTAACAAGGATAAGGATATAACGGTTGTATTTAACGGTGAGATATATAATTACAAAGAGTTAAGACAAGAGCTTATCCAAAAGGGATATACTTTTCAGAATAATTCCGACACAGAGACACTTATTAACGGATACGCAGAATACGGTACGGATCTTGTAACTCATTTAAGAGGTATGTTTGCCTTTGTCATATGGGATAAGAAGAATAAAACCTTGTTCGGTGCGAGGGATCATTTTGGTATTAAGCCGTTTTACTACGGACTTATAAACGATAACCTTGTCTTTGGTTCTGAGATTAAGAGTATACTTGAATATCCTGAATATAAAAAAGAAGTAAATCTGGAAGCATTACAGGCTTATCTTACATTTCAGTATTCTGTTCTTCCTGAGACTTTTTTCAAGGGAATATATAAGCTTATGCCGGGACATTATATGGTCTACAAGGATGGAAAACTTGAGATAACAAGATACTTCGAGCCGACCTTTGAACCTGAGAAGGGACTTACTAAGGATGAATGGGTTAAGAGGATTGATGATGCTACTAAGAATTCGGTAGATTATCATATGATTAGTGATGTTGAGGTTGCTTCACTTTTATCGAGTGGTGTGGACTCAAGCTATCTTGTGGCAAGATACAGTGGTACCAAGACTTTTACAGTTGGTTTCGAAAATGATGGTTATGCGGAGATTGATTATGCCAAGAAGCTGTCTAAGAAGCTTGAACTTGAGAATTATGATAAGACGATTACTTCGGATGAGTATTGGGATGTACTTCCTTCTGTGCAGTATCATATGGATGAGCCTCTTGCAGATGCTTCTTGTATAGCACTATATTTTGTTGACAGGGAAGCTGCAAAGAAAGTTAAAGTTGTGCTTTCCGGTGAGGGTGCAGATGAGTTTTTCGGTGGATATAATATATATCATGAGCCGTTTTCTTTAAGACCTTTTAATAAGATACCAAGACCTGTCAAAAAGGTTATGAGAGGTATAGCCAAGATAGGCCCGAATGTTAAAGGTAAGAATTTCATTATAAGAGGCTGTACGCCGCTTCGTGAGAGATTCGTGGGAAATGCTTTCAGGTTTAATGAGAAAGAAGCTTCTCAGATTATGAAGCTTCCGAAGGGAATGAGTAAAAAATATATTCAGGACATCACAGGAAGCTTCTATGATAAAGCGGAAGCGGAAGGTTATGATGATGTAACCAAGATGCAGTATATAGATATGAATTTCTGGCTTATAGGAGATATTCTTCTTAAGGCGGACAAGATGAGTATGGCACATTCGCTTGAGTCAAGGGTTCCTTTTCTTGACAAAGTTTTATTTGAAACTGCAAGGAAGATACCTACAGAATTCAAGATACATGACAAGACAACAAAATATGCATTCAGAGAATGTGCGAATAAATATCTGCCTAAGGAGGTTGCATCCAAAAAGAAATTGGGATTTCCTGTACCTATAGCTAAATGGTTAAGACAGGATGACTGCTATGGCAGGATTAAGGAAGCATTTACAAGCGAGGCGGCCGAGAAGTTTTTTAATACGGACAAGCTTGTAGCGATACTTGATAAGCATAAGAACGGTAAGCAGGACATGAGTAAAAAAATCTGGACTGTATATATGTTTCTTATATGGTATGACATTTATTTTAATGAGAATTATGCCAACATAAAAACAAAAGTGTATAGTGACAATAATTAGCAGTTGTGATAAAATGTAAATTAGATAAAAGTTCGTGATTTAAAATTTAATATAATGTATTACCGTGTTGATGTAGATTTGTGTAGGCGAAAGGAGGAGGGCCTATGGAAGCAGGTAGTAAGATAAACCTTCTGCAGATGCAGAAGTATTTTGAAGGACAGATGGATAAAATCCGTATAATCAGCGACCTTGAATTAAGTGAGAATGATTATCGGAGTTTGGGGGCAAAGTTAAAATCACTTGCTTTTTTCACCGGAAATGAGGGGGATATAGAGGAGTATATGTTGTCTATAGTTGTTTATAGTACATATTCTCTTATATATGGTGAAAAGACTAATGATTTTGACACTATTTTATGGATGATTCTTAACAAGAGTCAATACAAGGAGCGTATGCATATGGAGATGTACCGGGATGTGTTTTTCTCCTATGGATTGGATACGTTCAACGAATTCAGAAAAGATGATGAGGATTTGAAACTGCAATGTCAGAGACTTACCGCAAGGCATGCCGGTATTCCGAATGCAGAGAAAAATGAATGTTTTGACCTTATCAGCGATAATATTGAATGCGAAGATATTTATGATAAGTTCTGGGAGATATATTATATGCTTCCTGACAGGAGTAAATTCATAATTGGTCTTTTTGGTGATGAAATGCACAAAGTAATTCTTGAGAATATGCGTGATATGATACGCGATGTAATGGATGGATTACTGCACCGTGATGAGATTATCAAAAAATACCAGAGACTGTCTATCAGTCTTATCGACCATTGTATAATGTGGAATGATATTAACAGGCATAGAATCAGATTTGGAATGGGTGTAAGTTAGATATTAGTGTAAGCCAGACTATAAGCCGGGTTATGTCGAGAGTGATTATCTATCTAGGCCTTATGTTACCATAAGGCTCAAGCGACCTACCTAAAGACACAGCGGGCAGCTGTATAGTCTTATGTTTGGTCTTGCTTCGGATGGAGTTTACAGAGCCTGTCCTGTTACCAGTACAGCGGTGAGCTCTTACCTCGCCTTTCCACCCTTACCGATAAAATCGGCGGTTTATTTCTGTTGCACTTGTCTGGGAGTCACCTCCACCGGACGTTATCCGGCATCCTGCCCTATGAAGCCCGGACTTTCCTCACCTGTAATAATACAGCCGCAATCACTCGTCTGACTTACACAAGGTTTAGATTAGCATATTATCGGATTTCTTTCAAGATAATATTTGTTGTTGATTTTGTTGAGCTTTCGGGTATAGATAATATAGTTAACAGAATAAAAAGGAGATTAAGATGGACGCTATTGAATGTATTAAAACAAGAAGAAGTATAAGAACTTATAAGGATGAGGCAATAAGCCGAGATACTATCAGAGAAATAATTGATGTTGCACGAATGGCACCGACATGGAAGAACTCACAGACTTTAAGATATGTCGTAGTTGAAGATAAAGAGGTAATAAAAAAGATAGCACAAGAAGCTACCTTGGGATTTGAGCATAATAATGGTATAATAAGCAAGTGTGCGTCGCTTGTGGTTATCACACAGATTAACGGCAGATGCGGTTATGAGAAAGACGGAAGCTTCACAACGAGCAAAGGTGCCGGATGGGAGATGTTTGATGCAGGTATTGCTGCCCAGACTTTCTGTCTTGCAGCACACGAGAAGGGCGTAGGCAGTTGTATCTTAGGTATATTTGATGACAAGAAGGTAGCTGAGATTATCGGACTTGAGGAAGGAAAGACGGTTACAACACTTATTCCTATAGGATATCCTGAGAGTGTTCCTAATCCAACACCTCGTAAAGAGATTGATGATTTACTTACATTTATATAATTTTTGATAATTATGAATTTATGAAAGGCTATCGCTTTTACGATAGCCTTAAAATTTGGAGATATGATATGGAAAACGGCAGAACCGAAGTAATAATTAATAAATTAATTGATATGATTGAGAATGGTCAGAGTGTGCCTCTGTCTACAGGCAAGGTAATGGTAAATAAAGATGAAGCCATACTTATGCTTAAGGAACTCGAAAATATAGTTGAGGGAGAACTTAAAGTATACAGAGAGGTTAATGACCGTAAAGGTAAAATAATAAATGATGCCAAGAAGGAAGCTGAGGAGATAGTTTACGAAGCTGAAAAAAGCGCAAGCAGGATACGGGTTACAAAACATGTATCCTCTGTGGGAAGCGGCTTTAGGGCAAGTGATTTAAGCGGTGAAGAAAAGTCCGCACTTAGAACTGCAAGTGATATATATGCAGCGTCGCTCATATATACAGATGAGATGCTTACGGAGGTTAATGATGTTATAGCGCAGGCATATGATATAATTAATAACCAATATGGCAGGATGGTTTCCGTGTTGGAGGAAAAAGCAAAACTTGTAGCTGATAATAAGGCAGAGCTTATGGCGAGCCTTAAGGAACTCAGTAAAGAAGAAAGATACTTACAGATTTTGGATTTAAGCCAGCTTCTGTCTAATGAGCTTTATATGGAGAGGGAAAAGGCACGTGAGTTGGAGAAGAATGAAAGCGATAAAGAAGAAAAAGTGAAAGAAGATAAATCAGATAATAAAACGGTATCGGATATAACTGATATTGATTCTGACAGTAAGATAAAAACAGCAGATAAGGAAGGATGAATTGATGATAAAAGATATGTATAAAAAGAAAACAGTTTTTTCATGTGAGGTATTTCCGCCTAAGCGAAATGATGATATCTATGATATATTTAAGACTTTAGATGAGATAAAATTGTTAAATCCTGATTTTATAAGCGTTACATATGGTGCAGGAGGAAGCAACAGTAAAAAAACAGCAACCATAGCTGCATACATTCAGAATATTTGTGAGGTTGAAGCGTTGGCTCATATTACAGCTGTTGGACTTACCGAAGAGTCTCTTTTATCTCTGCTTGATGAATTAAAGCAAAAGAGAGTAAAAAATGTTCTTGCCTTAAGAGGCGACAGACCGCGTAATATGACAGAAGAAGAATTTGAGTCAAGATATTATAAGCATGCTTCGGATTTGGTTAAGGTAATACGGGAAAACAGTGATATGTCAATAGCTGCAGCCTGTTATCCTGAAGTTCATCCTGAGTCATCATCTATGGAAGAGGACATTAAGTATCTCAAATTAAAGGCTGAACTTGGAGTTGACAGCTTCATTACCCAGATGTTTTTTGATAATGATTTATTCTATAAATTTATGGAAGAGATAAGAAAAGCGGGAATAAACATACCTGTTCACGCTGGAATAATGCCTATTACTAAGGTGAATCAGCTTGGAACGAGTGTATCCTTATCCGGTTCATCAGTGCCAAAGAAATTATCAAGCCTGATTGCAAAATATGGAGAGGATGCAGAGGGTATGAAGGAAGCAGGAACAGAATATGCCATCGCACAGGTGGAGGATTTAATCGCTCACGGAGTGGATGGCATACATATATATTCCATGAATAAATCAGACGTTACGACTGATATTTATAATGCTGTATTTTAGAGTGCTCCTTTGACTACACTCTTACGTTTGTTTTTCTTTTGTTCATAAAGTGCTTCATCAGCGTGGTGGAGCACTTCTTCTATACTTAACATCTGTGAACAGGTGAAGGTGTATACTCCAAGACTTATATCTATATAGTATGGCTTACCGCAGCTATCATTCAATTCCTTGGAATATTCCTTAATTGAACTGATTATTTCATCCTTTCTGTCAAGATCATCTAAAAATGCAAAAGCAACAAATTCATCTCCGCCGATTCGACCTATTATATCATCATCGGAGAAGCTTGCTCTAAGTATGTTTGCTATACTCTTGATTGCAAAATCCCCATTATTATGACCGAATTTATCATTAACCTGTTTTAAGTTATCCATATCGGCAAATACTATCATCGCTTCCATATTTTCACTTTCGTCTGCATTGACTAATTCCTGTACACTATCCAGGAAACCTCTACGGTTATTTATTCCCGTAAGAGGATCTGTGATGGAGAGTTCATTTAAAAGTTTATTCTTTTTGTTGAGCTCTGTAGCAGATATGGCAAGTTTTTTCTGGATTGATATCTGCTTTTTCATCAGAGACAAAAAGTTTAATGAAGTTGACAATTGCAATGAGGTTGAATAAATATGATTAAAGTGTGTAATATCAACCTCTCCTACAAAAAGACCATATTGTACATTAGTTGTGAACAAAGGCGTAACTACCATGGTTCGTCTTCTGTTATATGGTGTGTAGTTATTAAAAAATACATCTGATGAAGATATAATACGAGTATCACCTGTCAGATATGTGGTTTTACCTGAATCGTTACATACCTGCAGATATAATGTGTCAGGAACCTTCCAGGAAGCGTCAGGCAATAATCTTACAGGCTCCTGCTCATCATAAATGTATATATATGAGCTTTTGAATTCAAAGTCACCATACAGCTTATCCATTATAAGTTTAAAGCAGGCTTCCTCATCCGTACTGTATGTAATAGCATCTCTTGTAATATACATTGATGTCCATGAATCTGATTTATTTATCCTGATAACATTAAATAAATCGCTTGAAGTATGGAATAAAAGTGTCTCCAGTATACTGTTAAATAATGTTGATATTTTTACAACATGTTCCGGATTATCTTGTAATACAAGCAAAAGCATATCTCTTAATCTGCTCAATGAATAAATAGTTTTATCGTAGTTAAATAATCCGTTGATAACATATGATTCAGGCAGTTTGTATGCAAAATCAGTGATTTTTTTGATGTCATAATCAAAGCTTCCGTCAACAATTGGCGAAAGAATCATCTCAAAAAATGGATTCAAGGTATTAATCAGCTTATCATAGTAAAAAGCATTTGTGTAGCCGTCATAAAGCAATTCGTCGATTTTTCCTACTGCATCCTCAAGCGATGAGGAAAAAACGTTCTTAATATCAGATATATTATCCTCATTATGATAGTCACAGCCACAGGAAGCACGTTCAATGATTTTTGAATTAAGTGTACTTAGCTCTGTCTTACCTGTGTTTACGAGATTAACTGCTTCATATACTGACTTATATCCCATTGTAATTGCACTGTTATGTACGGTTGTAAGAGGCGGTTCCAATATAATAGATGCAGCGGAATCATCATAGCCGGTTACGAGAATGTCCTTGCCGATTTCCAATCCGCGAGCTTTAATTGCCGTATATCCGCCTATAGCCATCTGGTCATTTGCAAAAGCGATAGCTTCAAGGTCAGGATTCCTGTCAAGAAGATCATTTACAATATCTTCGGTAAATTCTGAAAAGTTACCATATACTATTTTATTTTCATCAATTTCAATACCATTCTCTTTAAGTACATCACAATATACTTTTAATCTTTCCTGTGCGTCGGCATTTTCCTTTCTGCCGCTGACAAAACCGATTTTTGTTTTGCCATGTTCCTTTATAAGATGCTCGATAACCTGACGCATGCCTGTCTTGCTTTCCGTATATAATACAGGGTAGCCGGGCACCTCTATCTCTAATGTAAGAATAGGCACATCGAAATTCTCCAAAAATTTAATCATATCATTTTCGGAAAGAAAACTGCCTATGGAGCCTATAGATACAATAAGTGCATCTAATGTATGTTTAGAAGCGTAATAAAAAATAGAATTATACTGATAATCAAAGCGTGCATTCTGGGGATCGTTATATGATGCATTCATATACATACCCGGAAATACAATCAGATTAACATCTAATTCATTTGCAGCATAATCAACGCCTTTACATATCTCATAAGCATAGTCATTATCAAGATGACATGTAAAGAAACCAATATTAAGTCTTTTTTTATTTTTCATTTGTCCATTCCCCATAAAAATATTTTTAAGCTACATATATAATCTATCACAATTACAAGTAAATATCAATAAATTTATAGGATATGAATACTTTACAAAGTGTTCTACATCAACTATAATAAACAAGATAAAAAGTTGTTATTTTCAGGAGGAAGAAAATATGGATTATAAAAATGCCGGTGTAGATATTGAAGCAGGATACAAGTCAGTTGAACTTATGAAAAAGCACATAAAAAAGACTATGAGAGAAGAAGTGCTGGGAGAGATTGGTGGCTTCGCGGGAGCTTTCGATCTTAGCAAAATCAAGAATATGGATGAGCCTGTTCTTCTGTCGGGTACAGATGGCTGCGGAACTAAGGTGAAACTGGCATTTCTTATGGATAAGCACGATACTATAGGTATAGATGCAGTTGCCATGTGCGTAAATGATATAGCCTGCTCGGGCGGAGAGCCATTATTTTTCCTTGATTATATAGCATGCGGAAAGAACTATCCCGAGAAGATTGCTTCCATAGTAAGCGGTGTGGCAGAAGGGTGCGCTCAAAGCGGCGCAGCACTTGTAGGAGGTGAGACTGCAGAGCATCCGGGGCTTATGCCGGAGGATGAATACGACCTTGCAGGTTTTGCGGTAGGAGTAGTTGATAAGAAAGAGCTTATAACCGGTGCGGATATTAAGGATGGGGATAAGCTTATCGGTATAGCATCAAGCGGAGTTCACAGCAATGGCTTTTCTCTTGTGAGAAAGGTGTTCGAGATGACTAAGGAATCCCTTGATACATATTATGATGAGCTTGGAAAGACTCTTGGAGAGGCGCTTCTTGAGCCGACCAGAATATATGTAAAGGCTTTGAAGAGCATAAAGGATAGCGGTGTCAGAGTTAAAGGATGCAGCCATATCACAGGCGGCGGTTTTTATGAGAATATTCCGAGGATGCTTCCTGATGGAGTAAAAGCAGTGATAGATAAGAATTCTTATGAGGTACCTGCTATATTTAAACTGTTGGCATCGAAGGGTAATATTGAAGAAAAGATGATGTACAACACGTATAATATGGGTATCGGAATGGTGGTTGCAGTATCACCTTCTGATGTGGACCGGACTCTTTCGGCGATAGAGGCTGCCGGTGATAAGGCTTATATTATAGGTGAAGTTAAGTCCGGTGAAAAAGGAGTGGAATTATGTTAAACATAGTTGTTCTTGTATCAGGCGGCGGAACGAATTTACAAGCAATCATAGATGGAATAGATAATGGATTTATAAAAAATACAAGGATAGTCGGAGTAATAAGTAATAATTACGGTGTACATGCTCTGGAGCGGGCGGATAAGGCAGGGATTGACAGTTTTGTTGTATCTCCGAAGGATTATCCTGACAGAGAGGCATTTAATGAAGGACTTTTAGAGAAGGTTAATTCTCTTGCGCCTGATTTGATAGTCTTAGCAGGATTTCTGGTTGTTATACCGGAGAAGATGATTGAAGCTTATCCTAATAAGATAATAAACATTCATCCTTCTCTTATTCCATCCTTCTGTGGCACAGGATATTACGGACTTAAGGTGCATGAGGCGGCACTTAAACGAGGTGTCAAAATATCGGGTGCTACGGTTCATTATGTGGACAAGGGAACTGATACAGGTCCTATCATAATGCAGAAGGCTGTTGAGGTAAAGGAAGGAGACACTCCGAAAGAGCTCCAACAGCGTATTATGGAGGAGGCAGAATGGAAGATACTTCCTGCTGCCATAAATAAAATTGCTAATTCACAATAATTGATAAATAATTAATTAAAAAGGAGAAATAAGATGAAAGTACTTATAGTAGGCGGTGGCGGAAGAGAGCATGCCATAGCGGTTAAATGCAGTGAGAGCAAAAGAGTGGATAAATTATATGCAGCCCCGGGAAATGCAGGTATAGCTGAGGTTGCTGAGTGTGTGGATATATCTGTTATGGATGCAGAAAAATTAGTGGAATTTGCTAAGAAAAATGAGATAGATTTAACGATAATCGGACCTGATGACCCGCTTGTGGCAGGTGTTGCCGATGCGTTCACAGAAGCAGGACTTCGAGTGTTCGGTCCGGCAAAGAACGCTGCGATTATAGAAGGTTCAAAGGCTTTTTCAAAAGATTTGATGAAGAAGTACAACATACCGTCAGCAGCATATGAGGTGTTTGATAATGCTGATGCGGCACTCTCATACCTTGAGACTGCAAAGATGCCGATAGTCCTTAAAGCCGATGGTCTTGCGCTTGGCAAGGGCGTACTTATATGCAACAATCTTGAGGAGGCTAAGGCAGGTGTTAAGACACTTATGCTTGATAAGCAGTTCGGCAAAGCGGGAGATAAGATTGTTATAGAAGAATTTATGACGGGCAGAGAGGTTTCGGTACTCTGCTTCTGCGATGGAACAAATATTAAGCCTATGACCTCTGCACAGGATCACAAGAGAGCTAAAGACGGAGATAAAGGTCTGAACACCGGAGGTATGGGTACATTTTCACCAAGTCCGTTCTATACTGATGATATAGATAAATTCTGTATGGAGAAGATTTATAAGCCGACAATGGCGGCTATGAAATCAGAGGGAAGAGATTTTAAGGGAATACTTTTCTGCGGACTTATGCTTACGGAGGATGGACCGAAGGTACTTGAGTATAACGCAAGATTTGGAGATCCTGAAGCTCAGGTTGTACTTCCGAGAATGAGAAATGATATCATTGATGTAATGGAAGCATGTATAGATGGCAGACTTGATGAAGTGAATTTAGATTTTGAAGACAATGCTGCTGTCTGTGTAATACTTGCATCAGACGGATATCCTGAGCATTATGAAAAAGGTTTTGAGATAACAGGACTTGAAACATTTAAGGATAAGGAAGGTTACTATGTATTCCATGCAGGAACCAAAAGTGAGGGCGGCAAGGTCCTTACAAATGGAGGACGTGTATTGGGGATTACTGCAAAAGGTGAAGATTTATTTAAGGCAAGAGCGAATGCATATGAAGCGGTAAAATGGATAAACTTTGATAATAAGTATATGCGTAATGATATAGGTAAAGCGATAGACGAGCAGTAGGCAGCGGGTTTGTCTTATGGATAAACGTCATAGATGATAAGAAGGGATAATATGATAATAAAGATTGATTTTAACAGCGATGAAGCAATCTATATGCAGCTTAGAAATCAAATAATTATTGGAATAGCACAGGATGAGATAAAGGACGGTGAATCTCTGCCGTCAGTCAGACAGCTTGCGGATGAATTAGGGGTAAATATGCATACTGTTAATAAAGCTTATGCGCTTTTACGAGAGGACGGTTATCTTAAGCTTGACAGAAGGAAAGGGGCAGTGGTATGTGTGTCTTTGGATACAAGACCAAGACACCTTGAGGTTATGAACGTCAATATGCGTATGATGGTAGCGGAGGCTGTATGTAAGAATATCACTGTTGAGGAAATGCACCAGATAATATCCGATATATATAAGGAATTTGGGGATTTTCGTGATGATGGAGGTAAATTATGAAATTAGAATATACATTGCAGGCACAGGAGATACTCGACATTGCCAGGGAAACTGCAATAGAAATGAAGCACAGCTTTATAGGAACGGAGCATCTTCTGTATGCTCTTATAACCTATCCATCGGGAACTGCTTACAGAGTGCTTTCTGAAAATGATGCCAATAAAAAGGTTGTAAAGGAATATCTTGGCAAGATAAGTGAATTTGGCAAGGGCAAAACCAAGAAGATTTCTTATTCCAACAGATTAAACGGTGTACTCTCGGCAAGTGAGAAAGAGGCAATAAAGCAAAAAAGCAAGAATATAGGATCGGAACATTTTCTTATTGCATTAATAAAGGCGACGGATAGCATAGCTTATAAGCTGCTTGAGTCGATGTCTGTAAATATGCAGAAGATATATACGGACACACTTACTGCAGTAGGTGTTGATGCTTCTGTGGCAAAGAAGGAATTCTCTGCAATTAAGAATCCGTCACAGAAGAAGAAAAGTTCATCAAACACTCCCACACTTGATCAGTTCAGTAAGAATCTGACCAAGATTGCTTTTGAGGGAGGGCTTGATCCTGTTATAGGAAGAAACTCAGAGATTGAGAGAGTTATGCAGATTATATGCAGGAGAATGAAAAATAATCCTTGTCTTGTGGGAGAACCGGGAGTAGGTAAGACTGCCATAGTTGAAGGACTTGCGCAGCTGATAGCTTTGGGAGATGTCCCTGAGATATTAAGGAACAAGAGGATAATCAATCTTGATCTGTCAAGTATGGTGGCAGGTTCAAAATACCGTGGTGAATTCGAAGAGAGAATTAAGAAAGTTATAAATGAGGTTAAAGCTGCGGGAGATGTTATACTCTTTGTCGATGAGCTTCATACGATAATCGGAGCAGGAGGCGCAGAGGGGGCACTTGATGCATCTAATATATTAAAGCCTGCTTTGTCACGTGGCGAAGTACAGCTAATCGGAGCTACAACAAGAACAGAATACAGAAAATATGTCGAGAAGGATGCTGCTCTTGAGCGTAGATTTCAGCCTGTATATGTTGAGGAACCGACTGCAGATGAGACTAACGAGATATTGCATGGATTAAAGCATAAATATGAGGAACATCATGGCGTAGAGGTAACAGATGAAGCGATAGAGGCTGCTACGGAATATTCCGTAAGATATATAAATGACAGATTTTTGCCGGATAAGGCGATTGACTTGATAGATGAGGCTGCTTCGAGGAAAAAACTCGGTCTCTATGGAAAAAATAAGACTATCCTTCGTGCAGAGGAAAACTATAAAATACTTGAGGAAGAATTAGAGGATGCTGTAACAGAAGGGGATTTTGAAAGAGCTTCAACGATTAAGAAAGATATCGAGAAGAGTTTAAAGAAGATAGAAAATGCTAAAGCATCAGCAAAGAGTAAGGAAGACATAAGGCTTGAGATAACCGGTGATGATATAGCGGATGTTGTATCTGTCTGGACTAAGGTGCCGGTAAATAAGATTACTGAGTCGGAGTCAGCAAGACTTCTTAAGCTTGAAGAAACTTTGCATAAGAGAGTTGTTGCACAGGATGAAGCTGTCGAGGCTGTTTCCAAAGCGATAAGGAGAGGCAGGGTTGGACTTAAAGATCCGAAACGTCCTATAGGTTCATTTTTATTCTTAGGACCTACGGGTGTGGGTAAGACAGAGCTTTCCAAGGCTTTAGCTGAGGCGGTATTCGGTGATGAGAATTCGCTTATCAGAGTAGATATGTCTGAGTATATGGAGAAGCACAGCGTATCAAAGATTATTGGCTCACCTCCGGGATATGTCGGCTTTGATGAGGGTGGACAGCTTAGCGAGAATGTACGCAAGAAGCCTTATTCGGTTATATTATTTGATGAAATAGAAAAGGCTCATCCTGATGTATTTAATATATTGCTACAGGTGCTTGATGACGGACATATAACCGACTCACAGGGAAGAAAGGTTGATTTCAAGAATACTAT